>JBEAXT010000229.1:0-7825 GCA_041159695.1 Pseudomonadota bacterium
CAACGCAGCCCTTTCGGCCGCCGCGATCCTCGCGCTGTCCGATCCGGTGCTCGCCAAAGCACTCAAGGCCCAGCGCGATGCGCAGACGGCTGCCGTGCTCGAGCATCCCGATCCGCGCAACACCTGACGAGACGGGTCCGATGACCATCGGCATCGTCGGCGGCGGACAGCTCGGGCGCATGATGGCGCTCGCGGGTTATCCGCTCGGCCTCGACTTTCTCTTCCTCGATCGCTCCGCCGATACGCCAGCGGCTCAAGTCTCGCCGATGCTCATCGGTGAATTCACCGACCGAAAATTACTGCGCGAACTCGCGCGTCGTAGCGAAGTGATCACCTTCGATTGGGAAAACGTCTCGATCGAGAGTTTGCGCACGCTCGGTCGCTCGGCCTCGATCGCTCCGCCGCTCGCAGCGCTCGCCATGTCGCAAGATCGTATCGCCGAGAAAAAACTGTTCGATACGCTCGGGATTCCGACGACACGCTACGCGGCCGTCGAATCGCAGGCCTCGCTCGTGCGCGCCTTACGCGACGTCGGTCTTCCAGGCGTACTCAAAACCCGCAGGCTCGGTTATGACGGCAAGGGTCAAGCGGTCGTGCGAAATCTCGACGAGGCCTGGCTCGCCTTCGAGCGACTTCGCGGCTCGTCACTCATTTACGAAGAATTCGTCACCTTCGATGACGAGGTCTCGATCATCGGCGCACGGAGTCGCCGCGGCGAGATCGCGGTCTATCCACTCAATCGCAACCTGCATCGCGAAGGCATTCTGCGGCTCACTCGAGCACCCTGGGGCGTTCCCGCGTTGCAACGCCGAGCGACCACTCATCTCAAGCGAGTCCTCGAACATTTTCGTTACGAGGGCGTACTCAACATCGAATTCTTCGTTCGTAACGGCCGACTGATCGCCAACGAAACGGCACCTCGAGTCCATAACTCAGGGCATTGGACGATCGAAGGCGCGGCAACCAGCCAGTTCGAAAATCACTTGCGCGCCATTCTCGGCTTGCCGCTCGGCGCGACGACCGCCCGGGGACACGCGGCGATGATCAATCTCATCGGACGGATGCCGTCACGCGACACCTTCATCGGCGAATCTGAGCTTCATTGGCACGATTACGGCAAAACGGCACGTGCAGGCCGAAAACTTGGGCACATCACCCTGCTGGCCGATACGACCGCGCGACGCGATGCTCAGGCGAAACACCTGTTGCGACGCATCGATCCGACGAGCGCGCGCAGCCTCTAAGATTTCGAGGCGATTCAGCCCGTTCCGCCGACCGTCAGCTCCTCGATCCGCAGCGTCGGCTGTCCGACGCCCACCGGCACGCTCTGCCCTTCCTTGCCACAAGTCCCGACGCCGTCGTCGAGCTTGAGATCGTTCCCCACCATCGACACGCGCGTCAGTACGTCGGGACCATTGCCGATCAAGGTGGCGCCCTTGATGGGCGCACCGATGCGACCTTTTTCGATGAGATACGCCTCGCTCGCCGAGAAAACGAACTTGCCGGAGGTGATGTCGACTTGGCCACCGCCAAAGTTCACGGCATAGATTCCGCGATCGACCGAGGCAATGATCTCTTGCGGATCGTGAGGACCCGGTCGCATGTAGGTATTGGTCATCCGCGGCAAAGTCATGTGCGCGAACGATTCCCGACGTCCATTGCCCGTCGACTGCGTACCCATCAAACGCGCATTCATTTTGTCTTGGAGGTATCCCTTGAGCACGCCATTTTCGATGAGGGTCGTGCAGCGAGTCGGCGTCCCCTCATCGTCGATGTTGAGCGATCCACGACGCGACGAGAGCGTGCCATCGTCGACGACGGTGCAGTGCTCGGAGGCCACGCGCTCGCCGACGCGATTGCTGAATGCAGAGGTGCCTTTACGATTGAAATCACCCTCGAGGCCGTGACCGATGGCTTCGTGCAGCAAGATGCCCGGCCAACCCGCGCCGAGAACCACGGTCATGGCGCCTGCCGGCGCCGGAATGGCATCGAGATTCACCAAAGCTTGTCGCGCCGCTTCGCGACCTAAGGCGAGTGGACGGTCGCCCGCCACGAGCTCGGCAAGCGCATAACGCCCGCCCATCCCCGCGAAACCCACTTCGCGACGACCGTCGCGCTCGGCGATCACCGAAACATTGAACCGCACGAGTGGCCGCACATCTGCCGCGAGCGTGCCGTCGGCATCCGCGAGCAGGACCACGTCGAAGGCCGTGGAGACGGAGGCCATGACTTGGACGATGCGCGGATCGAGGCGACGCGTCTCTCGATCGACACGCTCGAGCCACCGGACTTTGTCGTCATCCGACAGCGAACCTTGCGGATCGAGCGCCGGATAGAGCGCGTGACCCATGCTGCGGCGAAGCACGGGGACGCGGCCGTCACCCCCGGCGACTGCAATTGCACGCGCGGCGAGCGCCGCTTCTTCGAGTGCTGCCGGGAGAATTTCATCGGAATAGGCGAACCCGGTTTTTTCGCCGGACAACGCGCGTACCCCAACGCCCTGCTCGATGCTCGCGCTGCCTTCTTTGACGATACCGTCTTCGAGCGACCACGACTCGTCGCGAGAAAACTGGAAGTACACGTCGGCGGCGTCGATGGACGAGGCACGAACGAGTCCGAGGGCGCGCGTAATGTGTCCCTCGTCGAGTCCGGCCGGTTCGAGAATGAGGTCACGGGCGAGTGAGAAAGCGTCGGTCATAGCGATATCTTAATCAAAGTCGGCGATGGCTCAGTGCCGGAAACGACTCCCGCACGCGACGTTGCGCGTCGAGATCGAACGACGCTGTCACGATGCCCTCGCCGTGCGGCAAACGTCCGAGCACCTGGCCCCAGTGATCGACGATCATCGAGTCGCCGTAGGTCTCGCGGCCACTCGGATGAATACCGCTCTGACCGGGGGCGACGACGAAGGCGAGGTTTTCGACGGCGCGCGATCGCAGCAGCAACTCCCAGTGCGCGCGGCCCGTCGGAACCGTGAAGGCCGCCGGCACCACGAACCACTGTGCCCCCTCCGCCACCATGCGACGATAAAGCTCCGGGAACCGTATGTCGTAACACACCGATAGACCCACACGCCCGGCCGGCGTATCGACCGTGACCACGCGCTCTCCGGGTCGAATATTGGTCGACTCACGATGAGACTCGCTGCGATCCGGGACATCGACATCGAACAAATGGATCTTGTCGTAGCGCGCGACGCGTCGTCCCTCGGCGTCGAAGACGAGGGACGCTGCAGCGACACGCCGCTCCCCCTCGATCCGTACCGGTAAGGTTCCGGCGATCACCCAAAGACGCAGCGATGCGGCGAGCGCGGCGATGGTCTCCTGCACCGGACCTCGGCCCTCTTCTTCTGCGACCGCGAGTTTGTCGGCGTCGCGCAAACCCATGAAGGCAAAGTTTTCGGGCAAGACGGCCACCGTAGCGCCCGCATCGGCTGCAGCGCGAAGCAAACGATCGGCCACGGCGAGATTGGCCGACACATCCGGTCCCGAGGTCATCTGAAGAGCAGCAACGACGGGATTCATGGTGACCTCTCAGACCAGAACGACATCGTAACGATCGATTTCATAGAGCGACTCGGACTGCAGCCTGATCGGACGACCCACGCTCGATTCGAGCTCGGCCAGCACGGTGGACTCGTCACCCAGCAAACGCTCGACCACATCTTGATGCGCGAGCACCAGCAGCTCTCGGCTGCCGAACTGTCGGGCCTGTCGCAATAATTCTCGGAAGATGTCCTGGCAGACGGTCTCGACCGAACGTATCGATCCTCGACCCTCGCAGGTCGGACAGCTCTCGCATAGCAAATGTTCGAGACTCTCGCGCGTTCGCTTGCGTGTCATCTCGACGAGACCGAGCGGCGAAATTGGCGCCACCTGCGTCTGCGCGTGATCCGCCTCGAGCGCCTGTTCGAGCGCAGCCAGAACCTGCGTACGATGCGACGCATCGAACATGTCGATGAAGTCGATGATGATGATGCCGCCTAAATTGCGCAGGCGCAGCTGCCTCGCGATCGCGACAGCGGCCTCGAGGTTGGTGCGAAAAATAGTATCTTCGAGATTCCGGTAACCGACGAAGCCGCCGGTATTGACGTCGATGGTCGTCATCGATTCGGTTTGATCGATAACGAGGTAGCCGCCCGACTTCAAAGCGACTTTGCGCTCGAGCGCCCGATTGATCTCTTCTTCGACGCCATGCAGGTCGAAGATGGGTCGCGGTCCGCCGTGCGACTCGAGACGTAGCGCGTGGTTCGGGATGAAGTCCCGCATGAACTGCTGCATGCGCCCAATCTCGGTCGCATCGTCGACGAGCACGCGCTCGACACCTCGACCGAGCTCATCACGCAGCATCCGAAGTGCCAACGGCAAATCTTCGTGAACGAGATCTCCGGGTGATGCGCGTAATCCGCGCTCCTGAACGTGCGACCACAGGCGTCCGAGATAGGCGAAATCGGCGGCGAGCAGCGCAGCATCGATACCCTCTGCGGCCGTGCGGACGATATAGCCGCCTAATTGCCCGTCACCGACGAGTCCCTGGAGCGCTTCGCGCAAGCGCTGTCGTTCCGCCTCGTCCTCGATACGCGAGGAAATACCCACTCCGCGACCGCGCGGCATGAAGACGAGATATCGGGAGGGCAAAGAAATGAAGGTCGTGAGTCGCGCGCCCTTCGCGCCCATGGGATCTTTGACGACCTGAACGACGATATCGTCACCGGGATTGATCAGCCGACGGATGTCGACCGACTCTTCGGCCGCGCGAGAGGGCAAACCCGAGGGTCCGCCGGAACCGCCGGCGGCCGCGACGCTTTGTGCATCGAAACGGGTATCGGCACTGACGATATCGTTGACGTGCAGAAACGCGCTGCGGGCGAGGCCGAGCTCGACGAACGCCGCCTGCATCCCCGGCAAGACTCGGGTGATACGGCCTTTGTAGATATTGCCGACGAGCCCTCGACGGCTCGCCCGCTCGACGAACACCTCTTGCAGCACGCCACTCTCGAGCACGGCCGCTCGAGTCTCGCGCGGGGCGACGTTGATCAGGATTTCGGCGCTCATGCCTCAGGTTGCCATAGCTGTACGCCGGCTGCGACGAGCAATTCAGCGGTCTCGGCGAGAGGCAAGCCCATGACCCCCGAATAGCTCCCGGCGATGGACTCGATGAAGACCGCTCCATAGCCTTGGATCGCATAGCCGCCCGCCTTGTCGCGTGGTTCGCCCGTCGCCCAATAGGTTCGAACCTCATCGGAGGTGACAACACGAAATCGTACTCGAGTGCGCGACAGTCGAGCATGAATCCCAGAGGCCGTGACGAGCGCAACCGCCGAGAGTACTTCGTGCTCTCGGCCCGACAACTGCGCGAACGTGTTGAGCAGAGCCGCTTCGTCCCTCGGTTTGCCGAGTACGAGTCCGTTCACGGTGACCGTCGTATCAGAGCCGAGCACCGGCAACGGCTCGAGTCGCGATTGCTGTCGTGCTTGCCACACCCACTCGGCCTTGGCGCGCGCCAAACGCTCAACGTATTCGGCGGGGGATTCCCCCGAGCGCTCGGCTTCGTCGAGATTGGCGGGCTGCACGACATAGCTCACCCCGATCTGTCGCAACAACTCGCCACGGCGCGGTGACGCGGAGGCCAGACAAATGGATGCGGAGCGAGTCATGGTGAGATCAGTCGCGATGGTAGGGGTGACCTTGCGAGAGCGAGAACGCCCGATACAGCTGCTCGATGAGCATGACGCGGGCGAGCCCGTGCGGCAAAGTCATTTTGGACAGCGACCAGCTCTCGGCGGCGCGCGCTCGAACCGCCGAAGCATGCCCGTCGGCTCCGCCGATGAGCAGCGCTAAATCGGGTGACGAGGCGGCCACCACCTCTAGCCGCCCCGCAAGCTCTCGAGTACTCAAAGATTTACCCGTTTCGTCGAGGAGGATGACCTTGTCTCGTGCGCGCAATGCTGCGAGCACACGATCTCCCTCACGCTCGAGTGCCGAATCGGCGGCACGTCCGCCCGAGCGAGGGACCGCCTCGAGCTCGATGAGCTCGACGCGCCAAGGCGCACGAAAACGCTTGAGGTAATCGGCGACCGCCTCATCGACCCACGCGGGCTGGCGCGTACCGACCGTGATGATTCGCAGACGCATCGAGGCACCTGCCCGACGGACGTTGAGGGGCTAACCGCGTGCGGCGGAGGCTCGCTTGCTGCCGCCGTTGGCCCTGCGCGGCGCCGGGGCGCGCGGTTCCCAAAGATGTTCGAGCTGATAGAACTCCCGCGTCCGCGGCAACATGATGTGAACCATGACGTCCGGCAGATCAACGAGCACCCACTCGCCCTGCTGCTCACCTTCGACGCCGAGCGGACGCTGACCCGAAGCCTTCGCCATCTGCACCACACGATCGGCGATCGATCGCAGATGACGATCGGACGTGCCGCTCGCAATCACCATGAAGTCTGCAACATCGCTCATGCCGCGCACGTCGAGTACGCGGACGTCGACGGCCTTCATGTCGGACAACGCGGCCTCGACAAGGCGCAGTGCCGGCGGCACCGCTCTAGGCTTAGGGGTTTTTACGACTTTGCGAGCGGGGGTTTTCGGCGCGGACTTGCGGGCGGTCGATCGGGGTTTAGTCATGCGCGCGAGCATAGCATCCCGACTCCATGATGACGGTTCGGACAGGATCGGGAACCAAGAATCTCGGGTCGTCGCCCGCGACCAGCAGCTCTCGCAAATCCGTGGACGACACCTCGAGTGGGGTCACCTTGCGCACGTAGATGCCCCCGCAAGATCGCGTGTGCAACGCGCCGACGTCCGGTATCGCACGCTCGGCCAGCAAATCGGCCAGCGGCCCCTCCGTCGGGGGTGGCCAGCCTGGACGGTGCGCGACGACGAGATGTGCATAATCGAAAATCTCTCGCCAGCGATGCCAATGCATGAAGCCGGCGAAGGCGTCCATCCCGAGCAATACGCAGATCGAACGACCGGGCTGCTCGTCACGCAACTCGCGCAACGTATCGATGGTGCGACTGACACCGCTGCGACGGATCTCGCGATCGTCGAGGACGAACCCCGGCTGGCCGGCGATCGCCAGGCGAACCATCTCGAGTCTCAAGGCGGCCGAGGCGAGCGGCGGATCGCGATGACCCGGGTTACCGACCGGAATCCAACGCACCTCCGCGAGTCGAAGGGCATGCATCAACTCGTAACCCGTTCGCAGATGACCGACATGAATCGGGTCGAATGTTCCCCCAAAGATTCCAAGAGGCGCTGAGGCGACGGAGGTCATGACACTCACTTGATCGGTCGGAGACCGCAGCACTCCGCACAGAGCAGCGTCATCTCGTCCCAGGGATCGCCCGCGAGACGTCCCTTGATCATGCGATCAGCCCGCAAGGCGCGCGAGGACAGGCGAGCAAAGGGCATTCGCGCCGCGCGGGGTCGTGCGCGCTCGAGCGCCGCGAGTTGCGCAGGCGATAACCGGGGGCCGGGCCGACGGGAAGGATCCTCGCCGCGACGCAGCGACCAAAGATTTCGCAGTTCACGCGTGATCGACCACAGCACCAAAGTCGGCTCGGTGCCTTCGCCACGCAGGCCGGACAGAATGCGTAGCGCGCGCGAGGCATCGCCAACAACGACGGCTTCACCGAGCGCAAACACGTCGTAGCGTGCACTCGATACCACGGCCTCGAGCACGGCCGTCGCATCGAGACGACCGGCAGGCACGAGGAGCTTGAGTTTTTCGATTTCCTGTTTCGCCGCGAGCAAGTTGCCCTCGACTCGCGACGCAAGCAACGCGACGGCATCCGGAGTCGGTTCGAGCCCCGCGGCGCGCAGAC
>JBEAXT010000036.1:0-9410 GCA_041159695.1 Pseudomonadota bacterium
CGATGTCGCTTTCGGGCACGTTGTCGAGCATTTTCACCATCGCGCGCAAGCTGTTGCCGTGAGCCGCTACGAGTACGTTGCGACCCGCACGCAACTCCGGCGCGATACGCGCCTCCCAAAAGGGCTGCACTCGAGCGAGCGTGTCTTTCAAAGATTCCGTGGCGGGCAATAAAGACGGATCGATCCCCGCGTAACGCACATCGAAGCGCGGATGTCGCGGATCACTCGTCTCGAGCGCCGGCGGCGGGATGTCGTAGCTACGACGCCAGATCTTGACCTGCGCTTCGCCGTGACGAGCGACCGTTTCGGACTTATTGAGGCCTTGGAGAGCGCCGTAATGTCGTTCGTTGAGGCGCCAGGACCGTTCGACGGGGATCCACATGCGATCCATTTCATCGAGCATGATGCACAGCGTACGGATGGCTCGCTTGAGCATGGACGTGAAAGCGATATCGACGGCAATGCCCTCGCGCAGTAACTCGCGTCCGGCCGTCGCGGCCTCGATACGGCCTTGCGGCGACAGGTCGACGTCGTGCCATCCCGTAAAGAGATTCTCGACGTTCCAGATGCTTTGGCCATGGCGGACGAGGACGAGTTTTCCGGGCACGATGCGCTCCTCAAAATCGGGCCGCGAATCCTAGCACGCAGCGGGCAATCGGATACGAACCCGCAGGCCCTGCGGCACAGCGATTTCGGCGGTAATTCGTCCGCCATGCGCCTCGAAGACGCGTCGCGCGATCGCAAGTCCAAGGCCTGAGCCTTGGCCGTCGTCAGCGTCGGCCGATAGTCGGGTATACGGCTCAAAGATTCGCTCGAGCATGTCTGCCGGAACGCCGGGTCCGCGATCCTCGATGATCACAAGGAGCGTTGATTCATCGTCTCGATCATGAGAGTGAGCGAGACGCGCGTCGATGGTGATAGCAGAGCGAGGGGGTGCGTAACGAATGGCGTTGCGCAGGACATTCTCGAACCCACTGCGTAGCCACTGCGGATCGGCGATCACGTCTAGAGGTCCGAGGCTTCGGAGCTCAATCGTCACATCGCGGGTTGCAGCCTCATCCTGTTCATCGGCGACGAGCGTTTTCAAGAGTTCGTCGAGTTTCAATAGATGCTTCGTACGGACGGGTTCCGACTCGAGACGGGTGAGTCGGAGTACGTCGCCGATGGCCTGGTTCATCCGCTCGAGTTCGGTGACGATATGCGCATGCTCGGCTGGGGGTAGCGGCTGCTTGCGCTCGGCCAGCGCGATCGCCGCTTGCAGTCGCGCCAGCGGCGATCGCAGTTCATGGGACATATCGCGCATAAGTTGCTGACGTGAGGCGAGCAGGCTCTCGATCTGTAGGGCCATGGCATCGAAATCCCGCGCAAGTGCTCCGAGTTCATCGGGTCGAGATGTCAATGATTCCGGAGCGCGCGAGGCGATGCGGCCGCCGGCGATCGCACGTACCGCGGACTGCAGCTCGCTAATAGGTCGTCCGAATGCGCGGGCGATCAGCGCGGCGACGACGGCAATCACGATGAGTGCGGCGAGTACGAGCGCGGCGAGCGCCGCCGGGCTTCCCCAAGGCGCGATGCGTTCTGGTAATAACAGGAAGGCGTAGCGCTGTCCGTCGGGCGCAATCAAAAGAGGCGCGAGTCGGATCGGCCTAAAAAAATCGTCCTCGTCACGGACCGCTGCGAGCACGAACCGATCGACGAAGGGCGCATACCGGGGCGGCAATGTCCGACCCGCGAGGTCACGCCCCTCGCCATCGAGCACGTAGAGCGCGACCCCATCGGGCAGAGTTCCCGGCGTTGTCATCCATCGCTGCAAGGCCGGCGTTCCGCCGTCCGCCAGAACCTGCGCGGCGTCACGACCGAGACTTCCTTCTCGCGCGACGAGGTAGTTTTCAAGTTGCTTCGAGGCGACGAGTACGAGGCTCGCGAGGCCGAGCAGCACGAACCCGGCAATCGCAGCGCCGATGTAGAGCGCCATGCGCAGATAGAGTCTCGAGAGGCGCGGAATCATGATCGGGCGAGATCGAGCACGTAACCGTGTCCGCGCAAACTGCGTATTTCCGCGCCCTCGGCGCCTGCCGAGCTCAGCTTTCGACGCAGCTTGCTGATCAGCGTATCGATGCTGCGGTCGTACGCCTCGAGGGGACGGCCGACCGCAGCCTCGGTGAGTTCGGCGCGCGTCAGTACCTCGCCCTTGCGGTTGAGTAACACCTCCAGAATTCGAAGCTCGGTTGCCGTCAGCGCCACGGGGTACCCCTCGACCCGGACCTCGCGTCGTTTGATATTCAGTTCGAGGTTGCCGAAGCCGAGGGTTGGCGAGTCGGTTGCAAGGGCGCTACCACTGCGCTTCAACACCGCACGAATGCGGGCGGCGAGTTCGGCCGGATTGAACGGCTTTGGCAGGTAATCGTCGGCGCCTGCCAGGAGTCCGGCAATCCGGTCTTGGTCCTCCCCTCGGGCTGTCAGCATGATGACGGGTACAGAGCGGTTCTTCCGAAGTCTTGCGAGCGTCTGGAAGCCGTCAATACCGGGTAGTCCAAGGTCGAGTACCACGAGATCGGGTTCCCGATTTGCCACCGCTGCGAGAGCGTCCTCGCCACTCGTTACAGCATCCACAGCGAACCCCTGAAGGGTGAGGTATTCCCCCAGCATCCCGGCGAGGGTGCGGTCGTCGTCCACCAGCAGGAGACGCGAGCTGAGAGTCGGCGAGGAGGCGATCACAGAAGCACGTTTACCTTCTGTTGACCCACGATGGCAAGAGCGAGGCCTAGACTCGGAAAAGCCCGGGGTCATGGGCGGAGGGGAAAAAAATGAATGCCAACGTCGAAAAAGGGCTGCCGTCGGCAGCCGGCGGAATGAAGGGTTTCTTGGCGCGGCCGCCTTGGCCAGGATTGATGGCCTTCATCATTGTCTTCGTCGTGCAGGCGCTCGGCCACACGGTGATGATCATGATGGAAGATATTTGGCCGGGGCCGGGCTACGTCTACGAATCCGCGATCGCAATGGGGATGTTCGGCGCCGTCCTCTTGTGGCTCGGCATGCGCAATCCCAACGAAGTGGCGGCAACTTGGTACGGCTTTTGGGCCGGTACTTTTCTTTGGACCGGCTGGATCGAGTTCGCTTTCGTTTGGTCAGCGCAGGTGCTCGGGGTGCCCGATCTCATGGACAAGCACCACCCGGGCTCGATCGCGACCAAGGGCGAGTATCTCGTCATGATGTCTTCGATCGGCGTCATGGGCGCGACGCTCGTGTACTTCTTGTTCAACAAAGAAACCAAGTGCAATTTCTTCATCTGGTTTCAGCGTCATCTCGGCATGAAGACCGGAAAACCGAACCCTGCGCACGAGCGCAGTTTTGCGGGTATCACGGCACTCGAGACGATCTACGTCATCTGGTTCTTTTATTTATTCCTGCTCTTCCTGTATGACGAGTCGTTCTTCGGTGATCGTCATCCGGCGGCCTATGTCGTCTTCGGCCTCAACATCATTTGGGCGGTTTATCTGTTCCGCCGCCTGATGTTGTTCTGGAAGGTCACGACGGCGATTCGCTACGGCATTCCGACGGCCATCGTGGCGTGGAACGCCGTGGAGCTCGGTGGACGCTGGAAGCTCTTTACGGAATTCTGGGAATACCCCGAAAAGCATGCCATCGAGTTGATCGCCATTACGGTGGGCGTAGCGCTCGCAGCCTGGCTTGCAGCACGAACCCCGATGCACCAGAAAGCAGAACTCTCTAAGCAGAAGCTCGCTGAGGCCTCAGAGCGATCGGGATCCTGATCCTCTTTGGCTGGAGCCGCCGCCGACGATCAGTCGGCGAGCGGTCTCAGCGCATCGAGACACACCGACAGCGAGGCGAAATCGGACGCACCGTGACTGGCGATGTCCGTCACGGTGCGCTCCCACTCGTTGATCGCCGGCTTACGGTTCGCTTGCCAGCGCTCGAGTCCGCCGCTCGAGATGACTCGTCCGACGATCATGCGCTCGAGCGAGCGACTCGACTCGCGCAGCCCGATTCGGGCCGTCGCCTGTAAAGCCGAGTCCACGGCGAGTCCCGTGATCTGATCCTCGAGCCAGTCCAGTTTCAGCGCTGACGTGACGGCGAACCAGTTTTTCGCAGTCTCGCCGACGGCGCGTCGCAACGTCGAGGCACACTCGAGAATGTCGAGCGCGTTATCGAGTACCCGCAATTCTGCGAGCGTTGCGCAGAGTGATGTCGGTAGACCCGCTTGGGTAAGTTGCAAAACGGCTGTGCGATATCGCTCAGCAGGGCTGCCGGTCAGCGCGCTCGGCAGTGCGGCCCGCAAGGTTCGCATCGGCGCCGAGAGCTCACGAACGGACTGATCCACGTTGAGCGATCCGCGTCGATGCCGGAGCAGCCAAAGCGTGATATGCCGGAGTAGTCTCGCGGTATCGGCATACGCCACATACTGCGCACGACTCGGGACGCTGTTGTCGAGGGCTTCGAGTTTGCTCCACACCTCGCGCATTCCGAGAATTTCGCGGGCAATGTTGTAGGCGCGAGCGACGTCCGCTGCGCGCGCTCCGCTCTCGGCGCATGCTCGAAGTACGAAGCTTGGGCCCATTCGATTGATGAGGCTGTTGGTCACCGCCGTCGTGATGATCTCGCGGCGCAGCTTGTGGTGACCCACGTCTTTTTCGAATCGTCGACGTACCGCGCTCGGGAAGTAACGGGCGAGTTCGGCGGCAAAATACCGGTCTTCCGGCAGGTCGGATTCGATCAGCTGGCGCTTGAGCGAAATCTTCGAATAGGCGAGAACGACGGCGAGCTCCGGTCGGGTGAGACCGATGCCTTGTTTGCGCCGAGCGGTCAACGTTTCCTCGTCGGGTAAAAACTCGACGACACGATCGAGTTCACCGCCGCGCTCGAGCTCACGAATGACACCGCGCAACTCGGGCAGTCGCTCGGCAGATTGCAGTTCGAGTGTGGAGAGCGCCTGACTTTGCAAATAGTTATTCCGCAAGACGAGGCCGGCCACTTCATCGGTCAAACTGGCGAGTAAGCGATCACGATCTTTACGTCGCAGTCGGCCACGGGCCTCGATACCGCTCGTCAAAATTTTCAGATTGACCTCGACGTCTGAGGTATTGACGCCGGCGGAGTTGTCGATGAAGTCGGTGTTGAGCCGACCGCCTGCGAGAGCAAACTCTACACGGCCTCGCTGCGTGAATCCGAGGTTGCCACCTTCGCCGACAACTTTCGCGCGAAGCTCTCGACCATCGACTCGAACGGCATCGTTGCCGCGATCGCCCGCCGCCGATTGCGGCTCCTGGGAGGATTTCACATACGTGCCGATACCGCCGTTCCACAGCAAGTCGACGTTCATGCGCAAGATGGCACGAATGAGCTCCGTGGGCGTCAGGGTGTCGACGTCGAGGTCGAGCAGGGCACGCGCCTCGGCGGACAAGCGGATCGATTTTGCGCTGCGTTCGAAGATGCCGCCGCCGCGGGATAACAGTTTACGGTTGTAGTCGCTCCAGGCCGAGCGGGGTAATGCGAAGAGTCGCGCGCGTTCGGCGAGGGATTTTGCGGTATCCGGATCGGGGTCGATAAAGATATGCGCGTGGTTGAATGCCGCCACCAGTTTGATCTTGGGTGACAACAACATCCCGTTGCCAAAAACGTCACCCGACATGTCGCCGATCCCTGCGACCGTAAACGGTTGCGATTGGATGTCGGTACCGAGTTCTCGGAAGTGCCGCTTCACGCACTCCCAGGCGCCCCGCGCCGTAATCCCCATTTTTTTGTGGTCGTAGCCCGCGGAGCCACCCGATGCGAACGCATCGCCCAGCCAGAAGCCGCGTTCGACGGAAATGGCGTTAGCGGTATCGGAAAAGGTTGCCGTACCTTTATCGGCCGCGACGACGAGATAGGGGTCGTCGCCGTCACGACGACGGACGTCGTTCGGCGGAATGATCTTCGACTTGACGATGTTGTCGGTCACGTCGAGGAGCGAGTGGATGTAGGTTCGGTAAGCGGCGACGCCCTCGGTCTGCACCGCCTCTCGAGAGCCCCCTACAGGCAGTCTCCGCGCCACGAAACCGCCTTTCGCACCCTCGGGAACGATCAGCGTGTTCTTGACGTTCTGTGCCTTCATGAGACCGAGGACCTCGGTGCGAAAATCTTCGCGCCGGTCGGACCATCGGATGCCGCCCCGCGCGACATCGCCCATGCGCAGGTGCACGCCCTCGACTCGTGATCCGAACACGTAGATCTCATGTCTGGGTTTGGGTAGAGGCAGATGCGGAATGGCCTGGGGATTGAGTTTGAAGACAAGCGTGGGTCGACGAGATCCGTCCGCCTCGCGCTGGTAATGGTTGGTGCGATCGATGGCCAGAATGACGGCTAAGAACGCACGGAGGATCCGATCTTCGTCGGCGCTCGCGATCGCTTCGAGCTGTCGGTCGATCCGCGCGAGCAATCGCTTTTCACCGTTGGCTCGATTGTGCTTCGGCGAGAGTCGCTGGTCGAAGAGGGCGTAGAGATCGGCGGCAAGACTGGCGTTCGCGGCGAGCGTGCGCTCCATGTAGCTCTGACTGAACGGAATGCCGGTCTGCAGGAGATATCGACAGCAGGCGCGCAGGACGTTGACTTCATGCGCCGCGAGCCCGGCGCGGAGCACGAGGCGATTAAAGCCGTCACTCTCGAGCTCGCCGCGTCGTACGAGTCTCAACGCGAGCAGCAGCCGATCACCATCTTTAGAGATATCGACGGTGGCGCCATCGCGAAGTTCGAGCGAGAAATCTTGCAGCGATACGATGGGGCCACCCGCAATGCCTGCAAGCGTCCACGGGCGCTCCGCCAACATCCGCAGTCCGAAGTTTTCGAGTAGTGGTACGAGTTCGGCAATGGGCAGTGCTTCGGCGGATCGCGCCACGCGCAGGTGAACGATATTTTTGAGGGTGCCCGTCGGACGATGAAGTCGCAGGTGCGGTAGATCGGGTTGTGCGATGAGCGCCTCGAGCGCCTGCAGGTCGCCGATCGCCTCCTGCGGCGTGACCTCGCTCTGATACGAGAGCGGAAAACGCGTTCCGTGTCGATCGAGCAACTCCATCGCCTGGGACGTGGGCATCGAGTCGAGGAGCGCGGCCCGAAGGTTGTCCGACCAGGTGGCGACGAGATCGGCGACCTCAGCTTCGATCGCGGGCACATCGAGTCGGCTCGGTATTTGCTGACCGCGTATCGTGATGTGCAGTCGCGCATGGTTCGAGAGCGCGATCTGCACTTGCGATTCGAGCGTATTTCCCGCGCAGCGCTCGAGCAGCAGCCGCTCGATGCGCAACCTGACATCCGTCGTATAACGATCGCGAGGTACGAACACCATGCAGGACCAGAATCGGCCGAGCGCATCGTGCCGCATCATGAGGCGGCTCGTACGACGTTCGTAGAGGTTGACGACGCCGCGTACGAAGGAGACCAGGACCGGCACGGGCGACTGAAACAGCTCGTCGCGGGGCCACGTCTCGAGCGCGGCAAGCACGGCCTTGCCATCGTGACTCTGCGGGTCGAGCCCAAAGGTTTCGATGACCTGGGACACTTTATGTCGCACGACCGGGATCTCTGTAGGCGAGGCGAAGTAGGCCGTGGAGGTCCATAAGCCGACGAAGCGATGCTCGCCACGGACCTGTCCTTTCGAATCGAAATCTTTGACAGCGATGTGATCGAGATGTCCCGCGCGGTGTACGGTCGAGGTGATCGGTGATTTCGTGATGAGCAGCGGATCGGTATTGCGCAAGGCTTCCCGAAGCGCTCCGTTCAGCGTCTCCGGTTGCGGTACTCCGGCATGTCCGGGGCGCAGCAGCCCGAGCCCGCTACGGGCCACGGGGATCAAGCGATCGGTCGTAGGACCGCGTCGAAGCGCGTGGTAGCGGTATCCCAAAAAGATGAAGTGTGCGCCCTCGACCCAGCGCAGCAGTTCGATTGCCTCGGATCGCGCGGCCTGACTGGCGGTGCTTTCCCGCTGTCGCGCCGCGGGGGGAGACTGCAGCGCAACGAGCACACCGAGTACTTTTGCGCGCATGGCGCGCCAGTCCTCCACGGCGACGCGCACGTCCTCGAGGGTGGCGCGTAGGGATCGCTCAATCTTCGCGAGCGGGGCGTCACCAAACTGACGATCGATTTCGTAGAGTTGCCAAGACTCGCGGTTACCGACCTCCTTGCCGTTAGCGAGCGATGCGTGCTCGAGAAGGCCATCGCGACGTCGCGTTGCCTGCAGCACCGGATGGATGAGCATCTGAACGCCGACACCCGCAGCGCTGAAGGCGAGACCGATGGAGTCGACCAGGAACGGACGATCGTCCGTGACGATGAGGGCGTAGCTGTGACGATCGCCGATCGGATCATCGGCGTCGGGCGAGAAAACGCGTACCAGCGTTTCACCGGGCTTGCGACGTCTTGCGAGATCTTGATGAGCCTGCGCGAGCAAGGCGAGCGTGCGCGGATCCCGAGCGGCGAGATCTTCCTCGCCGACACCGCGGAAATAATCGCGCAGGAGCGAGGTCGGGGGCGAGCCATGTCGTCCGCGTGCGGCGCGCACGATTTGATCGATGAGGGCAGTTCTTCGTCGCGGAATCCGACTCAGCATGATTTTGGAGTTCCTTTAACTATTCAGGTGTGATCGCCGAGCACGCGGGCGCGACCCAGCAAGGTATCGAGGATACGCTCGAGCGCCACGCGGTCGGTGGAATCGAGCACGTCGAGCAAAGATTGTTCATGACGCAGTGCGAGCGGGACCACCTCGCGGTAAATGTTCACGCCCTCGGCCGAGAGCTTGAGGATCGAGCGACGTCGATCGCCGGGCGATACGCTGCGCTCGATGCGGCCTTTATCGAGCAGGCTCGACACCGCGCGGCTGACCGCAACCTTGTCCATGGCCGTTCGCTCGGCGACCTGCGCCGCAGAGAGCTCAGGTTGCATGGCGAGCACCGCCATGACGCGCCATTCGGGAATGCTGATTCCAAATCGAGAAGAGTAGCTTCCGGCGATCGCGGAGCTCACGAGATTGCTCAGCACCGAAAGCCGGTAAGGCAAGAAGCGATCGAGTTGCAGTCGGGGCGTCTCGCTCATGACGACGGTTCAGGCGACCTGCTGATCGATTGCGCCGAAGATCGAACGACCGTGCTCGTCGAGCATCTCGATGCGAATCCGATCACCGGAGCTCATGAACGGCGTGCGAGCGGCGCCCTGGACCAGCGTTTCCACGGTTCGCTGTTCGGCGATGCACGAGTAACCGACACCGCCCTCTGCGATCGGGCGGCCCGGGCCGCCATCGGTGCCGCGATTGGATACGGTGCCCGAGCCGATGATGCTGCCTGCGGCGAGTGCGCGGGTTTTTGCGGCATGGGCGATGAGGGTCGGGAAGTCGAAAGTCATGTCGATGCCGGCGTCGGCGCGAC
>JBEAXT010000234.1:0-4060 GCA_041159695.1 Pseudomonadota bacterium
CCGTGAGCGCGTCGCCAAAGAAGGTTGGCTGCAAACGACGGAACTCGATGCAATCGACGGCGAAGTGATGGCGCTGATCGAAAAATCAGTTGCGGCGTCGCGCGCGGCAGTACCGCCGTCCGCTGCGGACTTGCTCACCGACGTATACGTCTCCTACTGATCGGCCCCGCAGAGAACAGAATTCATGCGACAAATTTCCATGAGAGACGCCATCAACGAGGCCCTGCACCTCGAGATGGCGCGCGACCCCCGGGTCATCGTGCTCGGCGAGGATGTCTCCGGCGGCGCTGGCGGCACTTCGGGTCAACGCGATGCGGCCGGTGGGGTGTTCGGTGTCACCAAAGGTCTTCTACCGAAGTTCGGCGAGGATCGGGTGATCGATACGCCCATTTCGGAATCGGCCATCATCGGCGCGGCGAACGGCGCCGCACTCGCCGGCCTGCGGCCGGTCGCCGAACTGATGTTCGCTGACTTTCTGGGAGTGTGCTTCGATCAGGTCTTCAATCAAGCCGCGAAATTCCGGTACATGTTCGGCGGCAAGACCACCTGCCCCATCGTCATTCGAGCCGCGACCGGCGCCGGCATGAACATGGGCGCCCAACACAGCCAGTCGATGTACGCGATGGTTACGGGGGTGCCCGGCTTGAAGGTCGTCGTACCCTCCAACGCCTACGACGCCAAAGGCTTGATGCTCACCGCCATCCGTGACGACGATCCGGTGATTTTCTTTGAGCACAAGGCGCTTTATCCCAGAAAGTCTGCCGTACCGGAGGGCGAGTACACCATTCCGTTCGGCGAGGCGAATCTGGTCCGCGAGGGCGAGCACGTCACCGTCGTCGCCATTGGGCGTATGGTCTCTTTTGCCGAAAAAGCACTCGACACGCTCGCGGCCGAGGGCATCACGGCCGACCTTCTCGATCCGCGTACGCTCTCTCCGCTCGATGACGAGACGATCTACGAGAGTCTCGAGAACACGGGCCACCTCGTCATCATCGACGAGTCACCGCCCCGCTGCTCGGTGGCTGCCGATATCGCAGGGCTGGTTGCGAGCAACGCCTTTCATGCGCTCAAAGCACCGATCGTGCAGCTGACACCGCCGCATACACCCGTACCGTTTGCCCGCGAACTCGAGCGCGCGTACGTACCGGGTCCGCAGGCGATCGAGGCGGCGATCCGCAAAATGCTCAAAGAATCCCGGGCGGCGAGCTGACGATGAGCAAAATTCACCCCATTACGATGCCGAAGTGGGGCATCGAGATGCAGGAAGGCGCCATCACGACCTGGCATGTCGATGTCGGCAGCGCTGTCTCTCGAGGCGCGCCACTTCTCGATGTCGAGACGGAAAAAATCGTCAATACGGTCGAAGCCAACATAGACGGCACGCTACGCCGCGTGATCGGTTCGGTCGGGGACACGCTGCCTGTGGGCGCACTCGTCGGTGTCGTCTGCGAGGGCGAAGTGCCCGAAGCCGATATCGATCGTTTCGTACGCGAGTTCAAAGCGGCGGATGCGTCGTTCGAGCCCGAATCGAGCGCGGCGATAACGGCCGCAGCACCGACGACCGATGAGCCCCCGACGAGCGGCGGCGGCGACGAAGGTCGCGTGAGCCCGATCGCCCGACGGCTCGCGGAGAAACTCGGCGTGGACCTCTCCAAGGTGACCGGCACCGGTCGTAACGGTCGTATCTCCAAAGAAGACGTCGAGTCGTACCACGCGAAACAGTCGTCAGGAGTCGAGGCCGTGCCGATGAGCGCCATGCGTCTCGCCATCGCGCGCCGACTCACGGAGTCGAAGCAAACGATCCCGCACTATCGCGTACACGCGGCCGTCGACTGTCAAGCACTCGAGCGTGCGCGGAGCGAGCACGCCGCAGCCGGGCGTAAGGTCTCCGTCAACGATCTGCTGGTTTTCGCACTCTCACGCACGCTGATCGAGTTTCCGGACGTCAATGCCTGCCTCGAGAACGACACGATCCTGCGTCGACGTAGCGCAGACATCGCCCTCGCCGTATCGACTGCGGGCGGCCTTATGACGCCCGTGCTGCGCAGCGCCGAAAGTAAAGATGTCCCCGCTCTCGCCGAAGAAGCGCGCGACCTGGCTGCCAAGGCGCGCGACAACAGGTTGACGAGAGAGGAGATCACCGGGGGCAGTTTCACGCTGTCCAACCTCGGCATGTTCGGCATCGACGCCTTCGATGCCGTCATCAATCCTCCGCAGGTCGCCATCTTGGCCGTCGGCAGCATTCGCGATGTTGTCGTCATGATCAATGGAGCGCCGGCCCTCGGCCGACGCATGACGCTCACCCTGTCGTGCGACCATCGCGTCGTCGATGGCGCGATGGGCGCCCGTTTTCTTTCCGCTCTCAAGCAACGTATCGAAGGGGGTAACTTCGCATGACGAAGCCAACGATCGCCAAACTGATGCTCTCGCTGTTCTCGCTAATCTCGCTGCCGGTGGGCGCTGCCACACCGCCCGGCGAGGAGATCTATCAACGGGCCTGCGCAGCCTGTCACGAAGGCGGCGTGAAAAAAGCGCCGCACAAAATGTTCCTGCAGATGATGCCTGCCGACAGCATTCATAACTCGATGAATCAGGGCATCATGCAGATGCAGGCGGCGGCCCTTAGCCCAGCCGAGCGACGCACGGTCGCGGAGTATCTTGCCGGCCAGACGATCGAGGAGGCTCTGGCGAAAGCGCAGCCGCAGATGTGCACCGGTGCCGCCAAAGAATTCGATCTCGGCAAGGGTGCGAAAAAAGTTGGTTGGGGCGTCAACCGCGAAAATCACCGACTGATTCCGGCGGACGTTGCGGGGCTGACCGCAGCCGATCTGCCCAAGCTTGAGCTGAAGTGGGCTTTCGCGTTTCCGAATGCTCAGAGAGCCCGATCCCAGCCGACAGTCGCGCTCGGCGCGGTCTTCATCGGCAGCCAAAACGGAACGGTGTACGCCCTCGATAAAAAAACGGGCTGTGTGCGCTGGAGCTTCCGCGCGAGCGCGGAAGTTCGCACGCCGGTCATCATCGATGCGGGTGACGGCAAGACCGCCTCTCGCGCCATCGCCTACTTTGCCGATTTGATCGCACGCGTCTACGCAGTCGAAGCGACCACCGGAAAATTGCTCTGGGTAACCAAGGTGGATGAGCATGCGAATGCGACCGTCACTGGCGCACCGGTGCTTTATCAGGGTCGCTTATACGTCCCCGTCTCGTCGCTCGAGGTGACCTCAGCCGCCGATCCCGCGTACCCCTGCTGCAGCTTCCGCGGCTCGGTCGTCGCACTCAGCCCGAAGGATGGCAAAGAAATCTGGCGTACCTATTCGATCGATGAACCGCCAGTCCAGGTCGGAAAGACCAGAGTCGGTACGCCAATCCTCGCCCCCTCCGGCGCGCCCATCTGGAACAGCCCGTCGATCGATACGGCAACGGGCACCCTGTACGTCGGCACTGGAGAGAACTATTCCTCACCGGCGAACGATCGCAGCGACTCGCTGCTCGCGATCGAACTCAAGACCGGGAAGCTGCTGTGGCATCGTCAGAAAACCGAAAACGATGCCTGGAACGTGGCCTGCATGATGCAGGACAACCCGAACTGCCCTGCAGAAAACGGACCCGATTTCGATTTCGGAGCCGGAACGATCGTCGCGCGCACGAGCGCCGGTAAACCTGTCCTACTCGCCGGTCAGAAGTCGGGCGACGTCTATGCGCTCGATCTGAACGACAAGGGTCGTCCGTTGTGGCGTAACAAGGTGGGACGCGGCGGTATCCAGGGCGGCGTGCATTTCGGCATGGCTCTCGAGGGACGCACGCTCTTCGTGCCCATCTCGGACATGTCGAATCCGGAAGCCGAAACGAATCTACATGCCGTGCCGTCTAAAGCAGGACTTTATGCCGTCGACATCGACACCGGTCGCATGCTTTGGTCGCAGCCTGCCAACGACGTCTGCAACGGCCGCAAGTACTGCGAGCCCGGTATCTCGGCCGCGATCACCGCAATGCCTGGTGCCGTGCTCGCGGGTCACATGGACGGACGTTTGCGCGCCTATGACAGTGCATCTGGTCGCGT
>JBEAXT010000021.1:0-4284 GCA_041159695.1 Pseudomonadota bacterium
GTGCAGTCCTTCGCGACCGCAGGCGACGGCGTCGGCGAGTTGCTACGTCGCATCACCGCGCCCTTGCATGCAGCGGTATCACGATTCGCTCGCATGGACGCTCCCCTCATCACCGCCGTCAACGGCACGGCGGCGGGTGCCGGATTCAGTCTCGCGATCGCCGGTGACGTGATCGTAGCCGCTGAGTCAGCCAAGTTCACTATGGCGTATACCAAAATCGCGATGTCCGCTGATGGCGGCGGCTCATTTAATTTGCCGAGGATCGTCGGCATGGCGCGAGCCAAAGAATTGATGCTGCTCAACCCCGTGCTCACCGCCGCAGAAGCGCATCAGCGCGGACTCGTCACGATCGTCGCTCCCGATACCGAGGTACTCGCCAAGGCCAAGGAAATCGCCGCCTCCTTGGCTGCCGGCCCGACGCGGGCGTATGGCGAGGTCAAGCGATTGCTCGCTGACAGCTCGGGTAACTCGCTCGAGCAGCAACTCGCGCTCGAGTCACGTTCGATGTCCGCACTCGCCGATCGCACCGAGGACGCTCGGGAGGGCTACACGGCTTTCGCCGAGAAACGCGCGCCGAAGTACCACGGACGGTAACGGAAATGGGTGAACTGACCTGGCACGCCGCCGGCAACCTGTCGCAACTTGCCGAGGGGAAAATGATGGGCGTCGAACTCGGCGGTCGTGCGATCGTCGTTTGTCGCACCAAAGACGGCGTCACGGCCCTTGATAACGTTTGCTCTCACGCCTACGCACTGATGCATGAGGGTCGGCTGCGCGGCAATCGCCTCATTTGTCCGCTGCACGGGGCTTCGTTCGACTGCCGCTCAGGCGCCGTGCTCGGCGCTCCGGCGACATCACCGCTGGCGACTTTCGCTGTGCGCGTCAGCGACGACGGTACGGTCGAGGTCGGTTTGCCGCAGTGAGCGCACCCGCGGCGGCTCAGCCCCTTCGCTCGATCAGATTGACACTGCGACACGAAAACACCGTATCGCCGTTTTGATTGGTTAGGCGGTAATCCATTTCGATGACACCGCGGCGCGGATCGCTCGAGGACTCGCGCTTCGAAACGCACGTCCAATGAGCGCGCAGTCGGTCGCCCGCCCTCACGGCCTTGGGCCAACGAGTGTCCTTCCACGCGACTCCGCAAATCCAGGCGATATCCCCGCTGATCTCGTGATCGAGACGCCGCCACACCACTGTGGTGAACAAACCCGACGCCACCACTTCGCCAAACACAGACGCTTTCGCCGCCTCGGGATCGGTGTGAAAATACTGCGGATCGTATCGACGAGCGAAGTCGAGCATCTCGTCCTTGTCCACGTGCTGCTCGCCGGACTCGGAATGATCTCCGACCGAAATGTCTTCGAAGTATTTTTTACCGGAATGAACCATCGTCAAACCCTGCGCCATGAATCTTGAACAAAGAATTCGTCGCCTCGAGGACCGGGATGCCATACGCACCCTGATCGGCCGCTACGGGCGTCTCGTGGATGAACGCGACATTCAGGGAGTCGGCATGCTGTTCACCACGAACGGGTCGTTCCGCTCCGTCGACGGCAAGATCTCTTCGACCGGTCGCGATGCAGTGATCGAGCAGTTTCACAAGCGCTACGCGGTGCTCGGACCGAGCAACCACTTTACCCACGATATCGTGATCGATCTGGATGACGCCGACCCCGACAGCGCTTCGGGCTGGGTCAACTCCCACGCTGAAGTGGTTCGCAACGGCGTTGCGCTCTGGGCGGCGCTCAGATACCACGATCAATACCGGCGGGAAGACGGGGTTTGGCGATTTCAGGTACGCGAGCTGCATTTCTTTTACTACGTGTCGCCGAAGGATTACCCGGAGCTACTCGGCCAGCTCATGCGTAACCGCGCGTACACCGAACCCCTGCCGGCGGACTATCCCGAGAATTCGGCCACCTGGAAAGCGTACTACGCGAAGTACCCTCAGCCCGATTGACGGCCGTCGCGCAGCTCGCGCAGCTTGCGCTCGAGGTAGTCGACGACGCGCCGATCTCGTTCGGTCTCCTTGTGCACGAGAAAGCTGATCGCCATCCCTTCGAGTACGTAACGCGTCAGATCGAGCGCCACATCGAAGGTCTCGTCATCGGTGTGCCACTCCGTAAACACCTCGCGCGCCGTTCGATGCCATTCATTTTCGAAAGCCTCTTGGGCAGGACGCAGGATCTGCGCAAGTTCCGGGTCCGTACGAGCCGCGACCACGAGTTCGAAGAATGCAACGAACATCGGATGTCGAACGTGCTGCCAGTACGCCTCGAGATTCGCGCGCAGCCGGTCCCCGCCTCCGTTACTCGGCCCGCGCTGGGCAGCGCGACGAAAGGCTTTGAGACGTTTGGCGTGCAGGTATTCGACGGCCGCTCTAACGATGTCCACTTTTGACGGAAAGTGGTGAAGCATCGCGCCGCGGGACAACCCTGCGCGCGCAGCGATCACCGTCGTCGTGGTTCGGGCATAGCCGAGATCGACGAAGCACTTGATCGCGGCCTCGATAATGAGTGTCCGCGTGGCGGCGCTTTTCTGGGCCTGCCACCCCGTGATTTCGGTCTCCGCTGCGTCGATATGTTTGGGCATGACCGTGACCTTGCCGGCAGACGAAAAAAAGTCAAAGGTGATTGAAACCGACAGCCTTGCTTGATACCGTTTTCAGGCGTCGATCGCGGCGGAGTCGGCCGTGCACGCGTATTCTGGCATAACCAATCTAATTGACCCGGAGGACAGGGACATGGGACGCGTCGAAGGCAAAGTGGCGATTGTCACCGGGGGAGCCCAAGGGCTCGGCAAAGCAGACTGCGAGGCGCTCGTTCGCGAGGGCGCCAAGGTCATGATCACGGACATCAAGGCGGCCGAAGGCAAGGCCCTGGCTGCCGCACTCAATGCGCAGCGCGCGGGTAGCGCCGCCTTCATGGAGCAGGACGTTCGCGACGAAGCACGTTGGCAGGAGGTCATCGCCGCGACGGTCAAACAATTCGGCAAGCTAAACGTGCTCGTGAATAATGCGGGGCTCGTCATTCCGGCCACCCCCGAGTCCACCACCCTCGATCAGTTCAAACTGCACAACGCAGTGATGAGCGAGGGGACCTTCCTCGGCTGCAAACACGCCATTCCTGCAATGCACGCGAGCGGCGGCGGCTCCATCGTGAACATGGCCTCCGTGGCAACCCATCTCGGTTATCCGATTTTCTTTGCGTACTCGGCAGCGAAGGGCGCCGTACGCGGAATGACCAAGGCGATCGCCATTTGGTGCCAGATGCAGAAGTACAACATCCGCTGCAACTCGCTGCATCCGGGTGCGACCGATACGCCGATGATCGAGGAAGCCAACCGTTTGCTGGGCCTCACGCGCGAGTTCTACACTCAGAGCGGCCCTGGACTCGGACAGCCTGAAGACGTGGCGAACGTCGTCGTGTTCCTCGCTTCGGACGAGTCGCGGTACATCAACGGCGCCGAGCTGCTGCTCGATAACGGCCTCACCATTCAATAATTTCGGGAGACGATCAGCATGGATCTCGGCTTGCGCGGTAAACGAGCACTCGTCACGGGTGCGACAAAGGGAATTGGCAGAGCGATCGTCGACCTGCTCGCAGCAGAGGGGTGCGATATCGCGCTTTGCGCGCGCAGCGAGGACGAAGTCGAGTCTGCCGTACGAGAAATCAAGACCAAGGGCGTCAACGTCTCGGGCGGTGCGGTCAACGTCCGCGACGCCGAGGCCTATAAAGCCTGGCTCGAGCGCAGCGTCACGGAGCTCGGTGGATGTGACATTTTCATCCCGAACGTCAGTGCGGGCGGCGGCATGGACTCCGAGAAAAATTGGTGGAAATGCTTCGAGGTCGATGTCCTGCACACGGTGCGTGGCTGCGAATTTTTGATCCCGCATCTCGAAAAATCGGGTCACGGCAGCATCGTCATCATCAGCTCGACCAATGCGCTCGAAACGTTCTACGCCCCTATGGCCTACAACGCCATGAAAGCCGCCCTCATCACCTACTCCAAGCAACTCTCGCAGTTCATCGGTCGCAAGAACATACGCGTCAACACTGTTTCTCCGGGACCGATCTACTTCGAGGGCGGCGCATGGGAGATGATCAAGAGCACCAATCAGAAAATGTACGATGCGACGGTGCGCGCCATGCCGAACGGTAGATTTGGAGGGCCTGAGGAGGTCGCTAAAATCGTGGCGTTCCTTGCGAGCCCCTCCGCCTCGATCATCACGGGTAGCAACGTGGTCGCCGACAACGGATACACGAAGCGCGTCCAGTACTG
>JBEAXT010000033.1:0-3156 GCA_041159695.1 Pseudomonadota bacterium
CGCCGATGCCGTTCTTACTCAAAAGTTGTTGGGCGGCTTCCTTGTCAGAGTCCGCCATCTCCGGATAGATCGCACGCGGCGGCGGTGTCGACAACGACACATACGCGACCACCGCAAGCAGCAGCACGAGCGCGAAGCCGACAAACGGCAAAGCGGTTCGAACCGCCGGCTGCTTGAGAAAATTAGCGACCGGGCCTACAGGGGCCGCGTCAGCGGGGGCGATATCGGAGGAGCGCGCGCCATCACGGGAGGTGGTCACCATCACACCGGCGCTGGTACCTTCCTGGTCGAGTCGCGACCTCAAGACATCTGCTTCGACCGCTGCCATTGAATTACACCGTCATGCTCATGATTTCTTTGTACGATTCGAGGATCTTGTTCCGAACCTGAACCGTCGCCTCGAAAGCCACGGAGGATTTCTGCATGGCGATCGCCACGTCGGTAAGCGAGACGTCCTCGCCCCTCACGTAAGCGTTCTGTAATTGGCGCGACAGTGATTGTTGCTCGTTCACCGAGTCGACCGCCGAGCGCATCGTCTCGAGGAACGAGGGCCGATCTGTCTTCGGCTCCACCATCGTCGAGGCCGTGCCCTGCAGGGTCTCGAGACCCGCATCGGGCGGACGAGCCGCCTCTCGCATTGCGCGAAGGTGCTCGAGCGCCTGTTGCATTGCCACAGAAGGAACACTCATAAGCCTGCCGCCATCAGCCCGTGCTCACGCAAGCGGGCCAGTTTGTATCGTAGCGTTCGCTCAGAGATTCCGAGTCGAGCAGCCGCGAGCGTTTTGGTCGGAACCGTTTTCAGCGTCGCCAGGATTAACTCCGCCTCTTGCATCGCGCGACGGTCGGCGAGAGAGGGTTCGGCCTTCGGCGAATCGTCCATCGTCGGATGATGAGTCGCCGACACGTCCACACACTCGGGCGCACGCAATTCCATCGAGGAGACTCTCAACTCTTGCGGAAGCGTGGCATCGAGGCCGAGGTGGAAAGCAGTCAGTAAAGGACCATCGGCGATGACCATCGCGCGTTGGATCACGTTTTCGAGCTCGCGCACGTTTCCCGGCCAGTCGTAGGCGTACAGCGCCTCGATGGCACTCGAATCGAGTTGTAAGTCGCCGGAGATGTAGCGGTGTCGCTCGATCATGGCACGCGCGAGCGGCAAGATGTCACCCGGACGTTGCTTCAGCGGCTTCATCTGCAACGGGAAAATATTGAGTCGGTAATAGAGATCTTCGCGGAACCGCCCCGCCTGCACATCGCCCTTGAGATCGCGATTCGTCGCAGCAAGCAATCTGAATTTGGTTTTTTGAGGCGTGGTCGAACCAAGTGGCGTGAACTCGCGCTCCTGCAGTACGCGCAGCAACTTCGCCTGCACGGACATGGGCAACTCGCCCACCTCGTCGAGGAATAGCGTCCCACCGTCGGCCTGAGCAAAATATCCGTCGAAGCGCTGAACTGCCCCGGTGAAGGCGCCCTTCTCGTGACCGAACAACAAATCTTCCACCATCGACTCGGGCAAACACGCGCAGTTGAAGGCCACGAAGGACCCTTTCTGACGCAGCGAGTGCTGGTGAATCACCCGGGCCAAAACTTCCTTGCCGGTACCCGAGGGGCCGCCGATGAGAACCGTGACCTCCGTACGCGCCACGCGCGTCGCGAGCGCGAGCAGCTGTTTGGTGAACGGATCGCCGTGGACCATCTCGTGACCGCCGCCCTCACGGGCGTCGCCCATCGTCATGGCGGGAGCCATGGATGGGGGGGTTCTAGCGTCGTGAATGTTTTCTGCGTTCGCGGACACGTGATGCTACAAGCAACTCGTATGCCAAGAAGGAAAACTCCAAAGGGAACAACGCTTTACAAGCCTCGGTGACTGAAAGTCGATTACTGTCGGAAAACCGAGGGCTCGTATTTGCGCAGTCGTTCGATGAAGGTGGTGCGCGGCAAGCCGAGCAGATCTGCCGCATGGGTGATGTTGCCCGAGGTGACCCGCATCGCCTCGCGGACCCATGACGCCTCGTAGTCGGCGAGCATTTGTTTGAGGTCGATCGAGGACATCTTTCCGGAAGCACCGGGAATCTTGGGGACCTCTACCGCAGCCGCCCACTCGAGAGAGCCGGATGAGTCCGAATCGGCGGAGGCCGCAGTGGGCTCGTTGTCCCACTGCCACATGTCGAGCACCGCACGCTGTTCCTCGGTCGATGGCGCCGAAGCGCCCCGTTTCCGCGGTAACAAGGCCGATGGGATGTTGGCGAGCGTCAACTCTTCACCCGGCCAGAGCACCGTGAGGCGCTCAACGAAATTGAGGAGCTCGCGGCAGTTTCCCGGCCAGTCGTAGCCGAGCATCCACTCTCGCAGGCAGCTTCCCGCGCGCACGGGCGCACGGTCTTTCGCGGCACTCCGAAGCGCAAAATGATTAAACAGAAGAAGCACGTCCTCGCCGCGCTCGCGCAACGGCGGCACGTAGAGCGGAATCACGTTAAGGCGGTAAAAGAGATCCGCGCGAAATTCCCCGGCGCCGATAGCGTCTTCGAGGTGGCGGTGCGTCGCCGCGATAATGCGAACGTCCACCGGAAACGGCCGCTCGTCACCGACCCGATCGATCGAGCGCTCCTGCAGCACGCGCAGCAGTTTCACCTGCATTTCGAGGCGCATGTCGCCGATTTCATCGAGAAACAGCGTACCGGTATTGGCCATCTCGAACCGACCCCGTCGATCGACGAGGGCTCCGGTAAACGCACCCTTGGTGTGTCCGAAGAGTTCGCTCTCGAGGAGTTCGTGGGGGATTGCCCCGCAGTTCACCGGGACGAAGGCGCTACGCGCCCGGACGGAAAGACGATGGATGGATTGGGCGACCAGCTCTTTTCCGGTGCCGGACTCGCCGAGCACTAGGACCGTGCTGTCGCTCGCCGCGACCCGACGGACGAGAGACCGTAGCGAGCGCATCAGAGCAGAGTCGCCCGCGAGCGACTCGAGAGGATCACTCTCTATTAAAGAGGCAGATGCCGTCCAAGCGACCATGCGTCGCCTAACCCGCTTCCCGTCCGCGAGACATCCACCACTCCCCTAAATCGATTCAAATCGGAATTATTTGTCCCGATAGTAGGGAAAGGTTTAGGAATGCACAACAAACATTCGGCGATTGACCTCGCCCACGGTCTG
>JBEAXT010000046.1:0-5447 GCA_041159695.1 Pseudomonadota bacterium
ATGCGCGTTTCGATGATGATCGAGTGCGGATTAGTCTGCCAACTGGCGTCGTCTCCGTCGCGATATAGGCGGGCGCGATACCGTTTTCCGGGTGTCAGAAAGTCGAGCGGAACACTCAGTGTCCGCGCGACGTCGTCCGTCACTCCGCCAACGTACCAGTCTTCACTCGCCCGATCCTTACGCGCCACCGTCACGAAATCTCCAACTTCACCATCGAGGACTCGCGTCTCCTGCCAATCGACGGGCACATCGCGGATGAACTGGAACGGGCCTGGATATCGGGCGTAATTCTCCGGTAAATCTGCAACCATCTGGATGGGGCTATAGAGCACCACATACTGTGCAAGCTGCTTGGCGATGGTCGATTGAAACTTCTGGCCACCACGCCCCACGAGACTCAAGACACCGGGCGTGAAATCCATAGGGCCTGACAACATCCGCGTGAAAAACAGAGTCGCCTCATGTTCAGGCGGATTCGGCGGAACGCCCCAGGCGTTGTATTCCATGCCTCGCGCACCCTCGCGGGATACCCAATTGGGATAAGTCCTTCGCAACCCGGTGTCCTTGATCGGCTCATGCGGATTGATGGCGATGCGGCGCTTTGCAGCTTCGGTGACGACCTTGAGGTGATGCCGAGACATCGCCTGTCCGTCGTGCCACTCGAAGCGGACGCTTCCATCAGGATCGACAAACTTCGCGCCGCCTGCATCTGCAACGTATCCCGTCTTGATCGCCTCGATACCGAGGCGCGCGCTCATATCGAGAGCGGCTTCAAGTTGCGCCTCGTAATGCGACGCGAAGCCCGACGTCTCGTGATGACCCATGATACGTACGCCGCGTTTTTTTCCGTATGCGGCGACAGCCTCGATATCGAAGTCCGGATACGCCTTCGTAAAGTCGAACGAGTCACCGTTTGCGAACCAATCCGCATCCCAACCGACATTCCAGCCTTCGATCAGGACGCTGCGAAATCCGTTCGCTGCTGCAAAGTCGATATAGCGCTTGGCATTCGCCGTGGTCGCTCCGTGCTTGGGCCCCGATGCCCAGGACTCCGTGTCGAGATGCAGACTCCACCAGATACCGACGTACTTATGCGGCTTTACCCAAGACACATCCCCGAGCGCGTTCGGTTCATTGAGATTGAGGATGAGATCCGACATGTAAAGACCGCCTGCACGATCGGCGATCTGCAGCGTGCGCCATGGCGTATTGAACGGCGCAATCCGGCGAACTCGCGGACCCGTCGCGGCTGGCGATAACGTCGCCTTGAATCGAGTTCCTTCAACTCGACGCAACCACATTGCCGAGTAATCGACGAGCGCAGCCTCGTGCACAGCCACGTGTATGCCGTTCGACGTACGGAAGGTGATGGGCGTGTGCGCTTGCCCGACTTCGGTCGCCGTCGTTTTATTGTAGAGATACTCGTAACGATTCCACTCACCCGCCGGAATCCACCACGCCGTTTCGGCATCGATCAAGTGAAACTCGGTGAGTTCGTCGGTGATGTTGACCTGCTTGAGCGATGCCTGCTCGGGGAACTCGTATCGAAAACCGAGCCCATCGTCGAATACCCGAAAGACGACGGTGAATTCACGCGGTGCGGGCGACGGCACAGGCGCCTTGGTTTCCCGCAAACGAACACGTAATTCATTATGGTGGTCACGAACAAAGCGACGCTCGCCCCAGGGCTGCTCCCACGTGGTATCGACCGTTCGGGTCGCGCTGTCCACCATAAAGAAATTTCGCTCGAACTTTGGCGCATCAGCGAAGATGAACCCGAGTCGCGATTCAGCAACGACCGGTTTTCCGTGGCGATCCACGCGGTAGCCCACACGACCTTCACCATTGATCGAAACGGTGACGCGCAATACTTTGCCTGGCGAGTCGACCGACGCGACGTCGGTTGCAGAAAGGCGCGCGGATCCCAGCATGGCAATCAGTGATATCGCGACGATCGTTGTGATCCGACTCATCAACATCATCGCTCACCTCTCGCGGCACAAACCACGAATCCGAAGGCCGGCAAGGAGATCTTGAGACTTCCCGGCGCACTGACCTGGGGCTCACAGGCCCCTTCCAGCGAATCAAAGTCAGTCGAGCGAGTCTCGACCTGCACTGCGTTCACAATGGGTGAGGCCGAGGTATTGAACGCAACGACATACTCACGCCCACTGACTGGGTCGAAACGCGATACGGCAAAGATCCCGGGCTTCCCTTCGGTATATCGGCGCGTCTCTTGGCGACCGGAGTGCAATGCCGGGTGCGCCGTACGCAGCGAGGACAGTCGAGCGATCAACGTGTACAGCGGGTGACGGGCGTTGAAGTGATCTTGCGCGTGCGTAGCAGACGATCCGAGGATGGGCTGTTCCAAATATTCTGCAACTCGGCTCGCGAACAGCGGCTGACGTGCCGACTGATCGCCACCCAAACCGACGAATCCCTGCTCGTCGCCCGAATAGAGGGTGGGGACGCCGCGGAGCGTCAGGAGCATGGCGTGCGCGAGCTTGACGCGCGCAAGAGCTTCATCAAGACTCACGTTCGGTCGCTTCTTGAAAATGAAATGCGAAAACCGTCCGAAATCATGGTTGCTGATGAAGGTGGGCGATCGTAATGCGGTTTTAGCACCCCCTTCGTAGAGCACGTCATCTGCAAAAAGTCTCGCGAGCATGTCCGTGCTCGCATCTCCGGCAACCGTCTCACGTACCGCCGCTGCAAAAGCGAAATCGAGAACGGTGGGTAAGCCTGCAGACCGTGTATAGCGCGCGAGCAAGGAGACGTCCGTCGGTGAGTCAGTGAAAACCTCACCAAAAATATGAAAGTTCGGAATTCCGCGTCGCTGAGCACGATCGAGCATCGCGGGCGTAAAGGCCCGCCAAAACTCCTCGTTGACGTGCTTCGCGGTATCGATTCGAAAACCATCGACACCGTAGCGATCGATCCAGCCGCCAAAGATATCGATGAACCCCTGAACGACACGCGGATTTTCAGTCATCAAATCGTCGAGCCCAACGAAGTCTCCCATGTCGTTGCTCTCGCCCGAGAAAGTCGTATTACCGCGGTTGTGATACCAGATCGGGTCATTGAGCCAGGCGGGGACCTTAACGTTTTCCTCACCCTTCGGAATGAAGGGCGTGTAGGCGAAATCGGGGCGCGTTAAACGTGCGAAATTCTCGACGGTCTGATGCCGCGGGCCATCTCCGGCGAAACCGTCATTGATCGGCTCGCCGTTCAGACCGCCCCGACGGGAGTACGGGTAATCGGCTCGAGAACGGTATGGACACTCGCTTGTCGGGCACTCCCGGTAAGCGATGACATCGGCGGTATGGTTCGTGATGATGTCGAGATAAATCTTCATGCCTCGCGAGTGCACGGCCGCAACGAGCTCCCGCATCTCTTGGTCTGTGCCGAAATGCGGATCGACCGTCGTGAAGTCCGTAATCCAGTAACCGTGGTATCCGGCCGATTCTTGGCCCCGTGCGCCTTGTACGGGTTTGTTCTTGTAGATTGGACCCAACCAAATCGCCGTGGCCCCGAGACCTTGAATGTAATCGAGACGAGAGATTAGCCCCCGTAAATCACCACCGTTATAAAAACCCTTCGAGGTGGGGTCGAACCCGGTGCGCAGACGATCACCCGATAGACCCCCGCGATCGTTTTTGGGATCACCATTCTCGAAGCGATCGGGCAGCAGGAAATAGATGACCTCTCGCTCTGGCGCACGAGCTCGCACCGAGTCCGTTGCCGCCTCCGCACTGGCGATCGACGCTACGGCTGCCAGCACCCATGCAGCCATCGCACTCCTCAAGCTTTGCATGATTTCCCCCGATTGAATCGCGCTGACGATCAGCCGCCCGCTGCGCAGAATTTCTGAATGAACTCCGCATGAGTCGGCATGACGGAAACACACTTCCGAATGGTCTGCCGAATGTTTTCGAGATACTGAGCCACCTCATCCTCGGGCAGTACATCGGCCAGAGGATGCCAGCTCTTTGGGCGAATTCCTTGGCCGTGCATCACCTGCAACCAGGAAATCTCGGCAAAGAGCTCGTTCCCTTCACGGAGGGTACGTCCTTGACTGCGATAGACGTCGATCTTGTTTTGCAGCGACTCGGGGATCGACATGGTCCGGCAATAGTCCCAGTAAGGCGAATCGTCGCGCTCTGTCGCGTGGTAATGCAGGATGATGAAATCGCGAATCTTCTCGAACTCGAAACGAGACTGTCGATTGAATTCGTTGATGTCGGCCTGATTGAAGCCCCGATCCGGGAACCAGGAAATAAGCCGCGCAATCATGGTCTGAACGAGATGGATGCTGGTGGATTCCAGCGGCTCCAAGAAACCGCTCGCAAGCCCTACTGCGACGACGTTCCGATTCCACGCCAATTTGCGCATCCCGGTCGTGAAACGAAGCATACGTGGCTGAGCCGTGGGCTTACCGTCAAGGTTTCCCATCAAGATCGCCGTCGCTTCGTCCTCGCTCATATACCGACTGCAGAAGACGTGTCCGTTACCGATTCGGTGCTGTAACGGGATACGCCACTGCCAACCGGCCTGATGCGCGATCGATTTGGTGTACGGAAGAAGGGGCTTGGCGGATTCGCAGGGCACCGCGACCGCGCGATCGTTCGGTAGCCAGTGACTCCAATCCTCAAAACCCGTTCGAAGCGTTTGCTCGATCAAGAGCCCCCGAAAGCCGGAGCAGTCGATAAAGAGCTCACCATCGACACGTAACCCGCCCTCCAAATGGACAGCGGCGACATGGCCGTTATCCGGGCGCAGCTCGACGCCTGAAATCTTTCCCTCGATACGCTCGACGCCGGCCGCCTCGCTGCGTTTGCGCAGGAAGGCGGCGTAGAGGCTGGCGTCAAAATGGAACGCGTAGTTGATGTCGGCGAGCGGCGACCCCGGCATATCGAGCGGGGGGCGCATGAAGCGGTTCTCGCGCGAGGCCATGCAGTCGATCGAGTACTCCTCGAAATCGCCTGCGCGGCCGAGGTGATGCATGCGTCGCCAGTAGTGCTCGAAATTGATAGTCGACAGTTCTTGCCCGAACCGACCAAAGGCGTGCATGTAGCGCTCGCCCTTACGCCACCAATTCACGAACTCGATGCCCATCTTGAACGTGCCCTGCGTGGCACGCAGCATCTCGTCTTCGTCGATACCCACCACCTGGTTGTACAGGCGGATCATGGGGATGGTGGCCTCGCCTACGCCGACCGTGCCGATCTCATCGGACTCGACTAATCGAATGCGGTAGCGATTTTGAAGGAGACGGGATAGTGCCGCAGCGGCCATCCAACCGGCCGTGCCACCCCCAACAATAACGATCGTCCGTAAAAGTCTGGAGTCCATCGACGGCTCCATGCCGAAACGCGCACCCGCCGGGATCGTACCAAACGACCCGGCGGGTGACGCACCCCCGAACAAAAAAATCAGTAGCGGTAGTT
>JBEAXT010000086.1:0-5223 GCA_041159695.1 Pseudomonadota bacterium
AAAGAATAAGGACTGGAGACTCGTCCCTAGTTCAGGGCTTGACTCGCCGATACGGGTGCGGAAACTGGGCAGAGAGGGGTGACTCATGGCCCGAGTTTTTTATGTCCTCGTCCTGTTTTTGTTGGCCCAGAGCATCGGTATCGCCGTACATCGCGATGAGCCTCCGCTTTCAAGCTGCGGGCTGCCGAAAGGTAAGCATAAAATCATCCTCGCGGTAGAAGATGCAGTCGGCCGGGTCAACAAGCGCCTGCTTCAGTTCGAAATCGTCTGACCTTAAAATCGGGCGGTATGACCATCGCCGAGCTTCGTCGCTTTCGACAACTGTCCCTCGCCCTCTTAGCAGCCCTGTTGGCTACCGCGTGTGGCGGCGGTGGCGGAAACGCCGGGAGCAGTTCGAACGGGAACAGCGGCAATACGGGCTCGGCCTGCTCGCTGACGAACCGACAAAACTGGGTCGTCTCGCAGATGAACGAGTGGTATCTCTACCCCGATACCCTGCCGCAGAATATCAACGTCGCGAACTACAACTCGATCGATGCGCTTATCAGCGCGATGATCGCTACGGCAAAATCCCAAAATAAAGACCGCGACTTCACCTACATCACCTCCGCCTCGCAGGAAGATGCGCTCATCCGTTCCGGAGCCACGGCCGGCTTTGGCATCCTCCTTTACTACGACCTGACGGCGCGGCGCGTTTTCATACTCGAGTCTTACGAAACCGCGCCCGCTTATACGACAGCCAACATCGACCGTGGCGACGAGCTCATCGCGATCGGAACCTCGACCAACGACATGCGCCTGGTATCCGACATCATCGCCGCAGAGGGCCGGCAAGGCGTCTCGAATGCGCTCGGACCGAGCACGGCGGGTCTGACCCGAGTTCTGCGAATCGCGCGTGGCACGAATGTCCGCGAGGTCACGGTAGCCAAAGCTAACTATTCACTCGAACCCATCTCGCCCCGTTACGGCGCCCGAATCATCGATGACGGTGGTAAGCGGTATGGTTACATCAATCTTCGAACCTTCATCGTCAGTTCGGCTAGTGATCGCCTCAAAGAAGAGTTCCTAAAGTTCCGAAATGCGGGTATTACCGAAATCGTCATCGATTTTCGTTACAACGGCGGCGGTCTGGTCAGCGTCGCTGAGACCATGGGCGATCTGCTCGGCGGTAATCGGCAAACCACTGAGGTGTTTTCGGAAACGGTTTACCGAAGCTCAAAGTCATCCCGAAACTCGCAAAAGCGATTCGCACCTCAGTCGCAATCGGTCTCGCCCACGAAACTTGCATTTATCACCTCATCGTCTTCGGCCTCCGCAAGCGAACTCGTGATCAATAGCTTTATCCCCTATTACAACGATCGGCTCGCGTTGATCGGCGGCAACACTTTCGGCAAACCCGTCGGTCAGATCGCGGCAGACAATACGGCGTGTGACGATCGACTGCGAGTTCTCGCATTTACGACCCGCAACTCCGCGAACTCCGATGCGTATTTCAATGGTCTTGCCGAAGCTGTGAAGGCCAGCTGTCGAGCTAATGACGACTTCACGCAGACGCTGGGGTCGGCGAGCGAGGGGTCGACTCGTCAGGCACTCGATTGGCTTCAGGGCCGCAGCTGCACGCCGATCCCGGCGTCTACCGCCCAAGCGGCCCATGCATCGGGGATCGGTCAAGAAACGATCGTTGAGGCCGACCTCGCCCTGCAACTCGAACCGCTGCCGGTTTCGGGTCTACCCACCCCTGCCCAGCGCGAAATCCCGGGTCTTTTTTAGATCTACCAGCCCGTCATACGACGGCCCTTGCCGAGCGCTGATGCGGTCGGTAAGTTCGATGGTGTGCCATCGCTCATTCATTTCACTCGCAGGTTCTCTCGCCCGATTTTGCTGATCGGTGCGTCGTTGGCGATCGTCGCGATATCCCCTTCGTACTCCGCAAATTCAAAGGTCGATCTACCGATACTCACCGTCACGGAGCCGCAGCGCGCGCCCGAGCTTCCGATTACGCAGCTCGTCATTCGTCTACGCGACGATGTCACCTCAGGTCGGCTCGTCAGGCCATCGAGCGCACGGCTCGAGTTGCTGTCGAACCGCGCGGGCGAGCGCCTCATTTACCGTCGTCCCACAGCCGACCTCTCGCATGTATTACGACTCGACGAACCCTTGCAACGCGTCGCGGCAGAGCGCGTTGCGCAACGATTACGACTCGATCCGTCGGTGGCAAGCGTTGAAATTGACGAGTACGTCTTTCCGTTTCTGACGCCTACCGATCCTTTCTGGACAGACTCACGCGAGGTTCTCTGGCATCTCAAAGCCCCCACGGCGCAGCGGCCCGGCGGCGCCAATCTTCCGGAGGCGTGGGATACCGCGGTCGGACGCAACGTCACAGTCGCGGTGATTGATTCCGGAATCACGACGCATCTCGATCTCGATACCAACATCATTCGAGGACATGATTTCATCTCCGCAGACACTGACGGCAGATTTTTGGTCGCCAATGACGGGGATGGACGAGACGCTGATCCTGCCGATCCAGGAGATTGGATCGACGATAGTGACCTCGCCAAGACGGTGTTCTCCGGAGGCAGCTCGCCGTGTAAGAAAGCGAATAGTTCATGGCATGGCACCCATGTCGCCGGCACGATCGGAGCGGTGACGGGCAACGGCGCCGGGATCGTGGGCGTCGCGCACGAAGCCAAGATTCTTGCGATCCGCGCACTGGGGAAATGCTTCGGTTATGGATCCGATATCACCGACGCCATTCGATGGGCCGCGGGCGCACAGCCCGTGAGTGGTACCTGGACGGAGCTTGGCATCCCGACCAATAGCAACCCTGCAAGAGTGATCAATCTCAGTCTCGGCTCGACCAGTTCAAGCTGCTCTAGCAGTCGTCAGAACGCCATCACGGCTGCTCGAGCTTTAGGCGCTGTCGTGGTCGCGGCAACCGGTAACGACAGCCGCGCGACGATCAGCTCTCCGGCAAATTGCATTGGTGTGATCGCCGTGACGGCGCACACCGTCGAGGGAGACAAGGCCGTTTATGCCAATCACGGCGTGGGAACTACGCTGAGCGCACCAGGAGGCGGATCGTGCACAACCTCCGCGCTCAATTGTTTACCGCAGAGCGATAGCGGGGCTGCCGGCACACTCTGGAGGCTCATCACCTCGACCACTAATAGCGGGACAACCAGCCCCGGTGCAATTGCTTACTCGGGAAAATCCGGCACGAGTATGGCAACGCCCCACGTATCTGGTGTTGCTGCACTCTTGATCTCGGCGATGCCGACACTCACCGTGGAGAGTGTTCGTCAATTATTGACCTCGAGCGTCCGGGAGTTTCCAGCCGGCACGTTTTGCGCGGGAAAAGTCGACAACCCTTGCGGCGCGGGGATGCTCGATGCGACGCGTGCGATGCAGCGGCTTGCTGCGCTGACGCCAACCGTCACCGCGAGCGCGAATGCTGCGGTCGTCGAGAACGGTTCGACGGTAACCCTTACGGGTACTGCGACTCCGAAGGCCGGAGGCAACCTCAACCTGACGTATCGCTGGCAGCAAATCACGGGGGCGACGGCAACGCTCAGCGGCACGAGTTCTCCGCAAGTTACTTTTATCGCTCCGAACGGTTCGAGAATGAGCTTCCGCCTGACCGTCACGGACAGCGACGGATTTGCTGCGTCGGCCAATATCGACGTGCGCTCAAATGGCACGCCCATACTCGCCGCGCTACCACCCGTCTCCGCCTCGGCTGGCGCTACGGTTTCATTCCGTGCATCCGCCTCAGATCCAGATAACGATGCACTCAGTTATTCCGCGACAGGTATTCCGGCGGGCGCGGTCCTCAATGCAAGCACCGGCGAGTTTTCGTGGCCGAATGCTGTCGCCGGAACGTATACCGTCACGATTTCCGCATCCGATGGACTTGCGACGAGTGCGGCCCAATCAGTCACCATTACCGTGACGGCACCCCGCGGAGGCGGAGGCGCACTGGACCTCTGGACTTTGCTGCTTCTTGGCGCCGCACTTGCGTGGCAACGGCGCCTTCAACATCGCAGAACTACTTGAGTTCGGCGATCAGGACCTGCGACAGATCGGAGATGAGCTTCCCGCCAATATTATCGGGGGAATAATCGATCTCGGGCATGTCATCGACGGTGATCGCGATCGCGATACGACCATGCGATGTGTACGCGATCCCGACGTCGCTGCGCAGCGCATCGAGGCTCCCCGACTTGCTGGCGATCCGAATCTCTCCGCTGCGACGACCAATCCCGTCTTTGTACTGTTGACGCTCTAGGATCGAAAGCAAATTCTTCGATGCTGCGGGGCTGACGACCCTGCCCTGTTCGAGCAACTCCAACAGACGCACCATCTCGCGAGATGTCGACGCGCCGATTCCGAACTTTTTGTTCTCGGGTTTTTCGCCTTCTCGGCTCCAGCCCTGGGCTGGTTTGAGCTGTGTTCCATCGCCCCGAATCTTTCGCATCGACCGAGTGTCGGTGAGCCCCAAGGAATTCATGAAATTGTTGACGGCATCCGCACCGATCCGGTCGAGAATAAGATTGGTCGCAGTATTGTCACTGACGATGATCATAAGCGTCTGCGCATCACGCAAGCTGATTGTTTCACCGTCCGAAAAATCTGCGAGTACTCCGGATCCGGACACCTTATCCTGAGCGCGGATGACAAGACGCTCGCCCCAACGTGCGCGCCTTGCCTCGACCTCGGCTGCGAGCGCACACGCAATCGGTAGCTTGATCGTACTCGCCGTCCGTACGCGACGATCCGGCTCTATTCCAACCTCGCTCCCGCTGTCGAGATTTCGAGCATACAGAGATACCGTGCCCACGAACCCGGTAATCATCCTCCGTAGCTTTACCTCGAGCGAAGTGGGCTCTGCTGACCTCGCACCCAAAGGCGCTACAGCCAAAAAACCCGCCAAGAGCATGTCACGCCTGTTCATCGCTATCCGCCCCCTGAGTTCTGCTTCGATATAATGCCTCGCGGAAGCGCCCGTAGCTCAGCTGGATAGAGTACTGCCCTCCGAAGGCAGGGGTCGTGAGTTCGAATCTCGCCGGGCGCGCCATCCTTAGCAACGCGCGAATAAATCCAGCTCAGGTCGTCTCGCCGAGCTCTCGATCCCGAGTAACCCTAAGACCGAGTGAAAAAGGTTGTCGTGAGAAAGCTCACGGCCCGCCGTTCGGGCGAGACAATTTGCGTCGACGCCCATCC
>JBEAXT010000088.1:0-7960 GCA_041159695.1 Pseudomonadota bacterium
GACGGTTTCGCCGTCCGAATCTCGGGACAAGACTCCGGACGCGGGACGTTCTTCCATCGTCATGCCGTGCTGCACGATCAGAGCACTGGCGCGGCGTACGTCCCGCTCAAGCATATCGCCGTGCGCCAGCCGCGATTCGAGGTCATCGACTCGGTGCTCTCGGAGGAGGCGGTGCTCGCGTTCGAGTACGGTTATTCCCAGACCGATCCGAGTGTGCTCGTCGTCTGGGAAGCGCAGTTTGGCGACTTCGCCAACGGTGCGCAGGTGATCATCGACCAGTTCATCAGCTCTGGCGAGGCGAAGTGGGGTCGTTACTGCGGGCTCACGCTGTTCCTGCCACATGGCTACGAGGGGCAGGGGCCCGAGCATTCCTCAGCGCGGATCGAGAGATTCTTGCAGCTTTGTGCCGAACTCAATATGTCGGTGTGCGTGCCGTCGACGCCCGCTCAGATGTTCCACATGCTGCGTCGGCAGATGCTGCGCGAATTCCGTAAACCGCTGATCGTGATGACGCCGAAGAGCTTGTTGCGTCACGACCTGTCGGTTTCGGCGCTCGCCGATCTCGAGAGTGGCTCTTTCAAAAATATCATCGATGAAATCGATGTGATTGACCGCGCTAAAGTGAAGCGGGTCGTGTTCTCGAGCGGCAAGGTGTATTTCGATTTGCTCAAAGCTCGTCGAGCATCCGGCCAGAATGACGTGGCGCTCGTTCGCCTCGAGCAGATTTACCCGTTCCCGGCCGAGGAGTACGCGGCGACGATTGAGCGCTACCCCAATGCGCAAGAAATCGTCTGGTGTCAGGAGGAGCCGCAAAACCAAGGCGCCTGGTACCAGATTCGCCATCGTCTAGAACGTCCGATCGTAGGTAAGCGCGCGTTGTTGTATGCCGGTCGGGCGCCCGCGGCAGCCCCTGCCACCGGCATCGGCAAGATCCACGATGCGGAGCAGTCCGGTCTCGTCAAAGCCGCGCTGCAGTCGGTCGCCCGCGAGGGTGATACGCGCGTCACGCGACGATTGACCGAAGAAAACCTCCAGCCTGTGCGCTCGGCGACGGGTACCGGTAAGCATTGATCAGGAAATATCGACATCATGACCATCGAAATTCGCGTTCCTCAACTTCCCGAATCCGTAGCCGATGCGACGCTCGTCGCTTGGCGCAAACAGCCTGGTGAGGCCGCTAATCGCGACGAAAATTTGGCCGATCTCGAAACCGACAAAGTGGTGCTCGAAGTACCAGCGCCCGCGGCGGGAGTGATCAAAGAATTTAAGGTGCAGCAAGGCGCGACCGTGAAGAGCGGCGATCTGCTCGCGATCTTCGAGCCGGGTGCGGGAGCGGCTGCGCCGAAGCCGACGGGTAAGGCCGAGGCGGCGGCGAAGTCTGAGTCGGTCTCTGCCAAGGCAGCCTCGGGCGCCAAGCTCGGTCCTGCCGCGCGTCGTGTCATCGAGGAGACTGGCGTCGAGGCGGCTGCGGTTAGCGGTACCGGTCGCGATGGTCGAGTGACCAAGGCGGACGTGGTGGCGCATGCCGCCAAACAGGCTGCGCCGCCGGCGACGCCGTCGAAGTCTTCCTCAACGGGTGCCGTTGCACCGTCGGGTCCGCGCGCCGAACAGCGCGTACCGATGACGCGCTTGCGGGCGCGTATCGCCGAGCGTCTCGTTCAGGCCCAGCACACGGCGGCTCTACTGACGACCTTTAACGAAGTCGATCTGACCGCCATCAACGAGCTTCGTACGCGCCACAAGGATCGTTTCGAGAAACAGCACGGCGTGAAGCTCGGTTTCATGTCGTTCTTCGTGAAAGCGAGCATCGAAGCGCTGCGCAAAGTGCCGGTGATGAATGCGGCGGTCGATGGTAATGACGTCATCTATCACGAGTACTACGACATCGGCGTTGCCGTGTCGACGGATCGGGGTCTTGTCGTGCCGGTCTTGCGCAATGCCGAGAATCTCGGCTTCGCCGAGATCGAGCGGCAGATCGCCGCTTTCGGTACGCGCGCGCGTTCGGGGTCGTTGTCGATCGAGGAGTTGCAGGGCGGTACGTTCACCGTGACGAACGGTGGCGTCTTCGGCTCGCTGCTCTCGACGCCGATCGTGAACGCTCCGCAGAGCGCGATTCTCGGCATGCACAAGATCCAAGATCGTCCGATCGTGGTTAACGGTCAGGTAGTCGTTCGGCCGATGATGTATCTCGCGGTGAGCTACGACCATCGCATCATCGACGGTCGCGAGGCCGTGCAGTTCCTCGTGGCGATCAAAGAAAATCTCGAAGATCCGGGCCGTATCCTGCTCGGTCTCTGACATCAGCGGAAAACATCATGAGTGATTACGACGTCATTGTTATCGGCGGCGGACCCGCCGGTTATCCGGCAGCCATTCGTGCGGGGCAGAACGGCCTGAAGGTCGCCTGTATCGACGAGTGGAAAAACTACGATGGAAGCGCCACTTTCGGAGGCACTTGCCTCAATGCCGGCTGTATTCCCTCCAAAGCCTTGCTCGAGTCTTCGGAGCTCTTTCATCGCGCGCAGGCTGAGTTTGCCGCGCACGGCATTAAGACCGGTCCGGTCGCGATGGATATTGCCGCGATGCAAAAGCGCAAAGCCGGCATCGTGAAAAACATGACCGGCGGCATCGTGCAATTGCTTAAGGCCGCCGGCGTCACGGCGCTGCAGGGTCACGCTAAACTGCTGGCGGGTCGAAAAGTGGAGTTCACCGCCCATGACGGGAGCGTGAAGACGCTTACGACCAAGCACGTTGTGTTGGCGAGCGGTTCTCAACCGATGCCGCTCAAGACGGCGGCGTTCGATGGCAAACATATCGTCGACAGTTGGGGTGCGCTCGAATTCGATGCCGTACCCAAGCGTCTCGGCGTGATTGGTGCGGGTGTGATCGGTCTCGAGCTCGGCAGCGTCTGGCGACGTCTGGGCGCCGATGTAGTGGTGCTCGAGGCTATGCCGAGCTTCCTCGCGATGGCCGATCAGCAGCTCGCGAAGGAGGCCATGAAGCATTTCAAGAAGCAGGGTCTCGATATCCGGCTCGGCGCGAAGGTTTCGGGTGCTTCGGTGACGAAGGACGAAGTGCAGGTGACGTATGCCGATGAGGCCGGTGCATCGCACTCGGTGGTCGTCGACAAGCTTGTCGTCTGCATCGGCCGTCGTCCGTATACGACCCATTTGCTCGGGGACGGGACGGGCGTCGTCGTCGATGAGCGTGGGTTCATCAAAGTGGATGACCACTGCCACACCGGCGTCGAGAATGTGTGGGCTGTCGGGGACTGCGTACGCGGTCCGATGCTGGCGCACAAGGCAAAAGAAGAAGGTGTTGCAGTAGCCGATCGCATCGCGGGGCTCTATTCCCACGTGAATTACCAGGTCATCCCCTCGGTGATCTACTCGGCTCCCGAGATCGCATGGGTCGGTCAGACCGAAGAGCAGGTTAAGGCGAGCGGTCGGGCGTACAAGGTCGGCAGTTTTCCGTTTGTGGCAAGCGGCCGTGCGCGGGCGATGGAGTCGAGTCAAGGCTTCGCTAAGCTGATCGCCGCCAAGGACGATGATCAAATCCTGGGTGTGCACATCATCGGTCCGATGGCGGGCGAGTTGATCGCCGAGGCGGTGCTCGCCATGGAGTACTCGGCGAGTGCCGAAGACCTGCAGCGAACCATCCACGCTCACCCGACCTTGTCCGAGGCGTTGCATGAGGCGGCACTCGCCGCCGACAAGCGCGCCATCGACATGCCGAATCGCTGAGGGTTTCCAGCTATCATAGGCCGGTCGCTTTTCAGCGCATCCTCGGGGTTGCGAGCGCATGTCGCGATATCGGTCCAAGTCCTGGCGTCACTACGATCCGGAGTCCTCCGGATCGGTCGAGATCCCGACGGCAAGGGTTTCGCAGAACTGTCGCATCCTCGGTATCGATCCGGGTTCGCGTCGGCTCGGCTTCGGCATCATCGAGGTGACCGGGCCCGACTGTCGGTGTGTCGCGCATGGACGCATTGAGGTCGATGGATTGCCGATGGCGGCGCGGCTCGCCCGAATTCATGAGGGCGTACGCGCGTTGGTGCTCGAATACTCGCCTGGAGAGGTCGCCATCGAAAAGGTATTCGTCAATCGCAACATCGATAGCGCCCTCAAGCTCGGTCAGGCGCGCGGCGCGGCGTTGTCGGCGCTCGGCGAGTTCGACATTGCCGAGTACGCGCCCCGCGCGATCAAGCTTGCGACCGTGGGCTTCGGTGGCGCTGACAAACTTCAGGTGGCCCACATGATGCGAACCTTGCTTAAGGTGCAAGGGCGTCTAACTTCCGATGCGGCCGATGCGCTTGCCGTCGCGCTGTGTCATGCGCAGCAGCGAAAACTCGCGAGTCTCGTTGCGGCACATCGTGGGGTGGCGGGATGATCGGGTCGTTGAGAGGTCGTATCGCGGTCAAGTCGCCGCCGCAATTGCTCATCGAGGTGGGCGGAGTGGGTTACGAGCTCGAGGCGCCGATGTCGACCTTCTATGGGCTGCCCGCCGTCGGCGAAGAGGTTCGTTTGCTGACGCATCTCGTCGTACGCGAGGACGCGCAGATTCTGTATGGCTTTGCCACCGCGGCGGAGCGTCACTTATTCCGAAACTTACTCAAAGTATCGGGTGTCGGTCCAAAGATCGCGCTCGCGATTCTGTCAGGTACGACCGCCGAGGGTTTTGCAAGCTGCGTGACGTCCAACGACGTGACGGCTCTCACCAAGATTCCGGGTGTCGGACGGAAGACGGCCGAGCGACTCGTCATCGAAATGCGCGATCGTCTCTCGACCGACGTGCTCGGTGTATCGGTCGCGGCTGAAGCATCGGGGGGCGGTGCAGAGGGCGAGGCGTTCTCGGCGCTCGTCGCGCTCGGTTATAAACCGGCTGAGGCCACTCGGCTCATCAAAGCGGCTGCAGGCTCGGGCAGTGACGACACCGAAGAGCTCATTCGCAGGGCACTACAGGGAGCGCTCCGATGACCGAGCGATTGGTGAGTGCCGAGGGCGGCAGAGAAGACGAGGCGATCGATCGGGCGATTCGTCCGAAGCGGTTGGCGGATTTCGTCGGACAGCGTCCTGTCAAAGAGCAGCTCGAAATTTTTGTCGGTGCCGCCCGCGCGCGATCCGAAGCGCTCGATCACGTCTTGATCTTTGGGCCGCCGGGTCTCGGCAAGACGTCGCTCGCAAACATTCTCGCGACCGAGCTCGGCGTCAGCCTGCGGCAGACTTCGGGTCCGGTGCTCGAGCGACCCGGTGATCTCGCTGCCATTCTCACCAACCTTCAGCCGCGAGACGTGCTGTTCGTCGATGAGATCCATCGCCTGTCACCGATCGTCGAAGAAGTGCTCTATCCGGCGATGGAGGACTATCAACTCGATATCATGATCGGCGAGGGACCTGCCGCGCGGTCTATCAAGCTGTCGCTGCCGCCGTTCACGCTCGTCGGCGCGACGACTCGTGCCGGACTCTTGACCTCGCCGCTGCGCGATCGTTTCGGCATCGTGCAACGACTCGAGTTCTACGACGTCCAAGATCTCAAAAGTGTCGTGCAGCGCTCGGCGGGTATTTTGGGCGTACCGCTCGATCCCGAGGGTGCTTTGCGCATCGCCGAACGCTCGCGTGGCACGCCGCGTATCGCCAATCGTCTGCTGCGGCGCGCGCGTGACTATGCCCAGGTCAAAGGTGACGGAACCATCACGTCCGCGCTCGCCGAGGGCGCGCTCAACCTGCTCGAGGTCGATCCAGTCGGCTTTGACATGCTCGATCGCAAACTGCTCACGACCATCATCGAAAAGTTCGAGGGTGGACCGGTGGGTATCGACAGTCTCGCGGCAGCGATCGGCGAAGAGCGCGGCACGCTCGAGGATGTGATCGAGCCGTTCTTGATTCAGCAAGGTTTCTTGATGCGCACCGCGAGAGGTCGTATCGCTACACGCACGGCCTATGCGCATTTCGGTCTGGTCCCGCCTCCGCGTCCGACGGGCGCGATGCCGCTCTTCGAGGAGGGCGAGTGAGCGTATTCGAGTGGCCAGTACGGGTGTACTGGGAGGACACCGATGCGGGCGGCGTCGTGTATTACGCCAACTATCTTCGATTTCTCGAACGCTGCCGAACCGAATGGTTGCGCAGTCGCGGAGTCGCCCAGCGCGAATTGGCCGCGACCCGAGGGGTGCAGTTCATGGTCCTCGGACTTTCGATCGAGTATCGCGCAGCGGCGCGGCTCGATGATTCGCTCGTCGTGACCTGCGCGATGACGCCCGAGGGCCGCACGACGGCGGTGTTCGATCAAAAAATTTGGCGGGCTGCGGGTGAGCGTGAGGCGCGGGAACTGCTCATCGAGGCGCAAGTCCGAGTCGTGTGTGTGGATGCCAAGACGCTGCGGCCGCGCCGTATCGGGGAGTACCTCTCGTGAATGATCTCTCGATTCTTCAGCTGATTCTCGAAGCGACCCTCATCGTGCAGGCGGTCATGCTCATGCTGGTTCTGGCGTCCGTGTACTCCTGGAGCATCATTTTCAAGAAGAGGGCGGTGCTCGGGCGCGCGAAGGACGACCTCGCTCGATTCGAGAAGGACTTTTGGTCGGGTGGCGATCTCTCTCAGCTCTACAAGAGCATCGAGTCCCGCGGCAATCCGGTCGGTATCGACAGCATTTTCCGCACGGGCTTTCGTGAGTTCGCGCGTTTACGTCAGCAAGGCGAGAACGCCGTCGATTTGCTCATCGAGGGCGCGCGTCGCGCCATGAAGGCTCAGCAAATCAAAGAAATCGAGTATCTCGAGAAAAGCCTATCGACGCTGGCAACGGTCGGCTCAACGAGCCCTTACGTGGGGCTCTTTGGTACGGTCTGGGGCATCATGCACGCCTTCGTCGGCCTCGGCTCCGTGCAGCAGGCGACGCTCGCCACGGTGGCGCCAGGTATCGCCGAGGCGCTCGTCGCGACGGCGATCGGTCTTTTTGCGGCGATTCCCGCTGTGGTCGCGTATAACCGGTTTGCCGACCAGGTGTGGCGAATCGAGGCGCGCTACGACGCTTTCATGGAAGAGTTTTCGACGATTTTGCAGCGCCATGCGACGCGCGATTCGGGCTGAGACGGAGGCGCACCATGCCGCAACCGGGTCGTAGCCGAAAGCCGATGAGCGAAATCAACGTCGTGCCCTACATCGACGTGATGCTCGTGCTGCTGATCATTTTCATGGTGACGGCGCCGTTGCTCACGCAGGGTGTCAAAGTCGATTTGCCGGACGCGGCGGCGCAGGCGATCGACCCGGCGGATCTTCAAGAGCGACCGCCGCTCGTCGTCTCGGTCGATCGACAAGGTCGTCTCTATCTTAACGAGGGCGACAACCCTTCCCAGCCGCTCGAGGACTCGCTGTTACAAGCGCGCGTCGCGGCGGTCATTCGGAGTGCGCCGGGTGTGCCGGTCTTCGTCAAAGGAGATCGGGAAGTTCCCTACGGCCGCGTGGTCGAGGCTATGGTGTTGCTGCAAGGTGCGGGTGCCAAGAAGGTCGGGTTTCTCACCGACCCGGTGACCGTCCGAGGTGCGCGTTGAGGTGGCCATGTCGGGCGTGATCTCGCGCCTACAACCTTATTTTCTCTCCATTGCGCTGCACGCAGCATTGGTTGCCGTGATACTCGTATTGGGCGTTCAAAACTGGCGCGCGGAACCCGAGGTGCCGCAGGTCATCGCGATCGAGGCGGTCGCGATCGAGGCTGAAGAGCTCGCTCGACTCACACGACGCGTTCCGCCGAAGCAAGAGGAGCCGCCGCCCTCTGAGTCGCGCCCTGAGCCCAAACCCGAGCCTAAGCCCGAGCCTACGCCCGAGCCGAAGCCTGCGCCTAAAAAACCCGTCGTCAAACCGGTGGAACCCGCTAAACCCACGCCAGTCAATCCGATTGAGGAGCGGCGTAAGGCCGAGGCGGCGAGACGCGAGATCGAGGCTCAGCGCATGAAAGACGAGCTCGAAGC
>JBEAXT010000049.1:0-13549 GCA_041159695.1 Pseudomonadota bacterium
ATGTCGTTCGACATCATCAACCAGGACATGACCAAGAAAGCGATCTCGGCGACCATCAACGCCTGCTATCGCCAGCTTGGCCTCAAAGATACGGTCATCTTTGCCGACCGACTGATGTACACCGGGTTCCACTATTCGACCCGTGCGTCGGTTTCGTTCGGCATCGACGACATCGTCATCCCTGAGCAGAAGGTGAAGATCGTCGCGTCCGCCGATCGCGAAGTGAAGGAGATCCAGGATCAGTACGCCTCGGGTCTCGTCACGAACGGCGAGCGCTACAACAAGGTCGTCGACATCTGGTCGCGCGCTAACGATCAAGTCGCGAAGGCGATGATGGAGAAGCTCGGCTCGGAAGAGGCGACGGACTCCAAGGGTCAGAAGCAGCGCCAGAAATCATTCAACTCCATCTTCATGATGGCGGACTCGGGCGCTCGTGGTAGCGCAGCCCAGATCCGTCAGCTCGCGGGTATGCGCGGACTCATGGCGAAGCCCGACGGCTCGATCATCGAGACGCCGATCACCGCGAACTTCCGCGAAGGCCTCAACGTTCTGCAGTACTTCATCTCGACCCACGGCGCCCGTAAGGGTCTCGCGGACACCGCGTTGAAGACCGCGAACTCGGGTTACCTGACACGCCGTCTCGTCGACGTCGCCCAGGATCTCGTGGTCACCGAAACCGATTGCGGCACCACCGAGGGTCTCTCGGTCACGCCGATCGTCGAAGGCGGCGACGTGGTCGAAGGTCTCGGCGAGCGCGTACTCGGTCGCGTGGTCGTCGAAGACGTGCTGCGTCCGGGCGGCAAGGGTGCCGTACTGATCGAAGCGGGCACGCTCATCGACGAGCATCTCGTTCGTACGCTCGAGCAGCACGGTGTCGATCAAGTTCAGGTGCGTTCGCCCATCACGTGCGCGACCCGTTACGGTGTCTGCGCGATGTGCTACGGACGCGATCTGGCCCGCGGTCGCATCATCAACATCGGTGAGGCGGTCGGCGTCATGGCCGCGCAGTCGATCGGTGAGCCGGGTACCCAGCTCACGATGCGTACCTTCCACATCGGTGGTGCGGCGTCGCGTGCCGCGGCAGCCTCGAGCGTCGAGGTTCGTAACAAGGGCACGTTGCGCTTCCATAACGTCAAGACGGTTGCCCACGAGAAGGGCTACCTCGTTGCGGTCTCGCGCTCGGGTGAGATCGGCGTGGTCGATGAATTCGGTCGCGAGCGTGAGCGGTACAAGATCCCCTACGGCGCACAGATCGGCTTGACCGAAGGCACTCAGGTGGCCGCGGGTCAGACCGTGGCGACCTGGGATCCGCATACCCACCCCGTCGTGACCGAAGTGGCGGGTTTCCTGCGCTTCCAAGATTTCGTCGACGGTTTGACCGTCACGCGTCAGGTCGACGAGGTCACAGGCCTCTCGTCCGTCGTCGTTATGGACGGCAGCAAGCAGCGCGGCGGCAAAGAATTGCGTCCGACGATCAAGCTCGTCAACGCAAAGGGTAAGGAAGTGCCGTTCGCCAATACGTCGATTCCTGCGGTGTACACACTGCCGGCCGGTGCACTCATCAGCCTCGAGGACGGGGCGAAGGTGTCCGTGGGTGACGTCATTGCGCGTATCCCGCAAGAGTCTTCAAAGACCCGCGACATCACCGGCGGTCTGCCGCGCGTTGCGGATCTCTTCGAAGCGCGCAAGCCGAAGGACCAGGCGATTCTCGCCGAGAAGAGCGGCACGGTGAGCTTCGGAAAAGAGACCAAGGGCAAGCGTCGTCTGATCATCACGGACGAGAAGGGCGAGAAGTACGAGGAGCTCATTCCGAAGTGGCGTCAGCTCAACGTATTCGAAGGCGAGCAGGTCACCCGCGGTGAAGTCATTGCCGACGGTGAGCCGAACCCGCACGACATCCTGCGTTTGCAGGGTGTCGAGGCCCTCGCGAACTATCTCGTGCGCGAGATCCAAGACGTCTACCGTCTGCAGGGCGTGAAGATCAACGACAAGCACATCGAGGTCATCATCCGTCAGATGTTGCGCAAGGCTGAGGTGACGAGCACGGGCGATACGCCGTTGCTCAAGGGCGAACAGCTCGACCGCTCCCGTGCGCTCGACATCAACGATCGCATGGCCGGAGAAGGTAAAGTCGCAGCGTCGCTGTCACCGGTATTGCTCGGCATCACCAAGGCCTCGCTCGCCACCGAGTCGTTCATCTCGGCGGCCTCGTTCCAAGAAACCACCCGCGTCCTCACGGAGGCAGCGGTCCGCGGTCTCAAGGACGATCTGCGCGGCCTCAAAGAAAACGTCATCGTCGGTCGCCTTATCCCGGCAGGCACGGGCTTCGCAGCCCATGCCCATCGTCGGCGCAAGCTCGAGGACGGTCCGTCGCGCGGCTTCATGGATGTCGGTGCTGTGTCGGGCGGCGAGTCTGACGAGCCGACCGTAGGCGAAGAAGAGGGTGCCGCTGGCTGATGTACGAACCTGTCGCAGAGGATCTGGCGGACGACGATGAGATCGGCGCCGGCCTCGGCGACCGACGGAATGCGTTACCGGGGCATCCGACCCCGGTGCGCGTTCTGCTTCGCGGTCTCGAGCTGATGCAGGCGTTGAGTCGCCATGGTCCTTTGACGACGGCGTCACTCAGTCAAAAACTCCGGCTGGCACGAACCACGGTCAATCGGTGCCTGGCAACGCTGGAGGGCTGTGGGTTCGTCGAGCGACTTCCCAATCGTCGTTACGCACTGACGGCGAAAGCCGTGACCTTGAGTCATGGCTACGATGCGGCGATCGAGCGGATCGAACCGGTGCGCATGGCGATGCATGCCTCCTCGGCTCGCGTGCAATGGCCGATGAGCCTCATGCGCCTGCAGTTTCCGGAATTGTTCATCGAGGATTCCACGGATCGCGAGAGCGGCTTCGCCGTGGAGTATTTCGAGCGTGGCATGTTGGTACCGGTGCTTGCGACCGCCTCCGGTCGCGCCATCGTGGCATTCTCCAGTGCGCGCGTTCGTGAAACCGTACTCGAATATCTTTGGCCGAATCGCTCGTCCGATCCCTCCATGCCCTGGGCGGATCGCGCGGCCTTCGATCGCGAAATGGCTCAGACCCGCGAACGCGGGTATGCACGCTGCGTTCGTCCGCTCAGGCTGACGGAGCAGGGGAGCCTCGCAGTGCCCATCATGGTGGATGGAGAGCCCGTCGCGGCGCTCGCCGTCCGATTCGCGCTCTCTGCGGTGTCCTTCGACGAGGCGCGCAAGCGGTTTCTGCCCGCGCTACTCGATATCGCCGTCGGCAAGCGCGTTCACTGATCGGCTCGTCGTGACCGAATTCATCTATCTGCTGCTGTTCGTTGCCGGTGCGGTGACGGGCGGCTGGATCGGCGTGCTTTTCGCGAGACAAAAGGTCTCGCCTGCTCAGGCGGCCGAACTCGCTCGGTTACAGTCACGCATTCTCGAACTCACGGCGCAAAACTCGGCATTGCAGGCGACACTCGAGCGTGATCAGGCGGCAGCGGCCGAGAAACTTGCGGTACTCGACGCGGCGCGTGAACAGCTCGCCAACGCCTTTAAGGCGCTCTCGGCCGAGGCACTGCGCTCGAACAATCAGCAGTTCCTCGAATTGGCGCGTACCCAGCTGGAAAATTTCCAAGTCCAGGCCCGTACCGATCTCGAGGCGCGTCAACTCAAGATCGACGAATCCTTGAAACCCATTCGTGAATCCATCGATAAGTTTGATCTTCAGGTCAAAGATCTCGAGAAGAATCGTGCGGTCGCGTACCAGTCGCTCACCGAACAAGTGCAGTTGCTGATGCGCGAGCAGGTCGCGCTGCGCGGGGAGACCAGCAATCTCGTGAGTGCCCTGCGTCAGCCCACCGTGCGGGGTCGATGGGGTGAGATCCAGCTCAAGCGTGTCGTCGAGCTTGCCGGCATGCTTGCGCATTGCGATTTTCGCGAGCAGCAGTCGATCGATACCGAAGATGGGCGATTACGCCCCGATCTCATTATCAATTTACCGAGGGGTCGTACGGTGATCGTCGATTCCAAGGTGCCTCTGTCGGGATACCTTTCGGCGCTCGAGGCGCGCGATGACACGACCCGTAACCTGCACCTTCAGGAGCACGCACGCGCCGTCAAAGGTCATATCTCCGCACTGTCTCGTAAGGGCTATGCGGCCGAGGTTCGCGGGAGCGCGGAGTTCGTCGTGATGTTCCTGCCCGGGGAGGTGTTCTTCAGTGCGGCACTCGAGCAGGATCCCTCGCTCATCGAGGCAGGTGTTGCCGAAGGCGTGATGATCGCGACGCCCACCTCGCTCATCGCGCTCTTGCGCGCGGTGGCTTACGGCTGGCGCCAAGAGGAGATCGCGCACAACGCAGAGCGAATCAGCGAGCTTGGCAAAGAATTGTACGATCGCCTCGCCGTGATGGGCGATCACTGGGCGCGCGTCGGAAAGAACCTCAAGCAGGCCGTCGACGGGTACAACTCGGCGATCAGCTCGCTCGAGAGTCGTGTAATGGTATCGGCGCGCCGTTTGCGTGACCTCGACCCCGCGCTCGATGCGGAACGTCTTGAGCCGATCGAGCCCGTAGATGTCACGCCGCGTCCATTACGCGACGAATCGGTTAAGTTGCCGGGGCCGTCGGAGCCTTCAGCGTAGATCGCGCGTTGTGTGAGTCCGAGACGACTTATCGAAGACTCTCGCCACCCCACGACCACGGACATCGGCTGCAGCTGAAACGACCCCGGCTGAATCGACGTCGATGAGTTGCATATCGCCGAACTCCCAGCTGCTTGGTCGAACGTCCCACCCCAGTCCCTTGAGTCCCTCTAAGGTTTCGGCGTCGCCCAGTGCGCAGCACACGCTATACACGATGACGTTGGGTGGAAGCAGTTGGTGATGGAATCGTGATGCGGAGACGGCTTGTGCGGCGCTCATCTTGAAGTCGAGGCGGTTCAGTATCGTTTGGAACACGCCGGTGAAGATCGTCGACCCACCCGGTGTTCCGACAATCATGCGTACGCGGTCATCGGCGATCAGCAGCGTCGGGGTCATAGAAGAGAGCATGCGTTTGCCGGGCGCGATCTCGTTGGCTACGCCGCCGACGACGCCGTACAGGTTAGGTACGCCGGGCTTCGTGCTGAAATCGTCCATTTCGTTGTTCAGCAAAAATCCCGCGCCCTCGACCACAACGCCGTTTCCGAAGCCGCCATTGAGCGTGTAGGTGAGAGCGACTGCGTTGCCTTCCGCATCGAGAATCGAGAAGTGAGTGGTCTGCAGGCTCTCGCGCAGGCCCGGACGAACCTCGGGCAGTTTGGAGATGCCCTGACGATTAACCTCAGCGGCGCGCCTGGCGGTATACGACTCCGCGATCAGTTTCTCGACGGGGACGTTCACGAAGTCGGGGTCACCGAGATATTCGGCTCGATCGGCGAAGACGCGTTTGGAGATTTCCGACACGAGGTGCACATAGCGCGCGGAGTTGTGTGCGACCCCTTCGAAATCAGCGGCGAGAGCGTCTTTCATTCGCAGTAATTGAATGAGCGCGATACCCCCGGAGCTCGGCGGTGGCGCGGTGACTAAGGTGTAATCGCGCCAGCGTGTCGTGAGGGGTGCGCGCCATAGCGCACGATAGTTGGCGAGATCGTCGTGCGTGATGATGCCACCACCGCGAGCCATTTCGGCGACGATCAGATCGGCGGTACGACCTGTATAAAATCCTGCAGGACCGTGTTGAGCGATACGCTCGAGCGTGCGCGCGAGCTCCGGTTGGCGGAAGTTTTTCTTTGAGCCGGGCGGAATCTTGGCGATAGATCCGAAGTAGCGTGCAAAATTGGTCTTGCCGGCATACTCGGGCAGCGATTCATCGACGCGACGAATGAGCTGAGCCTCGGGGATGAACCCGTCGCGCGCGAGTCGGATCGCCGGCTGTACGAGTTCGCGCCAGGGCAGACGACCGTACTTGCGATGGGCTTCCCAAAGTCCGGCGACCGTTCCGGGCACGCCGGCGGCAAGATGCCCAACCAGTGACGCGTCGGCTATCGGCTTGCCGTCAGCGTCGAGATACATATCGCGCTTGGCAGCGCGCGGAGCGACCTCCCTGAAATCGAGAAACCCGAGCTCGGTGCCCATCTTGAGCGTGATGAATCCGCCGCCACCGAGATTGCCCGCCTCAGGGTAGGTGACCGCGAGCACGAAAGCCGTGGCGACCGCCGCGTCGATCGCATTACCGCCCCGTTGAATCACGTCCTCTGCGGTATCTGCGCCGAAGCGATCGGGTGATGCGACGGCGGCCTGACCCGCACGAACGGCAGGTGAGAGCATCAAGACCAAGATGACCCATAGCGTCAGGAGCCCGGGTCGCCGCGTGAAGTGCGTCATTTCTGCGAGTGCCATGCTGCGATCATCGCACGCCATCGCAGGCGGCGGGTCGTTCAGGTGCGCGCTTGCCGCAGATCGGTGATGGACGCCGCGCCTGCAGCGACGTCCTGTTCGTGAGCAGATTCCCGCCACGGCTCGATGAGCGCGGCCTCATACCATTCGCGCATCGCGGGAAGCGCGAGCAATTGCCTCGCATAGGCATCGGAAGATGATCCGAGATCGATGCCGTAGGTTTGCAGTCGAAAAGCCACCGGAGCGAAAAAAGCATCGACGGCTGTGAAGCGCGCTCCGGCGAGGAAGGAACCTCCAAAGCGCGCGAGCCCGTCCTGCCACAACGTGCTTAAGCGTTGCAGGTCGGCCTCGAGGGCTTGGGTTCTCGTGCGCAGCACCACGCGCTGGCCGCAGCTCATGCTGCATTCGTTGCGCAAGGCGTGGAATCCCGAATGCATTTCGGCCGAAGCGGATCGCGCCCACGCCCTGGCCTGCGGATCTTCGGGCCAGACGCTCGTGTGCCGCTCAGCGAGATACTCCACGATCGCCAGCGAGTCCCACACACGCCACGCGCCATCATGCAGACACGGCACTCGTGCAGTGGGCGAGTTTTCGCGGAAGAGTGCGGCACTGCCCGGCTCGCCGAATGGGATCAAGCGCTCCGCGAAGTCGATGCGCAGGGTCCGCATCAGTACCCAAGGTCGCAGCGACCACGAGGAGTAGTTCTTATTGCCGATAACGAGCGTGTACATCCGTCGACCTCGCTTAGCGTGTCGGTTTACGGAACTTCAACGTGAAGCGATCGCTATAGCCTCCGATGGAGGGGCGCTGACTGTCGTACAGCAGTTGATCGTCGGGGCGGTAATGCAGATCGCTGAAGGCTTCGAACACAAAACCGGCATCGAGAGCTTCCTTGATGATGATCACCGGGTCGATCCGCCGCCAGTTCTCGGGCGAGGTGGGTTCGTTGTGCCGCCGGGTGTGATCGACGACACCATAAACGCCGCCCGGCTTGAGGGTGTCGAAAATCGCCTTGTTGAGGAGACCGCGTGCCGCCGGCGTCATGTTGTGAAGGTTGCGGAAGGTGAGCACCATGTCCGCGTTCTTGACGGGAATCTCCACCGTTTCGATGTCGAAGATGCCGCGTTGACCGGAGGGGCGGGTGACGAATTTGCCGTCGACCACTTGGACGTTCTCGAGACCCCATTCTTTGAGGCGCGGGGCGACGCGAGTCGTGCCGATGGCGACATGAAACTTGCCTTTATCGGCGAGCACCTGACCCAGAATCTTGGTGTACCAGCCTGCACCCGGCATGATTTCGACGACGGTCATGTCGGGCTTCAGACCAAAGAATTCCAGTGTTTGCACGGGCTTGCGCTCGGGCGTGTCACGGGCACGCTCTTCGGCGGTACGGATCGGGCTGGCGAGCGCCTTCTCGATGGCGATCGCCGTCTCACTCTTGGGCTGGGCCTGACCCATTTGAGCGTTGGCCGGTAAGGTGAACAGCAGGGATGCGGTGAGTAGAATCGAAAGCACGGGTTTCATGTCATGACCTCCGGAAGAGCACTGCGTGAACGGGGGAGATTCTGGCATGCTTGCGGGCACCGAGGGGTGACTTATGACCGTTGAACTCAATCGGCGACAAACTGTGTTGGGATTGCTCTCCGCGGCCGTGGTGTCGGTCGCGGGCTCTGCGGTGTCTTTCGCGCGTGAGCTTGCAGCGACGTTGCCCGGCAAGGTCGCGCTGCATCGACTGACCCATCGCCCACCCAACTACGAGACGCCCATCCGTTATTTTCGTAGCACGCTAACGCCCAATGACGCGTTCTTCGTGCGGTATCACCATGCGGTGATCCCCTCCGTCAGCGCCGAGGATTACCGTCTCGAAGTCGGTGGCACAGCGATCGAGCGGCCGCTGGTGCTGTCACTCGACACATTGCGACGCGACTTTCCGATCACCGAGGTGGTGGCGGTGTGCCAGTGCTCCGGCAATCGGCGCGGGCTCTTCGAGCCCCCCGTCGCCGGACTGCAATGGGGTCACGGCGCGATGGGTAACGCACGATGGCGAGGCGTTCGACTCGCCGATGTTCTCGCGCGGGCGGGTCTCAAAACCTCCGCGCTCGAAATCGCCTTCGATGCGGCGGATGCGCCGCCGCTCGAGGCGACACCCGACTTCATCAAGTCTTTACCAATTGCCAAGGCCTTGCATCCCGATACGCTGATCGCCTTCGAGATGAACGGTGCGCCGCTTCCTGAGCCGAATGGTTTTCCGGTCCGATTAGTCGTGCCCGGTTGGACCGCGACGTATTGGATCAAACACCTCAACAAAATCACGGTGCTGGATTCCTCCGAAAAAGGATTCTGGATGTCGACCGCCTACCGTATGCCGCGCGCGACGTTCCCCTTGGTTTCCCGCTTTCCGTCGCAGGAGTCGGGGGAGCGTGCGCCCGTCACCGAAATCGCAGTCAATTCTTTGATCACCTCGATGGAGTCCGATGGCGCCTTGATCGCCGGTCGATCGGAGTTGCGCGGTATCGCGTGGGACTCGGGGCTCGGCATCGACCGCGTCGAAGTATCCTTCGATGCGGGCATGACGTGGCAGCGCTGCGAACTCGAAGAAGATCTCGGGCCTTATTCCTTTAGGCCGTGGCGCGCGCGATGGCCCGCATTGGCGCCTGGGCAATATGAGGTGTGGTCACGAGCGGCCAACCGTGCCGGACAGGTGCAGGTCGAGCGCGCGATCCCCAACCCCTCGGGCTATCAGCACAACGCATTCCACCGTGTTTCGGTGAGGGTACCGTCGTGAGCCGTACTCTTTGGTTGCTAGCCTTCTCGCTCGCGTTTTCCGTTGCCGTACGGGCAGAACCTGAGGCCGCTTCGGGCGAAGGGCGAGAGCTTTTCATTGCCCGCTGCAGTTCGTGTCACAGCGTCGACTACGTCGAGATGCACGCGCGCTTCGGTACGCGAGCGCTGTGGGAGAGTCAGGTGGCGAAAATGCGCAACGCCTACAAAGCCCCGATGTCCGATGAGGACGCGAAAGCCATCGTGAATTATCTGGAGCGGCAATATGGACCCGCTCGACGGGACCTCATTCAGCGCACGACACCGAGCAATTCGATATCGAAGACGAGCGTTGCACCCGGCTTGATCACGGGCGGCGCCCCTCGATCGCCGTAAGCGAGCTCGGCAGGACACACGACGCGACTGCGCTCGCCGACGCGCATCGCCTGCAGCGCTTCGCTCCAACACGGAATGACGCCGCGAACGGGCAGTGTCGCCGGAGTGCCGCGTGCGCGCGAGCTCTCGAATACCGTTCCGTCGATGAGTCGGCCTTCGTAGTGCACGCGCACATGATCATTGGCATCGGGTTGCTCGCCGGCGCCTAACGACAGTGGTTGCAGCACGATACCGCTCGGATGACGCTTCGAACCGGGTACGTCGGCCATCGCTGCGATGAACGCTACACCCGCTTGACGTTCGCGCTCGACGATCGCGAGACGACGCGCATCCTGCATTTTGTGGAGACCGTCGGCCTCTGCCGCCAAGTCGACTTTCGGATCGCGCTTCAGTACACCATCTTCGAGTCCTGCCTTCACCCACTCGAGTTCGTCGACGCTGAGCGCAAACGTATCGAGGGTGCGCGAGATGAGCTGACCGAGCGTGTAGAGCGTGCGCGCCTCGGCGGAGGGCGGTTGCTCGGTCGCGTGAGAGGGAGAAGGGGACAGCGAGGAGGGCGTTTCGGGTGAGGCGTTGCGCCGTTCGTTCGCCGACGACATGCCGGCCGATGCAACCGAAAAACACAGGGCAGCCCCACACACGGCGATGATCGCGACGCTTCGCGACACGCCGCTCCGGTCCTCGACAGGCCGTCGGCTCAACATATTTTTTTACCCCCGTTAACCGGCGACCCGCGCTGCTCGTCGCAACGCCGGACCGGTCCCGTCCTATCTTCCTCCTCGGGCCGGCACTGTCAACAGGAGCCGACCGTTCCGACATGGGGTAAGGTTCGCGTCATGAGCCAAACCATTCTTATTACAGGGGCCTCCTCGGGGATCGGGGCGGGTCTGGCGCGGGCGTACGCCCGACGGGGTGATCGCCTCGCGCTGGTCGCACGCCGACTCGATCTTCTGGAAGCCCTGGCTACGGAGTTGCGGGGCCTCGGGGCTGAGGTCACCGTCCACCAAGGCGATGTGACCCGGGACGGCGATGTGCTGCGGGTGGTCGAAGACCTCGCAGGCCGAGGGATTGGCATCGATGTGGTCTACGCCAACGCGGGTTTTGGCGTGGCGGGGAACGTTCAGCGGCTATCGATCGCCGACTACCAGCGGCAGTTCGATACCAATGTTTTCGGGGTCTTGCGTACGGTCAAAGAAACGGTGCCTGCGCTGCGAAAAAGCCGAGGACGACTGGTTCTCGTCGGATCGGTCGCCGGACACGCGGCCTCAGCGGGGATGTCGGCGTACTCCATGAGCAAGTTCGCCGTCCGCGCCCTCGCGGAAACCCTGCATGGCGATCTCGCTCCCGAAGGGATCGGCGTCACCTTGGTGTCTCCGGGATTCGTCGATTCGGACATCCGGCGGACCAACAATCAGGGGGTCGTGCAAGTCGGCGCGAAGGACCCCATCCCGGCCTGGCTACGGGTCGGAACCGAACAGGCGGCCCGCGAGATCGTGCGCGGGGTCGATCGAGGGAAGGCCGAAATTGTGGTCACCGGTCACGGCAAAGTGATCGTATTTATCGCTCGGCACTTTCCGGGCCTCCTCCGCTGGGCGGGGTTACGGGTGTACAAGGGACGTCCCGAGCCCTCGAAGGGATCCCACAGCCCGCTTTCGGAGGGCTGATCCCATGAGTCCGACGCGTCAGCTCTTCCCCACGCAGGTCTACGTCGCCCCCCTGAAGAGAGGCGGACTCGGGGCTTTCAACAGACAAATTCTCAAGGAATCCATGCAGTTACGCGCGGACGACCGGGCGGGTCGGCTGTGGTCTCGGACCAAATATCCCGGGGGCTATACCTCCTATGGTTCGCAGTGCCAACTTCAGCGTATATCGCCGACGTTTGCCGCTTTAGAGCGATATTTAGCCCCACATTTGAAGAAATTCACGGCCGATTTAGCTCTCGACATGCGCGGTCGAGCGCTCGTCATGACCGATTGCTGGGTCAACATCATGCCGAAAGGGGTCGTCCACTCTCTGCACCTGCACCCGGTGTCGACGATCAGTGGCACTTATTACGTTCAGGTGCCGGCCGGATCCTCCGGTTTGAAGTTCGAGGACCCTCGACTCGATCGATTCATGGCCGCCCCGCCTCGAAAGGCGTCGGCCCCCGCCGCCTTGCGGCCGTGGCATACGGTGCCCGCCAAGGTTGGCCAGGTCGTGCTCTTCGAAAGCTGGCTCCGTCACGAGGTGCCCCCCAACCCGGCGGGGGGCGAACGGGTGAGCATCTCGTTCAATTTCAACTGGTTTTGATCGGGTTTTAGCCCGTCGATCGCGGCGGGTTTCAAGTTGACAGCCCCCCGGCCGCTCCCTAGAATCCGCGGCCTTTCTCGGGAGTCCCGTGGTCGGGGCCTCCGAAAAACAGCGACTTCTCAGACGCCGGGCCGCCCTCGAGAGGGGGTGGCCCGGGTTGTCTGTGCAAGTCGTCCGCCGCAGCCGGTCGTCGAGCTGTCGGTCGTAGGTCCGGGTTCTCTGCCTCAGTTCAACGCTGCCGGTAGATGTTTTTGCGGATCTTGCGAGCGACGTCTCCTGTCCAGCTGTAATTGATTTTTCGCAACGCTGAAGACTTGGAGACTGCATGGCCACGACAGGTCAGCTGATTCGCGCCCCGCGCCGCACCCGTGCTGAAAAGACGAAGGTGCCCGCTCTCGGCGCTGCCCCCCAGAAGCGCGGTGTTTGCACCCGCGTTTACACCACTACCCCTAAGAAGCCGAACTCGGCGCTGCGCAAAGTTTGCCGCGTGCGTCTCGTCAACGGTTTCGAAGTCACCTCCTACATCGGTGGCGAGGGACACAACCTCCAGGAGCACTCGGTGGTGCTCATCCGCGGTGGTCGTGTGAAGGATCTGCCGGGTGTGCGTTACCACACGGTTCGCGGCACGCTCGATTGCGCCGGCGTCAATGACCGCAAGCAGAGTCGCTCGAAGTACGGCGCCAAGCGCCCGAAGAAATAAGGCTTAGGAGTTAATCGATGTCACGTCGTGCACAAGCCCCCGTCCGCCACATCCTGCCGGACCCGAAATTCAACAGCGACATGCTCGCCAAGTTCATGAACGTCGTCATGAAGAGCGGCAAGAAGTCGGCTGCTGAGCGCATCATCTATGGTGCAATCGATCGCATCTCCGAGAAGACCGGTAAGCAGGGTGGCGATGCCATCGCGCTGCTCTCGCAGGCTCTCGATAACGTCAAGCCGGTCGTCGAAGTGAAGTCGCGTCGCGTCGGTGGTGCCACCTATCAGGTGCCCGTCGAAGTGCGCGCTCCGCGTCGCCAGACGCTCGCCATGCGTTGGGTGATCGAAGCCGCGCGTGCCCGCAGCGAGAAGTCCATGGCTTTCCGTCTTGCGCACGAGTTGCTCGAAGCTTCGGAGAACCGCGGCGCTGCCGTTCGCAAGCGTGAAGATACGCATCGTATGGCCGAAGCCAACAAGGCTTTCGCGCACTACCGCTGGTAATCGATTCCGCAGGGTCTCTCCTGCGTCAGATCCGCCATGGCGCGTGCAACACCCATAGAACGCTACCGGAACATCGGAATCTCGGCGCACATCGACGCCGGGAAGACGACGACGACCGAGCGTATTCTTTTTTACACGGGTGTATCGCACAAAATCGGTGAAGTGCATGACGGCGCTGCCGTCATGGACTACATGGAGCAGGAGCAGGAGCGTGGCATCACGATCACCTCCGCAGCGACCACCTGCTTCTGGAAGGGCATGGATAAGTCCTTTCCGGAATATCGCATCAACGTCATCGACACGCCTGGGCACGTCGACTTCACCATTGAAGTCGAGCGGTCCTTGCGTGTGCTCGATTCGGCGGTAGCCCTGTTCTGCGCGGTTGCCGGTGTGCAGCCTCAGTCCGAGACGGTGTGGCGGCAGATGAACCGTTACGGTGTGCCGCGCATCGCGTTCGTTAACAAGATGGATCGCTCTGGCGCGAATTTTTTGCGCTGTGTCGAGCAGATCAAAAGTCGTTTGCGCGGCAATCCGG
>JBEAXT010000060.1:0-7361 GCA_041159695.1 Pseudomonadota bacterium
GTCAACTTCACGCTCTGGGCGGGTGCATTGGCGATGCCGTTCCAGAATCTTGCCGCTTACGGCACCGATCAACTCAATACGCAGCGTATGTTGTGCTGTAAGTCCGTGCGGGAAGCGCGTATCGCACTCTATGTCAGCAATTTCGGTGAACTCGTCGTTGTATTGTTTCTGCTGGTTGGCGTCGCGCTTTGGGGGTTCTATCAGTTCAACCCCATCGATCCGGCCTTTGCACCGCTGGTGGCCGATAACATCGATCGAATCTTCCCTGCGTTCATTCTGTCTGAAATGCCGGTAGGGCTGCGTGGCTTTATGGTCGCGGCATTGTTTGCGGCTGCGATGTCGAGCCCGGTCCTCTCCGCACTCTCCGAGACGACGATCACGATGTTCCATGATGGCCATCGCCGTGGGGAGTTATCCGAGTCGCGAGCAGTGTTTTTGTCTCGCGTCCTCGTGATTGGCTGGGGCGTCGTGCTCGGTGGTTTTGCCGTGGCGCTGTCGGGCTCTGACGAGAGATTGATTCCGCTGGCGTTCGCCATGACAGCCTATACCTACGGTCCGATGTTAGGCCTGTTTCTCTTGGCGCTTTTCGTACCGAAGGAGCGTATTACGAGCGCGCCGCTCGGTGTGGCGGTCGCGCTCGTCGGAGTTCTGCTCGTGCACAACGCGCAATTCTTTGGGTTTACGGAGCAGCGAGAGCTCGTGGCGTTCCCGTGGTTGTTCCCATTGGGCGTTGGTCTCTGCCTCATATTTTCCGTCTTGCCATGGGGTAGGCAGCGTCGTCCGCTATCCTCATCGACATGAGCCACGGTAAGGTGACGCCGCAGCTGCGGCATTGGATCATCAAGCAAATCGAGTCGGGGCAGAGTCCCGAGTCGGTGCTTAAATCTTTGGTGGGTAACGGTTGGCCAGAGGGCGCAGCGCTGGAGGTCATGCAGCGCACGCTACGGGCGCGCGTTGCGCAAATCAGAGCCCGCGAAAATACGGCGCAGTCGCAGGGGCAGGCGCAGTCGCAGACTTCAGGAGACGGCCCAGCCGAGTGATCGCTCGACGGCGCGAGACCATTCGTGCATCCGAGCGGCGGCGACCTCTCTCGACATCGTCGGTTCGAATCGACGCTCTACCCGCCAACGCGAGGAGATTTCGTCCGTCGACGCCCAAAAGCCGACAGCAATGCCCGCGAGATATGCGGCGCCCAGCGCGGTGGTCTCGGTAACGGCGGGCCGAATGACGGGAACACCCAGTAGGTCCGACTGGAATTGCATCAAAAAATTATTCCGAGAGGCTCCGCCATCGACTCGCAACTCGCGAAGTGGCGACGCCGCATCTTGCTGCATGGCCTGGAGGAGTTCTGCGCTTTGGAATGCGATGGATTCGAGAGCGGCACGCGCGATATGCCCTCGCGTCGTACCGCGTGTAATACCGACGATCGAACCTCGAGCGAACGGATCCCAGTGCGGACTTCCGAGCCCCGTGAAGGCGGGTACAACGTAGACACCACCATGATCCGGGACCGATGAGGCGAGCGCTTCGATATCCTCAGCGCGCGTGACGAAGCCGAGTCCGTCTCGCAACCACTGCACCACGGCGCCTCCCACAAAGACGCTGCCTTCGAGCGCGTAGTTCAGGTCTGGGCGACCGGTGTGACCGGTCGGTGAGCAGGCGATGGTGGTGAGTAACCGGTGACTCGAGGCGAGAGGCTTCTTGCCCGTGTGCATCAGCATGAAACAGCCGGTGCCGTAGGTATTCTTCGCCATCCCCGGTTGTAAACACGCTTGCCCGAAGAGCGCCGATTGCTGGTCGCCCGCCAGGCCCGTCAGTGGAATCTCAGCGTCACCCAGCTTTAGGCGGATACCGATGTCGAACGATGAGGGTAGGACATCCGGCAGAATTTCTTTTGGGATACGAAGAAGATTCAGCATCCAGTCATCCCACTCACCCGAGAGGTTAAGTAACAGTGTCCGGCTGGCGTTGCTGACATCGGTCACATGATGACGACCGCCCGACAATTTCCATGCAAGCCAGCTATCGATCGTTCCGAAGCACAGTTCGCCCCGAGCGGCGCGCTCGCGAGCGCCCGGCACGTGATCGAGAAGCCAACTAAGTTTTGTGCCCGAAAAATACGGATCAAGAAGCAGTCCCGTCCGACGTGTGACTTCCGCCTCGTGCCCCGCAGACCGCAGGGACGCACAAAGATCAGCGGTTCTACGGTCCTGCCATACGATGGCGGGCGCGATTGGGTTACCGGTTTTCCGATCCCATAGCACAGTGGTCTCACGCTGATTCGTGATGCCGACGGCTGCGATATCACCGGGCTTCGCGTTCGCTTTTAGTAATACCTCTTCGATGGTGGCGTACTGGGTTGCCCAGATTTCGTTGGCATCGTGCTCGACCCAACCCGTATTCGGGAAGAATTGAGTGAATTCCCGCTGCGCGCTGGCCACGATGTTGCCGTCGTGATCGAATAGTATCGAACGTGAGCTCGTCGTGCCTTGATCGAGTGCGAGAATCCATCTGCTCATTACGATCTCCCATGAGTCGCCAACCAGTCTGCGACTCGCTGCGTTGCTTGTGCATCGATATGCAAACCGAGCTTACTGCGCCGCCACAGTACATCTTCGGCGGTATAAGCCCATTCGTACTGGCGGAGGTAGTGCAATTCGGCTTCGAACAGACCGGGTGCGATCTCAGCGCCGAGTGACTGCGTCTTGGAAAAAATGTTTAGAGCGCGCGTACCGTAGGCCTCAGCCCATCGTCGTATCGTGTCGTGCGGACACTCAGGATGCATGCGGTGGAGCTCATCCTCCAGTGCTTCGAGGTCGGACGGTAGATCACCGCCCGGGAGAGCGACCGAATGGGTCCAGCCACGGCCTGACTTGCCCAAAGCCACAGTGACGAGATCGACCGCTTCCTCTGCGAGCACGCGGTAGGTCGTGATTTTTCCGCCAAAGACGCTCAGGAGCGGCGCGGGTGACCGTCGCAATTCGAGCGCGTAATCGCGAGTGACGGCACGCGCATCAGCAGACTCGTCTTCAAGTAAGGGACGTACACCCGCCCAACTTGAGATGATATCAGTCGGGCAAATTGACTTGCGGAAATAACGGTTAGCCTGCTCGCAAAGATAGTTCACCTCGTCGGCATCGATGGTGACCTTGCGCGGATCAGCGTGGTATTCGACATCGGTCGTGCCGATCATCGTGAACTCTTGCTCGTAAGGAATGGCGAAGACAATCCGTCGATCACCCGCCTGTAGGATGTAGGCATAAGGATGATCAAAAAGCTTTCGGACCACGATATGACTACCTTTGATCAACCGAAGCCCGTGCTTCGACTGACCCGGTATCGCCGCATCATGAAAGGCCGCTGCCCAAGGCCCGGTAGCATTGACGACTGCGCGCGCCCTAACGACGAATTCTTTCCCGTCGGACGCTGACAGAGTGGCGTCCCAGGCAGATTCCGCGCCCTCGTTACGGGCGGATGACGGCGTGATCTTCCGGCACTGCGTCCGTGTCTTAACGATCGCTCCACGCTCGGCGGCGTCGAGTACGTTGAGTACAACGAGCCGAGCGTCGTCGACCCAACCATCCGAATATTCGAAACCCTTCGAATATCCCTCGTGCAGCGGGATTCCGGCTGGATGATGTCGAAGATCGATTCCGCGCGATCCTTCGAGCTTTCGACGACGCGCGAGATGGTCGTACAAAAAAAGTCCGATTCGAATCATCCACCCCGGACGCAAGCTGGGCTCGTGCGGCATCACAAAACGCAACGGGGTGATGACATGAGGAGCAATGCCGAGCAGCACTTCGCGCTCGATCAACGCCTTACGAACGAGGCCGAACTCCATGAACTCGAGGTAGCGCAAGCCACCATGAATGAGTTTTGTGCTGGCTGAGGACGTGTGAGAGGCGAGGTCGTCTTGTTCGACGAGCATCACGCGTAGCCCACGGCCTGCGGCGTCACGCGCGATGCCGGCACCGTTGATGCCGCCTCCGACGACCAGGAGGTCGAAAGTATCGCGAGCTGCCGTCGAGGTCATCGTCCGTTGCTGCGCGTCAAGTGGTCGAGCACCATCTTCGCCGTGACCTCGCTGACGCGAACGTTGGATTCTTCGGTGACCCCTGCGATATGCGGGGTCAATAGTAGATTGGGGACGTTGGCAAACTTGGCGCCTGCCGAAGCGTCGAGCGGCTCGGTATCGAATACGTCGAGTGCTGCGCCGCCGAGATGTCCCGACTTCAAGGCCTCGATGACGGCGACTTCGTCGACGATTCCGCCGCGGGCGGCATTGATGACCACGCTCCCTTTTCGCATCGCAGCAATTTGCGAGGAGCCGATCATCCGTTTCGTCGAGTCAGTTAGGGGAACATGAAGGCTGATCACGTCACTACGCTCGAGTAACTGCTCGAACGATACGCTCGTCGCAAGCTGCCACGCCGCATGATCACGTGGAAGAAGCGGATCGAATGCCAAGACGCTCATTCCGAGCGCGCGAGCGCGCGTTGCCGTCTCCCGCGCAATGCCGCCGAGACCGACAAGTCCCAACGTTTTGCCATGAACTTCGCGGCCGATGGTCGTCATGCGCGGCCACTTTCCGGCGATGACTTCCTCGTTCGCGAACCAGGCCTTACGCAGCAACACGAGCATGGCCGTGATGACGTACTCAGCGACGGAGACATCGTTGGCGCCCGTTGCGGGATAGACCGCAACTCCCCGCGCCTTGCAGGCGTTGACGTCAATGTTATCGAGTCCCACCCCCAGTCGACCGACCACCTCGAGTTTGACGGCCGACTCGAGCAGAGCACCACGAACTTGGGTTCGGTTGCGTACGACCAGTGCTCGTGCGTTTTTTACGAGCTGCATCAACTCGTCGGGGCGATCGACGAGCTTTGGGTCGTACACCACATCGCGACCTGCAAGAACGCTTTTGATAGCGGCCTCGTCCATGAATTCGGTGATCACGATCTCGGCCATCTCATGCTCTCCCGATAAACTGATGCAACGCACGAATTTCTTCGTGCAGTGCTGCGCTCAATGTAATTCCTTGGGTTTTGGCTTTCGCACGCGCGACAAGTCGGCGTGAGCCCGGTAATCGCACTTCAGGCTCCGACTCGATGGCTGCGAGCAAGATATGCATACGATCGGCAAAGGCATTTCCCGATGCCGGGCCTGGATCGATGGCGATGAAGAGGTGTCCCATGTCAGGCGGACGGCCCTCGGCATCAAAGAAAGAGGATGCTTCCCATCCGAAGGCACCGGCGGTGAGTGCAGCGCCTAGGATCTCCACCATCAGCGCGAGGGCGCCGCCCTTCGCGCCACCGATGGGCGAGAGGGTGCCGGCGAGCGCTGCCGTAGGGTCTGTGGTGGATTGGCCCTGTGCATCGACCGCCCAGCCCTCGGGAATGGGCTTGCCGGCTTTTTGCGCCGCCACGATCTTCCCTCGCGCGGCAACGGATAAGGCGAGATCGACGACGAGTGGCGCTCGATCGCCCGGGAGCGGTGTTGCGAAAGCCAAAGGATTCGTGCCGAGCATGGCGCGTTTGCCACCATGGAAGGCCATGGCTTTTGGTGTATTGCCGAAGACGAGGGCAATCAGGCCTGCCGCGGCCAGTCGCTCGGCGTGTGCACCCACCTGGCCGAAGTGATGTGAGTGATAAATCGCAGCCAGCGCGATGCCCTGCGACTTCGCGACCGGGATCAAAGAATCGAGCGCGAGATCGATAGCCGGATACGCAAAACCAAGTCCGGCATCGACACGAACTACGCCGGGTGCAGTGCGAATCAGCGAGGGGATCGCCTGACCATGAACTTTGCCGGAGCGAGCCTGCAACGCATACGCCGGGATACGGCTCAACCCGTGAGCCGATTGTCCATCGGCTTCTGCAGCCACGAGCGCGCGCGCCGTAGCGCGAGCGCTCAGTTCGGACGCGCCATTGGCGCGCAGGGCTTCGAAAGCCAGCGTTTCGGCTTCCGCCAGCGTCAGGCGGATGGATGAGTTCACGATGTTCTCCCAAGGCCTTTGTGGATGCGCGGCGCTGAGCGCCGCGACCACTTAGGCGCTACGGTAAAGCTTGGTCATGACGAATTCGACGTGACCCAGCGCTTCGGCGGCCGTGAGTCGACCGTTTGCCGTGTGAGCGATGCAGTCGATGAGTGCATCACCCGCTTGATCGATCGTCATCTCGCGCCGAACGACACCGGAAACATCGACGTCGATGTGCTCTGGCATGAGTCGGACGGTCCGAGGATTACCCGTGACCTTGATGACCGGCATGATCGGGTTACCGATCACGTTACCTTGCCCTGTCGGGAAGATATGAACGACGTAGCCGGCGGCAGCTTGTAGCGTGCAGCACTCTGCCGCAGCCGACGAGGTATCCATGAAGTAGAGGCCCGGTCCGCGCGCAGGTGCTTCGGCCGGCTCGAGCACGTCGATGAACTTGACGTTTTTGCCGATTTTCTCGAGGTTACCGAGCGCTTTTTCTTCGATGGTGGTTAGTCCTCCAGCGATGTTGCCCTTGGTCGGTTGACTCTCGGAAAGATCGGAAGTCTTGTGAGCCTCGATGACATCGTCTTGGTAGGCCTGCCAAGTCTTCATGAACTTGTCGCGGATCTCCGGTGACACCGCGCGCGCCGCCGCAAGATGCTCTGCGCCTGTCAGCTCCGAGGTTTCACCAAAACAACCGTAGAGTCCTGCGGGGACAAGCTTGTCGTACATGTTGCCGACGGTAGGGCACGAGGCGAGGCCGGTCGTGGTGTCGCTCTCGCCGCACTTGGCTGCAACCCACAGTTCGCTGATATCGCACTCGACGCGAACCTGGCCCGATGTCGCATGCACGAATTCTTTGGCTTTTCGGGACGCTGCAGCGATCGTGGCGATGTCGCCGTTACCTTCGATCCAGAATCCCGCCACCGGCTTGCCTGTTTTGGCGATTCCTTCGACGATTTTTTGTGTCCAACCCGGCTCGATACCGATGACGATACACGCTGCGACGTTGGGGTTGGCTCCTGTCCCGATCATGGTGCGGAAGTGCAGCTCGAGATCCTCGCCGAACTGTAAGCGACCATAGGCGTGGGGTAGGGCGATAGTGCCCTTGATGTTGTTGGCGACAGCCTCACACGCAGCGTTCGAGATGTCGTCGACCGGCAGAATGGCGACGTAGTTGCGGACGCCGACTCGCCCGTTCTCGCGGCGGTAGGCCCAGATTTTTCGGTTTGCTTTGCTCATCGGTGGGTTCCTACCAGCGCTTGGTCTTGAGGTTGTGGACATGAACATGCTCTCCGCGCGCGATGGGCGCGACGACCTTACCGATGTCCTGGCCGTATTTGATTACGGTGTCTCCGACCTTCAGGTCGACGAGGGC
>JBEAXT010000171.1:0-3993 GCA_041159695.1 Pseudomonadota bacterium
ACATTACGCAAGTGCCGGTCGACGAACGCGGCCTGCAAACCTACTGCAGAGTCGTACCGCACGGTCGACGCATCTGCCGGAGCACGTAGCAAGCCGCGCTCGTCGGCGGAGACTCGGGTGACATTGAACGCCGGCGTGAACCGAAATTCCCAATCCGGCGGCTTGAACGTCGTGTTGCCCTGATAGAGAACGGTTTCGAGCACGAACGTCTGCGCGAACACCTCCGTCCTCGGACTGCCGAACGTATCCAGCGACTCGGGACGCGCCGACACCGGACCGCCCACCGGCAAAGGAAAAGACCGTGGCTCGAAAACGGTGTCGGACACACCGACGAAAGCCAGATACCAGTCTTCCCCGAACATCGGACGGTCGCCCTTCAGGCGGTTATAGCCGTTGTAGGGGTCGAGTAGATTTTCTTTAATTCCGATCGCTTCGACGATACGCCAACGATCGGGGAATCCCCGCAAAACACCCAGCCCCTCATCCGGTGCGGGCGATATGTTGTTCGGATTACAGGATTCAGATTCGTAGGGAATCACGGGGATCGTCGAGCTGCGTCGCCCAGATTCCACGGGCGCCGAAGGCGGACAGGGTTCCTCCGCGCGCGCCTGCGCGACGAAACCGATCAGAACGAGCCAACACAGCCGATTAAAGACCACTGCAAGGCTCCTGTTCATTGGAATCCAAGAACGGGGCTGGCGGACAACTGACGTACCGCAAACGAGCGCCATTCGGCACCAGCTGATCGGCACGCCGGGTGATCGGCGCGTTTTGAGGCGCTGTGCCCGTCAGTCCTGAACGCGCGAGACCGAGGAACGCGACCATGTCGTCCTGGTCGACTCCATCACCGGAAACACCGATCGCACCGACGAGTTGATCGCCGCGAAAGATCGGCACCGCACCAGGGAAAATCTGAATGCCGTTCGCCAGTCCACGAACGGCTCCCGTTACCGAGAAACCTCGATCGAAGCCCGCGATACCGCTGCAGTTACGCGGTGTATCCGAAGCCAAGCCACGAACGAACGCAATATGCTGGATGATGGCGTTATGGACGAGATCCATCTGCAATCCGGTGTTGAGTGGACTCCATATCCCGGGAGCGCGCGAAAACGGCCCGAACGGATTACCATCAACACCGTCGGGATAGTTCGGACGGCCAAGATTACCGATCGCCCGCGCGGAAAACGCCGTCGCTCCATCGGCTAATGCATTGGGCAACCCGAGGAAAATTCGTGTGGCCGTGACGTATTGCGCCGGCGACTCCTCCCTTAGGCGCACCAATACACGATCGAGGTAAACCGCTGGAGGAAGCGCCGACAGACGTTCCGCCGCCGTACGGGACGAGAGAAAGGCCGCGCCACGTGCTTTCTGAACGGATACGTCGATGCCGAAAACTGGCGCGTCGCGAGTTCGTACGAGACCCAGAATTTCTCCCTGCGAATCGACCACCGTGATCGATACACGCGCAGGCGTATCGAGGGGGCGGCGTATCTGGGCGCGACTTCGATTGGCGACCCGAAGCGCACTCGAGAGAATCGCACGAACCTCCGCCGCCGTCAGCGCCGCCGACCCATCCGTACCTGGGCGCGGCCGATAGCGCTCGATGCCTGCCGCATCGACCAACACGAACGCATCGAGACCGACATAATCTTGGGTGTCGGCGCGAATCCCCGAACGCGATTGTCCAAAGGCCGTTCCTGATCGAATCGAATCCTCAGCGTAACCCGGCACCGCGACGAGCTGTCCCACACTCCCCTGCAACGATGCGAATGCCGGAGGTGAGTCGACCCGAGAGCGAAGATCCTCGGAACGAGCATCGCTGAATCGCAAAGTCTTGCCGTCCGCGGTAATACGATCGGCACGCCGGTCAAGAGGTGCCGCGAGAGGCCCGACTGCGGCCAACGCGACCGCCTCATCTGAGTCGCTGTCGATGTCGAGAACGTTGCGGTCGATTCCGTAAACCGAATCAACGACGACACCCACACCGCCGATCGGAGTACCGGATCGATATAACGGGAATCCGCCCGGATCGCCGGCAAGCCCGAGCGGAGATCGCTTCGGGCCGATATCCGCTTCGTCCGCCGAAAATCGCGCGGTCACATCCGAGCACGGTAATTGACTGAACTGCACCCCGAAGAGCGGGCCGCCCGGCGTCAAAAGTTCGCCGGGATTGAAATGGGACTGGATGATCTGACTGGCAGTTCGCGTGCTGAACGCATTTCCTTCACTCGACAGATAGGCACCCGTGACTGCCTTGGCCACCGCCGCCAGAGTCGCTGGAATCACTTCGACGTTTTCGAGTCCGCCGCTCACCGCGGTGGCGGAAACGTCACTCGTGCGCATCGTCACGTTCTCGAGCGCATCCTTCATACGAAATACGGCCAGCACGTTTCCAACGCGGTCGACCACGGCAATCGTCGCCTTCACTCCCCGCGCCTGCGCTTCGGCTACACCGCGAGCGATGACCGCTTCAACCTCGGCTGCCGAAAGGGAGGTACTGGCATTCGCGCAACTTCCGTCACACGAAGCGGTCCCGGACGTCGATCCCGAGGTCCCGACGTTGGTCGCGATTGTCGAACTATCGGAGCCACCGCCGCACGACGTGATCCACGTCGCGCACATCGCTGTCAACCAAAGACGTTTCATTCACTCACCGATGCTCGACGAATCACTTTTTTCACAACTGGCGCCCAAAGCGGCTCTGCCGAGTCGTGATACACGTGACACGCCGCGCAGGGACTGGCGATGCGCGTGCGACCGCCTTCCAGACCGGTCTCGCCACCGTGACAGTCGCGACAAACCTCGATCTGCGGCATCAAGACATCCGAGGCCAGCTTGGACTCCGCCGCGGCATGACAGGTTGCACAAGTGACGTCACCCGTCGAGTGGGCGGCGTGATCGAAACGCGCCTTCGGCATGAACGCCTGGGTCAGCTTGACCGGCGCGACCGACCACGCGGGATCCGTCGGAGTACCCGTACGGGTGACCGCATGACAATCTGCGCACGCACGACGCTCAAAAATATCGGCGGCGACTTGATGAGCTCGCTGCTTGGCATTACCGAGTGCTCGGGCGCGTGCAGCAGCACTCAACGAGGCGCCGGGCGGCGCCACACCATCTCCTCGAGCAAGCGGATCGCTGTACCCACTAAGAAATCGCCGGCTGTAATGATCGAGGAGCGTTTGCATGACGAGCTGCGGCTCTCCATGGGGAACCGTTCGCTGCGGTTCGGCCGGGTCGAACCCCAAACTGTGGCAAGCACTGCAATGCTGCTCCATCGCGATCGGTTTAAAAGTCGCACCCCCCTCGCTCGGAGCGTGACAATCCGCACATTCCATCACGACATTGCCCTGCGGTGCTTTAATCCCGTCGGGATCGAGGTGTGCTGCGTGCGTGAACTCGAGGTTAGACCTCTCGATCAACTTGCTTTCGCCGAGTCGCACTCGCGAGATCTTCCAATCGGGCGATGCCAGTAAACTGACCTGAAAATCCGGATGCACCGAGGCGAAATCCCTCACAGATAACGCTCGTGATCCAGCACCGTGACTTTTCGGCTGCGCATGACAATCGGTACAGATTCGCGTATCGCGTTGTACGAGATTCGAGGGTTCATCGTGCTCGACGTGGCAGGTTGTACATCGATCTGCCATCATCGCGGCTGCCGCAGGATGGCCGACCGGAACGTGTTGATGGAGCGTACTTGCATGGCAGTCGAGGCACTGCTCGTTTCGAACTCGACGAAACGGCTGCGCATGACAGGCCTCGCACTCGACCTCCAGATTGCCGTGCGCCGAATGCAGCGCACCGGAAGTCCACTGCATGTCGCTCGGCAGTATGCTTTCACGAAGCCAAGCCGCCGAGGTATCGCCTCTGGCGACGAAAAACCATGGCAAAATCAATCCGAGCAACAGCGTGATCGCGATACCACCCCACGCCCATGGGCGTTTGCGCCAACCGACTTGATCGAGCGATGTCGCGAACGCCGGTAACGGG
>JBEAXT010000175.1:0-5677 GCA_041159695.1 Pseudomonadota bacterium
CTCGCCCTCGCCGAGAAGCACGACTTCATCGTGGCCTCCGACGAGTGCTACACCGAGCTCTACCCCGACGAGGCGAACCCGCCGCCATCGCTGCTGTCGGCCGCGGTGGCCGACGGCCGCGCGGGCTTCGAACGCTGCGTCGTCTTCCACAGCCTCTCGAAGCGCTCGAGTCTGCCCGGTCTGCGCTCGGGTTTCGTCGCAGGCGATGCCAGGCTGCTCGAGGCGTTTTTACGCTATCGCACGTATCACGGCTGCTCGATGCCGATCCCCGCCCAGGCGGCCAGCATCGCCGCTTGGAACGACGAGGCTCACGTCATCGAAAACCGCCGGCTCTATCGCGAGAAGTTTGCGAAGGTCATGCCCCTACTCGCGCCGCACCTCGATTTCACGGCTCCCGAGGGCGGGTTTTATCTTTGGGCCGACACCCGTGGCGATGACGAAATCTTCGTGCGCGATCTCTACGCGCAAGAGAACGTCACCGTCGTACCGGGCAGTTACCTCGCGCGCACCGTGAACGGCTGCAACCCGGGCGCTGGTCGCCTGCGGATTTCTTTGGTGGCGAGCGTCGACGAATGTATCGAGGCTGCGCATCGCATCGCGCGTTTCGCCGCGAGCCGCTGACCCTCCACCGTCACCCCTTTTCAGCTACCTCGAACGCCAACCCACGTCGACCGCATCCCGAGCAATCCGCCATGAGCACCGAACACGCCGCCCTGCGCACCCTCATCGAAGCCGCCTTCGAACAACGCGCCGAGATCAACCCGAAAAGCATTTCGCGCGAGCTCAAGGTCGGGCTCGACGAGGCGCTCGAGTTACTCGACTCGGGTCGCGCCCGCGTCGCCGAAAAACGTGATGGCACATGGGTGGTCAACGACTGGCTCAAAAAAGCCGTGCTGCTCTATTTCCGCGCCTACGACAACCGCGTCATCGAGGGGGGTTACACCCGCTTCTTCGATAAGGTGCCGCTGAAGTACGCCGCGATGGACGAGGCTGCGATCCGTGCGAGCGGCGCGCGGGTGGTCCCGGATGCCGTCGTGCGCAAAGGCGCTTACGTCGGCCCGAACGTCGTCCTCATGCCCTCGTTCGTGAATATCGGCGCCTACGTCGACTCGGGCACCATGGTCGACACCTGGGCCACGGTCGGCTCCTGCGCGCAGATCGGCAAGAACGTACATCTCTCCGGGGGTGTCGGCATCGGCGGCGTACTCGAGCCGCTACAGGCCGCACCCACCATCATCGAAGACAACTGCTTCATCGGCGCCCGATCCGAGGTGGTCGAGGGCGTCATCGTCGAAGAAGGCGCCGTACTCTCCATGGGCGTCTACATCGGCCAAAGCACGCGTATCTACGATCGCGAGACGGGCCAGATCACCCAAGGACGCGTGCCCGCTGGCGCCGTCGTCGTCCCCGGCAGCTTGCCCTCAAAGGACGGATCGCACTCGCTCTACGCCGCCGTCATCGTGAAAAAGGTCGACGCGCAGACGCGCGCGAAGACCTCGATCAACGAATTGCTGCGCTCGACGGACTGAGCCCGCGCCCGGGCCCGCCGCCCTTCCCGTTCAGAAACTCGTCGACACCGAGAACGAGAGCTTCACACCTGAGTCGTAGCGGTTGAAGTAGACCTTGTTGCCCTCCCGCTCCTGAAACTCGCGGTAGTCGCGTCGCAACAGATTGCGGGCCTCGAACTTGAACTCGACGTCCTGACCAAAGAGTGTGGCTCCCTGCCGAGCCACGAAATCGAGACTCACGCCGGGGGATTCATAGATATCCGGCAAACCTGCAGCGCCGCGGCTCGTCACGCGATCGCTCGCATACGAGATCAGCAGCGTCTGCTGCGAGAGCGTCGCCGAGTCCTCGAGACCGATCTGGATATTCGCCAAATGCTCGGACTGACCCGTGAGCGGCGTGCCATCGCGGAAGAAATTACTCGCCGGCTGCGTCACCGTACCAAAGACGTTCGTCGTATCACCCGCACCGACCTCGATCTTGGACTTCGACCAGGTGTAGTTGCCGATGAGCAGCGCTCTGCGCGAGGCGAAGAACGGCGCATCCGACCACAAGTCCATATCAAAGTATTTTTGCGATTCGAACTCGACACCGTAGAGCGAGGCCGAAGGCGCGTTTGCAAAGCTCGTCACCGGGTTGTTGTCGTTGAAGCCCGTGAACGACTCGATGGGCCTATCGATTTTTTTCCAAAAACCGGCAGCGGAGAGTCTTTGATCACGTGCGAAATACCACTCGTAACGCAGCTCAGCGTTGGTGAACTCGCTGTCGATGAGCAACGGGTTACCGCGGAAGGCACGGTTGCTCTCCGGGTCGTAATACGCCTGGAACATGAGTTCGCGGAACTGCGGACGCGCGATGGTCTTCGACGCGTTGGCGCGGATCTGCATGTTCTCGCCGAACTTGTAGGTGAGCGTGATAGCCGGAAGGACGTAGTCGTTCTCGAGCTGCGTCCCCGCACCCGAGTTCGTCGCCACCTTGAACACCTGCACCGGATTCACGCGCTGCTCGGCCTTCTCGAAGCGAGCACCGGCGTTGAGCTCCCACCCTTCGGCGAGCTCGGCCTGCACCTGCAGATAAGCCGCGTTCGTCTTGAGCTCTGCAGCGAAGGCCGGGTCGGATTCCGTCGTCTCCACGAGCCCGATGTTGTAGTACTCGACGATCGCACCGCCGAGCAAATAATCCGGCCGCAGCATGCCGACCGCCGTCTCAAAATTGGACGGCGCGATGATCTGGAACTCCCGACGCTCCGAATCGCGCTCGGTCGCGCTGCCTTCGTAACCGGCCGACACCACGAACTGCGGCGAGAAGGCGTACGAGAGGTCTAAGCCGTACGAAAGCAGGTCTTCCTCGAGCGTCGAGAAGACGATGTTCGCAAAGCCCGTCTGTCCGTTGTCGAGTCGATTGATGAAGTACGGGCCGTAGGGGCTCGCGGCGTTATTCGAACGCGAGTATCCGAAGCCAAGTTCGAACGGGGCGTTTCGACTCGAGTTGGCAAAGGCCACGCGCGCATCGATCTTGAGCGGATCGAAGTTGAGACCGCCGCTCAACTGCGTGCTCCACACCTCACGCTCGTACCAGCCGGTCTGCTGCTCCAGAAAGTCGAAGCCTAGCTTTTGACTATTCTGCAGACCCTCGGCGAGCGCAGTGCGCTTCAGCGTGTCGCGGACGATCAAGTTGGTCCAGCGGAGCTTGTTGCCATCACCGAACTCGTAACCCAAACCCAATAGACCGTTCACGACGATGCGATTTTCGGTCGTGACTTCCCGATAATCTTTGTCGATGAGCGTGAGCGCGGCGTTAGCAGGACTCTGCTCGATGTTGTCTTTGGTACGCCACGAATTGCTGTACCCCGCAGTCGCGACGAGGCCCACCTCGCCATCACCGACGATCCGGGACGTACCGCCCGTCACCGAGCCTGAGGCATTGACGGGCATCTTGTCGTTGAACTGGATGACGCCGGTATAGCGATTGACGAGCTGCTTCAAAATATTTTGGGTGTCGACACTCCCCGCACTCATCCGATCACCGCTCGCGAAGAACGCGGCAAGCGCCGGCGGGATATCGCGGATGCCGCGGTCCATGCCCGTGGCGTCGAACTTACTACCGTAGTGCGTGTAGCCGATATGACCGGTCGTCTCCGTATCACCGCTCACGCCCACGCCGAACTTCAAAAATGGCTCTTTCGGCACCGCGAGTGTCGTGAGGTTGATGAGTCCGCCACCGAACTCGCCGGTAAGGTTCGCCGAATAACTCTTTTGAACGAGCGACGAGGCAATCACGTCGGTCGGGAAGAGATCGAGCGGCACGGCGCGGCGCAGCGGCTCCGGGCTCGGCAGCGGCGAGCCGTTGAGCAGCGCCTGCGAGTAACGATCGCCGAGTCCGCGGACGTAAACGAAACCGCTGTTGGTCACGCTGAGGCCCGTCACGCGGCTCAATGCACCGGCAACGTCGCCCTCACCCGTTCGAGCGATATCCTCGGCTGAGAGCACCGACAGCACGACGTTCGTCGCCTGCTGAAGGTTCTGGTCGCGTCGGCCGACGATCACGATCTCACCGACGATGTCGACATCCACCGCCTCGTCGACCGAAGCGTCCGCGTTCTGTTGAGCCGGCTCCTGCTCGGCAGCAGGGTCTGCCTGCTGAGGCGCCGCAACCGACGCTAGCGGAAACGTCAGCGCCGCAGCGATGAGAAGGCTTCTGGGGCCCGTGATCAAATGATCCATGACTCGTCCTCGAAATCAGCGACCTTCGGCGGCGCTGCGGACCGTGACGTGACATCACGGCCCGCAGCGAGAGCGGGCAACAATTACGGGCGCGGCACCGAGGTGCAGGCCGTACCGGTCGAGCCGAAGTTCGCCGTACCGGAGTTGCAGGTCCAGCCGGCGTACCACGTGTCCGCCGCATCTTTGACTGCACCGACGTAGGTCGTCGTGTCGAAGCCCGCGTCCACCACCTTCGGATCAGCGGCCGTACGCGCCGTCTCGTTGGCGCCGTTGACGAACACGCTCGTCAAGGAATTGGTGAACGTCGAGGTGTTGTTGTTACCCGCCACGTTGAAGGTCGCATCGACCTGTGCCGCGGTGAGACCGCCCGAGCCCACGAACGGCGTCGTGCCGCACTGCATGGCGACCGACCGGAACACCGGCGGACCCACTTTGCTCACCGCCGCGTTGGTGCCGATGATGTTCGAGCCGTTCAACCGCAAGCAGGCCGTCGGCGAGACGAGCACGCCGTTGACGAGCGAGGCGTCCGCCTGGCCGCGCAGCAGCATGGCTGCACCGTTGGAGTTCGCCGCATTGCGATGCACGAACGTGAAGTTCGCAAGCTTCATGAAGGTCCGCGGCGTCTGATCCTCGAGCGCGTTCGCGCTATCGAGTTCGATCATGGAGTCGGCAGCGCCCGAGGTCTTCTGCACGGCGATCACGTACTGCATGAGCCCGCGATAACCGACGTCGAGATCGACGCTGTCGTCGTCCGCACCCGTGATGACGAAGCGGTTCGCGTTGTGCGTACCACCAAAGAATTCGAGGCCGTCGTCCGAGCTGTTGTGCAGGTGCACGAAGCTGATGGACGTACCACTGCCGACGCCACCCGTCGTGAGCGCCTGCAACTCGGAGTTACCCGAGAGCACGTAGCCGGAGTAGCGGATCTGCACGTAGCGCAGCGTGCCGCTGTTGTCGGTCGCCGTCGCACCGCCGTAAATCGCCGGGTCGACCGCGCCTTCCACCTGGCGCTCGCAGTTCACCGAGCCCGGGGTGGCCGACGGGGCCACGGTGCAGTCCGTGATCGGCGCACGACCGGAGAGCACCACACCGCCCCACTGACCCTGCGAATCGTCGGTCGTAAGACCGAGGATGTTGTCGCGGCTCGTGAACACGATCGGTGACGTCGCCGTGCCGATCGCGGAGATGCGATTGCCTCGGTTGACGTGCAACCAAGACGTACCCGTCGAACCAAAGATCACGACACCGGCCTGAATGGTCAGCGTCACGGAGGACTCGCCCGAGGTCGCCGCCGCACCGAGGTCGTTACCCACATCGACACGACCGCCGAGCGAGTACAGGAGGCCCGGGATGCGCGTGAGTGTCGAGCTACGCGTAAAGCGCGCGGGCAACTCGCAGTTGCGATAGGTGCCGGTCGGGCCCGTGATGGTCCCGAGGTCCCGCAAGCC
>JBEAXT010000204.1:0-2702 GCA_041159695.1 Pseudomonadota bacterium
AGTGCTCCGGACGTCCCGTACCCGACTACGCATCGGTGCTCGGCCGAGGCGTCGAGGGCCTACGTATCGGAATTCCGCCCGATCATTTCTTCGAGCGACTCGATCCGCAGATTCGCGCCGCGTGTGAGCGCTCGCTCTCGACATTCGAGGCGGCCGGAGCGCGGATCGTCGAGGTCGCGGTTCCCTACGCGGCCCAGCTGGCTGAGCTCAGCCGCGCGATCGTCTACTCAGAGGCGACAGCCGTACACAGCGAAACCCTGCGGACCCGCGCCGCAAAGTATTCACCCCAAGTGAGGGTTCGTGCGAGTACGGGACTCGCGATTTCCGGCACGCATTATCTCGAGGCCTTGCGATGCAGAATTCCAATCCTGCAGCACGTCGTCAAAGACGTATTCGGTCATTGCGATCTGCTACTGACGCCAACCCTTCCCATTCGTGTGCCACGGCGGGACGAAACCGATGTGGGCGCCGGTACGCGCTTGTGGGAGGTACTCGGAGATCTCGTACGCTGCACGGCGCCGTTCAATTATCTCGGGTTGCCGGCGATCAGCATTCCCGCCGGTCTCGACGATCGGGGGTTACCGATGGGCGTGCAGTTGGTCGGTGCGCCGTTCAGCGAGTCGGGGTTGCTCGCCGCTGCAGCGGTTCACGAGCGCGCGTTACCGCCCCCAAGACTCGCAAACTGACCTCTGAAGTAAGCGAGTGGTGAGCCTTCGCGTGCCTCGACTGCGACCACCTCGCCAAAGAAGATCCGGTGAGTTCCGACATCGGTCTGCGACGTGACGCGACATTCGAGGTAGGCGAGGGCGCCGCCGACGATCGGGTTGCCCTGAGGGCCGTCCCGATAATCGCCGAGGCCGAGGGCTTTGAGGGTCGCGAACTTGTCCGACGTCGGTGAGGCAAAATGCTTTGCAAGATCGAGTTGATCGTCGGCCAGAACATGGACGCAGAAACGACCTGAGCCGCTGACCCCGTGGCAGGTCCCCGACTGCCGATTAAGGCAGACGAGCAGCGTCGGGGGCTCGAGCGTGACAGAGGCGACCGCGCTCGCGGTGATGCCTTGGGAGATGCCTTCGTGCCGAGTGGTGATCACGGTAACGCCGGTCAAAAATCGGCTGATCGCCGCGCGGTAATCGGTGCTTGAAACGTTCATGTCCATCACGGTAGGTACTAATCCGTACATACTGCCAAGGCTTTAGGCATTAGTCTCGTATTCGTGCCTTGATCATCTTCCCCCTCCGATCAAGGCATGTCGATAAAGCCCCGCCTCGTGCGGGGCTTTTTTGTATTCTCTTGTCGTTCATGCCCGAGTCCCTGGCCGACACATTACATTCCGAATGGCGCGACGAGGCGGCGCACGCCTTCGCGTGCAGCGACTTCGTGGCTGACAGCATCGCGCGCGATTCTGAGCTTTTCGCTGATTTGTCGCGCTCCGGAGCATTGAAGCGCTTACGGATCGCCGGAGGGCAGCTGTGTTGGCCGCGCGGCGAGGAGCCGCCACCTCTCGATACCCCCGAGCCGCAGTGGCAAGCATGGCTGCGACGCTGGCGGCGCCGGGAAATGGTTCGGATTGCCTGGCGGGACCTGAACGGTCGAGCGAGTCTCGAGGAGACGCTGGAAGACCTCTCGGCTTTTGCTGACGACGCCGTCAATCGGGCGATGGAGGTCGCCTGGCACGTGACCTGCGGTCGTTACGGCGTGCCGCAGTACGCCGAGGGTGGGGCCATGCCGCTCGTCGTCGTCGGCATGGGCAAGCTCGGCGGTCGCGAGCTCAACTTCTCTTCAGATATCGACCTCGTGTTTTTGTTTCCCGGGAACGGCGAAACGATCCATGCTTCGCCGGTGAGTCACGAGGAATTCTTTGTTCGTCTCGGGCAAGCCTTGTTACGACTGTTGTCGTCCGTGACGGTCGACGGCTTCGTGTTTCGGGTCGACATGCGACTACGTCCTTTCGGGGATTCCGGGCCGCTCGCTTGCAGCTTTTCCTCGTTCGAAGATTACTTGTTGCAGCACGGCCGAGACTGGGAGCGTTACGCCTGGATCAAAGCGAGGCCGATCACTGCGCCCGAGGCGTATACCGACCTCTACGATGCGGCGGTCAGGCCCTTCGTCTACCGCCGCTATCTCGATTTCGGCGTCTTCGAATCACTGCGCGAAATGAAGCAGTTGATCGAGAAGCAGGTGGCGCGCAAGGAGCTCGTGGATCACGTCAAGCTCGGTCCGGGCGGAATCCGCGAAATCGAGTTCATCGTCCAGTCCATGCAGCTGATCCGAGGCGGCCAGGATCGTCGCCTCCAAGGCTCGCGGCTTTTCGAGGTGTTGCCGCAGCTCGCGCGCAGTCGTTTGCTGCGGCCTCAGGCGGTGAGTGATCTCGATGCTGCTTATCGTTTTCTGAGAGTTCTCGAAAATCGACTGCAGATGATCGCCGACGCCCAAACCCATTCTTTGCCGCGCGATGAGCTCAATCAGAAAAAGCTCGCTCGTGCGATGGGTCATGAGACTTGGGAGAGCTTGCGTCACGCATACGAGCGTCACGTCGCTCACGTCCAGCGCGAATTCAATGCGCTCGTGTTCGCCCCTGCAGGTGCCGATGGCACCGAAGAAAATTCGCCCCGTGCAGCCGCCGACAATGCCGGCTTGTCGCTGATGTGGGACGAAACCATCGGGGTCGAGGCATTGGCCGAGATGCTCGCGTCCAAAGG
>JBEAXT010000072.1:0-6093 GCA_041159695.1 Pseudomonadota bacterium
GGACAGACGCTCGGCGGCAAGATCAAGATGCCCTGAATCGGGGGTCGAGGCTCCGTCAGGCGTCGGCGACTTGTCGGTAAACCTCGACAAACTCGGTCTGCGATTTCACGCAGACCGAGAGGTCTTTGAGCAATCCGTCGTGTAGGTCATAGATCCAGCCGTGGATCTCGAGCGCCTTGCCGCGATCCCACGCGCCTTGAACGATGGTCGTCTGACCTACGTTCAGGACTTGCTCGATCACATTGAGTTCGCAGAGCCGACGTAGTCGGGCGGCTTCGGTCGGCAGTTCGGCGAGACGCGTGTGGTGTTTTTTCATGACGTCCTGCACGTGTCTCAGCCAATTGTCGATGAGTCCCAATCGATCGTTGCGCATCGCGGCGTGCACGCCGCCACAGCCATAGTGACCACAGACGATGACATGCTCGACGTCGAGCACGTCGACGGCATACTGCAGCACCGAGAGGCAATTGAGATCGGTGTGCACGACGACGTTGGCGACGTTGCGGTGCACGAAAAGTTCTCCGGGGAGCAAGCCGACGATTTCATTGGCCGGAACGCGACTGTCGGCGCAGCCGATCCAGAGATAGTCGGGTGACTGCTGTCCCACGAGCTTTTCGAAGAAAGCCGGATCCCGTGCCGTGATATCCGCGGACCACTCGCGGTTGCGATCGAAGAGCGGTTTCAGGCTGCGCATGGCGGCGGGCTTCCGTGTGACTGGGGGCTTACTCTGCCGCGATGGGTTCGCCGGCGGGGCCTTCGACTTTTGGTCGATCGGGGCGCAGCGTGCGTGCAAAGAATTGGACGACCGTCTCGTAGGCATGAGGGCCCGTCGAGCCAAAACGCAGTAGGGCGTGTTTGCTGCCCGGGTAGGGCATGACATCGAACGGCTTGCGCAGATCTTGTAGGCGTTTAAAGAGCGCCGTGCTGTGCGTGAAGAGCACGTTGTCGTCGGCCATGCCGTGCATGATGAGCAGCGGACCCGCGAGCTGATTCGCGTAGGTCATGACATTGCCTTCGCGGTAGCCGTCGGGATTATCCTCCGGAGTCCCCATGTAGCGCTCGGTGTAGTGGGTATCGTAGAGACGCCAATCGGTGACGGGCGCGCCAGCGACACCCGCGGCGAAGTGACCCGGCGCCTTGACCATGCTCATCAACGCCATGTAACCGCCATAGCTCCAACCGAACACGCCGATCCGTGTTCCGTCCACGAACGGCAGGGTGCGTAAGAACTCGACCCCACGTACCTGATCTTCGACTTCGACCGTGCCCATGCGTCGATAGAGGGCGCCCTCAAAAGCGCGGCCTCGGAATGCTGCGCCCCGATTATCGACGGTGAAGACCACATAGCCTTGCTGCGCGAGGTATTGCCGAAAGAGGCCGCCCCATGCGCGTCGGACGTTCTGCACGCCGGGACCCCCGTACACCTCGACGATGACGGGATAGCGACGACCGGCTTGCATGCCGACGGGCCGCGTGAGCTGGTAGTGCAGGGTTTGTCCGTCTTTCGCGGTGAGCGTGCCGAACTCGGTGGGTTGATGCTGCGCTCGGTAGGGTCCGTACGGATGCGTATCGTCGAGACGGTTGGCGACGAGTACGTCAATGAGACTGCCGTCGGTACGGCGCAGGCTGAGCGAGGGCGGTGAGTCGGGTGTCGAAAAGGTGTTGAGCCAATATTTTCCATCGCCCGAGAGACTGTTCGCGTGCCAGCCCGATCCTTCACTCAGTCGCTTGATACTGCGCTCGATGCCCGCCACATCCGCGGCGCCCTCGAGTGGCGCAACGTACAGATGTCGCTCGAGCGGCGTGTCGCGATTGGCCGTGAAGTACACGAGACCTCGCTTTTCGTCGACCGTCTCGATGGCGCGTTCGCGTCCGCTCCCTGCGACCATCCAGGCGCCCGCGGTGATCGGCCTGATCAAGCGGCCCTCGTAATCGAAGAGATAGAGATGATCGTAGCCGCTACGAGCGCTCGACCAGATGAAGGCCGGGCGTTGCTTCAGGAACGTGAGTTCGTCGTGCAAATCGACCCAGGTCTCGCTCTGCTCCTCGATGAGCAAGCGGGCGACGCCGGTCGTCGCATCGACTCGCCAGAGTTGCAGTCGTGTTTGATTTCGGGGCTGTCGCTGAACGGCCAGCGCGGAAGAGTCCGGAAACCAGTTGACGCGCGCAAGATAGCCGTCGCCGGCAGAGGCTGCCGGGAGTTCCCGATCGCTTGTTTGTCCGAGATCGTGAACGAAGAGGTCGACGCGTGCGTTGGGTCGCCCGGCTGCGGGATATCTTTGACGTATCACCTTGACCGATTCGGCGTAAATCTCGAAGCGTTCGACTTCGTCGACCGTCGACTCATCGACGCGCGTATAGGCGATGCGCTGTTCGTCGGGGGACCACCAGTAGCCTGTGCTGCGATCCATTTCCTCCTGAGCGATGAATTCCGCCACGCCGAAGGAAATGAGACCTCCACCCGCGAGGGTGATCGCGCGTTCTCGCCCCGAGGAGAGCTCGAGCACGAACAGATTCTGATCGCGCACGTAGCTGACGTAGCGGCCGCGCGGCGAAAATCGGGCGTCGGTCTCGGCGGCCGGCGTGGAGGTGAGTCGGCGGACGGCCGTCGCCGCCGATCCGGCACGCAAATCGTAGAGGAAGAGATCGCCCGCGATCGGAATGAGCAGATAGCGCGAGTTCGGCGAGAACTCGTATTCGACGATACCGGCTAGCGCGGAGGTTCGGGCGCGTTCGCGACGCGCCTCTTCTTCGGCGGAGAGCTTGCCCTCATCGGCAACCAGAGTGGCGGAGTCGACGAGCAGTCGAGTGCGCCGCGTCGCCGTATCGTAGGCCCAGACGTCGAGACGATCTTTCGCATCCGGTTTGCCCTGCAAATACGTGACGAGTTTGCCATCGGGCGAGAAGCGGGCGCCGCGCAGGGAGGGGCCCGAGAGGTCGGGCGCGGCGAACAAGCGGTCGATGGTGAGGGGTTGCGGCGTCGTCGCCGAGGCCGATGCGGAGAGGGCGGAGAGCGCCAGCGCCCCGATCGAGAGGGATTTCAAAGTGCTGCACAACATGTATCAGTGTCCAGTAACATCCGTCATCCAGATGAAACCCAGTGTAGAGAGGAATATGTCTCATCGCCACCCGCGAGTCCTCGTGCTCGCCGCCGCGCTGCTCGTCACGATCACCGCAGAGACCGCCATGTCCGAAACTAACGCCTCGTCTGCCTCGATTTCCTATCCGAAGGTGGCTCGGGGAGACGTCATCGACGTGTATCACGGCCAGTCCGTAGCCGATCCTTATCGCTGGCTCGAGCAGCCCGACTTGCCGGCCACGCGGGAGTTCGTCGCGGCGCAGAACGCACTCGCCAAGCCTTGGCTCGAGTCGCTGCCGCAGCGTAACTGGATCCAGAGGCGTCTGACCGATCTCTGGAACTACGAGCGTGTCGGTATTCCGCGCAAGAAGGGCGGAAAATATTTCTTTGTCCGTAACGACGGCCGACAGAACCAGAGCGTGCTCTACGTGGCCGATTCGCTGCAGGGGACACCGCGCGTACTTTTCGATCCCAATGCGGCCAGTCGTGATGCCACGGTGGCGCTCGCGCGGTACGAGCCGTCGCCTGACGGCAGTGTCGTCGCGTATTCCTTGTCGGATGGCGGTACCGATTGGGAAATCTGGAAGTTCCGTCGAACGGCGGATGGCGTCGATCTGCCCGACGAGCTGCGCTTGACCAAGTTCTGGGGGCTATCGTGGGCGTCGGACGGCTCGGGCGTGTACTACAGCCGATATCCGCGTCGAGCCGACGATCCCTCCCGAGGCGATGATCAGGGTCAGCCGGTGGTTCACTTTCATCGTCTCGGTGATGCCCAAGACCGTGACATCGAGATCTATCGCGTCAAAGATCATCCGCGTCGCGCACCGTCGGCCAGTGTGTCCGACGACGGCCGGTGGTTATTCGTTTCGCTTTTCGATGGCTATCGTACGAATGCCATCGATCTCATCGATCTTCAAAATCCCAAAGCGGCGCCGCGTACACTCTTCGGCGCTTGGGATGCGCGGTATTCCATCATCGGCAGCGAGGGCGACACGCTCTACGTTGTCACCACCAATAATGCGCCACAGAGCCGGGTGATCGCGGTCGATGCGCGTGATCCCTCGCCACAGAAATGGCGAGAGCTCGTGCCGCAGGATGCTCTCGCGCTTGATGAGGCGAGCTTCGTCGGGGGTCGTATCATCGTGCGTTACGTGCGCGATGCGCACGGTGTCGCCCGCGTGTTCGATCGTGATGGGCGCGCCCTCGGTGAGGTCTCCGTGCCCGGCCTCGGAACCATCGCCGGTTTCAGCGGCGACGCTACCGACACGGAAACCTTCTTTGCCTACGCGGACTACCTGCGACCGGGGCAAGTCATGCGTCTCGATCTCGCCGATCTTTCGACGAGCATCTGGCGTGCGCCAAAGTTCGGCGCGGATACGTCCCAATATGTCACGCGACAGGTGTTCTACCCCAGCAAGGACGGCACGCGCGTGCCGATGTTCATCACCCACCGCCGTGATCTCAAGCAGGACGGCCAGGCGCCGACGCTGCTCTACGGGTATGGCGGCTTCAATGTTTCGGTGACACCGACATTCCGGCCTACCGTCATCACCTGGCTCGAGATGGGCGGCATCTACGTCGAAGCCAATCTGCGCGGCGGCGGTGAATACGGTGAGCCGTGGCACGAGGCGGGCACCAAGCTGCGCAAGCAGAACGTGTTCGACGACTTCATCGCGGCGGCGGAGTATCTCGTGCGCGAGGGGTACACCAATCCACGAAGACTCGCGATCTCGGGGCGCAGCAACGGCGGATTGCTGGTCGGCGCCACCTTGCTGCAACGGCCCGATCTTTTCGCGGCGACGCTCCCGGGCGTCGGCGTGCTCGACATGCTGCGCTATCACACCGCAAGTGCGAATGCACGCCAGTGGTCCTCGGACTATGGTCTCTCTGAAGACCCCAAAGAATTTGAGGCACTGCTCGCGTATTCACCCGTACATAACGTCAAGCCGGGCACCTGTTATCCGCCGACGCTCATCACGACGGCCGATCGCGATGATCGCGTCGTGCCGTGGCACAGCTACAAATTTGCCGCAGCGTTGCAGCATGGTCAGGGCTGTGCGTCACCGATTCTGCTGCGCGTCGAAACCCGAGCAGGGCACGGCGCCGGCAAGCCCACCTGGATGCAGATCGAAGATTTCGCGGATCAGTGGGCCTTCGCGGCGGCGATGCTCGGCATCAAGACGCCCTAAGGTCTCAGGCCTTGGCGCTCGGTCGCGCAGCGATGGCTGCGTGCCAGCGTCCGAGGTCGGTCTGCTCCGGTTGTAGCCGAATACCGGAGGGTTTGCCGAACTCCAGCGTCGTGAATGCGACGATGTCGGCCATCGAGAACGTATCGCCCGCCAGGAACTCGCGCCCGCGAAGCAGGGTATCGATGCGACGCCACTCCTCGAGTACCTGATCTCGCGCGAGCGCGCCGTACTCGCCAATCTGCGTCACGCGACCCTGCCAAAACTTATGCGTATGACGAAAGGCATGCGTCGTCGGAACGTACACGCGAAACATGATCTCGAGTGTCATGGCTTCGATCCGTGCTCGTTCGAGAGGAGTTGCGCCGAAGAGGCAGGGCTCGGGGTACAGCGTTTCGAGGTAACGACAGATCGCGAGCGATTCACGGATGCGTGTGCCGTCGTCGAGTTCGAGCACCGGAACCTCGCCGAGCGGGTTCACTTCGCGATAGGCCGCACTCTGAGTCTCTTGATTAGCGATATCGACCGACACACGCGCGATCGTCACGCCGCGTGACTCGAGGCCTTTTTCGGCGATGAACATGCGCACGCGGCGCGGGCTCGGTGCGAATCCGTTGTCGTAGAGTTTCATCAACTGCAACAGATGAGCTCGAAAGGCACGTCGCTCTCGACTTGGCGTGCGCGCTCATTGAGGCCCTGCCAGCTCACAAATCGTACGCTCGCTCGGTAATGACTGCCGCTGATCTCGGGGAAAACGCCGAAGTCCGCTGAAACGGCGACACGCAGGAGCTGCACGGGCTGACCGCGATCGAACGTGATGTGGAAGAC
>JBEAXT010000058.1:0-4078 GCA_041159695.1 Pseudomonadota bacterium
TTCGCCCCGGTACGGAAGAGGCGGATTACCAAGTTAAATTGCGTAATCTCGTCCGATTCCTGACCGAAGGTGACAAGGCCAAGGTAACCCTGAGGTTCCGTGGTCGTGAGATGGCGCATCAAGAGGTCGGACGTCGACTTCTCGATCGGTTGGTTCAAGACCTCGCCGCGCAGGCGATCGTCGAGCAGAACCCGCTGATGGAAGGTCGGCAGATGGTCATGGTGTTTGCGCCGAAGAAGAAGTGATGTTCGTTCGGTCGATTCGACCCATGGTGGGTCGCGGGATCGGGTGAACATCCGCACGTGAGCGGGTCCGTGAGGGCCTTGCGAGCGAAGCTAGAAAAAGGAGTATTGAAACATGCCCAAGTTGAAGACCAACCGGGCGGCAGCGAAGCGTTTTCGCAAAACGGCGAAGGGCTACAAGTCCTATTCCGCCGGCCGTCGCCATAACCTCGGCCATAAGCCCCGCAAAACCAAGCGTCAGCTTCGTTCGGGCGGATCCAGCCTCGTGCACGAGAGCGATGTCGGTCGTCTGGACCAACTGCTCCCGCACGCCTAAGTCATCCACCGAGGTAAACGAACATGGCAAGAGTAAAGCGTGGCGTGACCGCCGGTCGTCGCCATAAGAAAGTTCTTGGCAAAGCCAAGGGTTATTACAACGCGCGTCGCAAGGTCTACCGTACCGCCAAGCAGGCGGTCATCAAGGCCGGCCAATATGCGTACGCGGGTCGTCGTCTCAAGAAACGCGATTTTCGGGCGCTGTGGATTCAGCGAATCAACGCGGCCGCGCGACAGTTCGGACTGTCCTACAGCCGCATGATCAACGGCCTCAAGCTCGCCAACATCGAAATCGATCGCAAGATGCTCGCGGACATCGCGGTGCATGATGCGGCAGCGTTTGCGGCCATTGCCACCAAGGTCAAGGCAGCCCTCGGCAACGCGTGAGGCCGGTCGTGAGTGACCTCGCGACCCTGATACGGCAGGCTCTCGATGACGTGGCGGCGAGTACGACGCTCGCCGCCCTCGACGACGTCCGCGTTCGCTGGCTCGGCAAAAAGGGCGTACTCACCGAGCAACTCAAGTCGCTCGGTGCGCTCCCCGCCGCCGATCGACCGGCGGCAGGCGCGCGAATCAACGAAGCAAAGTTGCAGGTACAAACTGCCCTCGATGCGGCGCAGTCTTCGCTCGAAGCGATGGCGATCGAAGCGGAGCTTGCCGCCGGAAGAATCGACGTAACGCTGTCAGGGCGCGGCGAGGTTCGCGGTGCGGTACATCCCGTCACCCGTGCGCGCTTGCGTATCGAATCGATCTTTCGTCGTTCCGGTTTCGAAGTGGCCTCCGGCCCGGAGATCGAGGACGACTTCCATAATTTTGAAGCGCTCAACATTCCCGCAGACCACCCGGCGCGGGCGATGCACGACACGTTCTACTTTCCCGACGGGCGACTCCTGCGCACGCACACCTCGCCGGTGCAGATTCGCGAACTCCAAAAAGGCCGGTTGCCTCTGGCGATGATCATGCCGGGTCGGGTATATCGCTGCGACTACGATATGACCCACTCGCCGATGTTTCATCAGGTCGAGGGACTCGTCGTCGACGAAAACGTGAGCTTCGCGAATCTCAAAGCGACTTTGCAGGGTTTCCTGCAGGCGTTCTTCGAAAAAGATCTGAAAATGCGTCTGCGGCCTTCGTATTTTCCGTTCACGGAGCCGTCGGCCGAAGTGGATATGTCCTGCGTGTTCTGTGACGGCGCGGGTTGCCGGGTCTGCAAGCACACCGGATGGCTCGAAATTGCCGGTTGCGGCATGGTGCATCCGAACGTGTTCGCCGCCGCCGGGGTCGATGGCGAACGCTATACCGGGTACGCCTTCGGTATGGGTATCGAGCGTCTTGCGATGTTGCGCTACGGGGTCAACGATCTGCGGCTCTTCTTCGAGAGCGATCTGCGTTTCCTCAAACAGTTTGGTGCCGCATGAAGATCTCGACCGCCTGGCTCTCCGAGTGGGTGGCGAGCGGCCTTTCGGCGCGCGAGCTCGGCGATCGCCTCACGATGGCCGGGTTCGAACTCGAATCCATCGCTCCCGCGGCGCCGCCCTTCGAGGGTGTCATCGTGGCCGAGATCATCGAGGCGGTCCGTCACCCGCAAGCCGACAAACTGCAGGTGTGCAAGGTAGTGATCGGCGAGGACCCGGCGGCAAAGACCGAGCCTCTGCAGATCGTATGCGGAGCCGCCAACGCCCGTGTCGGGTTGCGGACTGCGCTCGCCACGGTCGGTTCGGTTTTGCCGGGCGGGCTTGCAATCAAGGCAGCAAAGCTCCGCGGCGTCGAGTCCGCTGGCATGCTGTGTTCGGCCAAAGAATTAGGGCTTGTCGACACGTCAGAGGGTATCGTCGAGTTTCCGTCGGATGCGCCGCTCGGGCGTTCCGTCCGCGACTATCTCTCGCTCGATGACGAGGTACTCGAGTTGTCGATCACGCCGAATCGCGGCGATGCGATGTCGGTCCGCGGTATCGCTCGGGAAGTGTCGGCGCTCACGGGCATTTCGACGACCCCGCCGGATTTTTCGGCAACTTTGCTGGCGATCACGGACGATGCGCTCTGCGAGCGTGCCGCGGCGACGCTGGTGGCGAGTGCGGCGTGTCCGCGCTTTCATGGTCGCGTGATCGTGGAGGTTGACAACACTCGGCGCTCGCCGACGTGGCTTGTCGAAAAACTGCGCCGTTCGGGTTTGCGGAGCATTTCACCGATCGTCGACATTACGAATTACATCGTGATGGAGCTCGGCCAGCCCATGCACGCCTACGACCTCGACAAGCTCGAGGGCGCGTTATCCGTGCGTTGGGCTCATGAAGGCGAGCGATGTGATCTGCTCGATGGCCGAACCGTCGATCTCTTCAAAGACGTGCTCGTGATCGCCGACGGGGTGGGCCCGGTCGCCCTCGCGGGCGTTATGGGTGGACAACGCACGGCCGTCTCGGCGAGCACGCGACGGGTCTTGTTCGAGGTCGCGTGGTTCGCGCCATCGGCCATCGCCGGTCGAGGTCGTCGATATGGATTGACGACCGATGCCAGCCAGCGTTTTGAGCGGGGCGTCGACCCCGAGGTTGGCGCGGTTGCGATCGAACGCGCCACGAAATTACTGCTAGACATTGCCGGGGGACGCGCGGGTCGCGTCGTGACCGCCGAGGAGCGCGCGAACATTCCTACGCCAAAGAGCGTGTCACTACGAATTCCGCAAATCGAACGACTGCTCGGCCGAGCCTTTTCGGAGCGAGAGATCGCCGGCCTGCTCGCGCGACTGGGTATGACCACGGAGACCGCGGGAGTCGGCGTGCTCAAAGTTAAACCTCCGTCGAGTCGGTTCGACATTCAGATCGAACGGGATCTCATCGAGGAGGTTGCGCGCCTAGCGGGTTACGACGCGTTGCCGACGACAGCTGCGCAGGCGCGGCAGGCTATCCTGTCGCAGCCGACGTCGGTACTCGATGAGCAGCGTCTGCTCGATCTACTCGCCGCCCGCGGGTATCACGAAGGCATTCATTTCGCATTCGTTGATCCTGCGTTACAGCGTACGATTTTTCCGAATACGGACTCGTATGCACTTGCGAATCCGATTTCGAGTGATTTGGCCGTGATGCGAGTATCGCTATGGCCGGGACTCCTCAAGGCGGCGCTCGAAAATCAACGGCGTCAGCAATCACGTGTTCGCTTATTCGAACTCGGAGTCGTGTTTCCTGTCGGGCAGGCCGAGCGAGAGGTCATTGCCGGTCTCGCCGTCGGCTCGCGTTGGCCCGAGCAGTGGGGCGGCGGTCGCGAGACGACCGACTTTTACGATGTTCGGTCGGACGTCGAGGCGTTGCTCTCGCTCAGCGGCCATCCGGGATCCTTCCAGTTCGAGGCGGACGAGCACTCGGCGTTACATCCGGGTCGTGCCGCGCGAGTGTCCCGGAATGGGAAACCCGTCGGTTGGGTGGGCGAGTTGCATCCGCGTCTCGTCCGAGAACTCGGCTTCATCGAGACGCCCATCGTGTTCGAGCTCGACGTCGGGATGCTATCTGTGGCGTACACGCCGTTCGAAG
>JBEAXT010000065.1:0-24624 GCA_041159695.1 Pseudomonadota bacterium
TCGTGACAGGCCTTGCCGAGGAAGAACTCGGTCAGCATGGCACCGAGGGCGCGATGAAGCGCGCCCACAAGGTGCTCGATCCGAATTTGCCCGCGGTCGTAGTCACGGGATCGATCGCCGAGATGATCGGCGGCGGCGTCACGCCTGAAGGTACGGGGATCAAACGCTTTCTGCCGCGGACGATCGACGAAGATCAGTGGCAGTGTGCGAATCGCGCCATGTGGTGGCTGTGGACCGAGTTCGGCTCGAAGAAAGTACCGCCGCGTGTCCGTAAGGAAGGCGAGAAGCCGCGAGTCAATATCATTGGACCCTCGTACGGCACCTTCAACATGCCTTCCGATCTTGCGGAAATTCGCAGACTGATCGAAGGCATCGGTGCCGAGGTGAACATGACGTTCCCGCTCGGTAGCCATCTCGCCGATATCGGCAAACTGGTCGATGCGGATGTGAACGTCTGTATGTACCGCGAATTCGGTCGACTCCTCTGCGAGGGACTCGATCGTCCGTACCTGCAAGCGCCGATCGGCCTACACAGTACGACACGTTTTTTGCGCAAGCTCGGTGAACTCACGGGTCTCGATCCGGAGCCTTTCATCGAGCGCGAGAAGCACACTACCATCAAGCCGTTGTGGGACCTGTGGCGATCCGTCACGCAGGATTTCTTCGGCACCGCGAGTTTCGCCATCGTGGCTGGCGAAACCTACGCGCGTGGTGTCCGCCACTTCCTCGAATCCGAGCTCGGTCTGCCGTGCATGTTCTCGTTTGCGCGGCAGCCCGGTGTCAAGCCCGACAACGCGGCTGTTCGTAAAGCGATACGCGAGAAAACCCCCCTCGTGCTATTTGGCAGTTACAACGAGCGCATGTACCTGGCCGAGCTCGGACCTCGTGCGATGTACATCCCGGCCTCTTTTCCGGGAGCCATCATCCGGCGCCATACCGGTACGCCCTTCATGGGCTACGCGGGAGCCACCTATCTTGTGCAGGAAGTCTGTAATGCGCTTTTCGATGCGCTGTTCAACATCCTGCCGCTCGGCACCGACATGGACAAAGTCGATGCCACTCCGGCACGCATCGGGCGTGAAGCGAGTGTGTGGGACACCGACGCACTCGCGCTGCTCGACGAGCTCGTTGCCAACGAACCTTATTTGGTACGCATCTCTGCCGCCAAGCAGTTGCGTGATCGCGCCGAGCGCGACGCACGCCTCGCGGGTGAGGAGCGTGTCACGGCGGATCGCGTCGCACGCGCGCGATCGGAGCTCGCTGGAGGGCGTGCGGCATGAGAAGGAGTTTCGTGTCGAACACACGATGTCGTGAGGGGGAAAGCATTGTCGGGCGGTCGTCGCTTCGGTGGCGGTCGCAGGTCGTGACCCGGGTCAAGGCCGACAGTCCCTGCCGCGCGGGATAGTGCGGATTAAGCAACGTTGTTTAGGAGGAAATGAAATGGCTGAAGGAAAAAGCATCTCAGGTGCCACACCGGATGAGGCGAGAGCCATCAACCGGTTCTTCTGGATGAGCACCTGGTTGTGGTTTGCAGTCACTGTGGCTGCCCACTACCTGATCTGGAACTGGGTCCCCTGGTTCTGATCGCTCATTCGATTACTTAGGAGAAAAACTATGTGGCGTATATGGATGGTTATGGATCCCCGCAAGGTGATCATCGTTGGCGGTATCGCCGTTGCGTCGATCGTGGCGACGAATCACTTCGTGCAGCTCAGCACGAAGTACTCGTGCTGGCTCGACGGCAAGGGCAGTGGCTCGTGCTTGGCTGAGGCTCCGGCTTCTGCCAATAACGTGCAGCACAACGCTCCGCTGCCGAACTGACCGAAAACAACGCAGAAGGCGACGGACGTGGGCATCGGCTCGCGTTCCGTCGCCCGATGCGACGCTTGACGGGGAATAGTCATGGCAATGCTTAACTTTGAAAGAAAATACCGGATCCGGGGTGGCACCCTGGTGGGCGGCGACCTGTTCGACTTCTGGTTCGGCGCCTTTTACGTCGGCTTCTTTGGTATCACGGCGGCATTTTTCTCGCTGCTCGGTACCGCGTTGCTGGTTTACGGTGCCGCGATCGGTCCCACCTGGAATCTCTGGCAGATCAATATCGCGCCGCCTGACCTCAGTTACGGTCTGGGTCTCGCGCCGCTGCATGAAGGCGGGATCTGGCAGCTCGTGACGATTTGTGCCATCGGCGCATTCGTTTCGTGGGCGCTTCGTGAGGTCGAAATCTGTCGCAAGCTCGGCATGGGGTATCACGTCCCTGTCGCCTTCGGCAGTGCAATCCTCGCGTACGTCACGCTGCAGGTCATTCGACCCGTGCTGCTCGGAGCTTGGGGTCATGCCTTTCCCTACGGCATCTTCAGTCATCTCGACTGGGTGTCGAACATCGCTTACCAGTACCTGCATTTCCACTACAACCCAGCGCACATGATTGCGGTGACGTTCTTCTTCACCACGGTTCTCGCGCTCGCGTTGCACGGATCGCTCGTGCTGTCTGCACTGAACCCGCCGAAAGGCGAGGTCGTGAAAGGCGCGGAACACGAAAACACCTTCTTCCGCGACAACATCGGTTATTCGATCGGTACGCTCGGCATCCATCGGTTCGGCCTTCTGCTCGCCATCAACGCGGGCGTATGGAGCGCGATCTGCATCGTGGTGAGTGGGCCGTTCTGGACGCGAAGCTGGACGGATTGGTGGGCGTGGTGGCTCAACCTTCCGATCTGGAACTGAGGTAAGCAACCATGGCTGAATATCAAAACCTCTTCACGCGCGTGCAGGTCACTGCACCGCACTATCCCGGTATCCCCCACGACCCGCGTGGCGTTTGGGTGCGCGGTGTCAAGGCGTCGGCCAATTATTGGCTGGGCAAGATCGGTGATGCGCAGATCGGACCGTTCTATCTCGGTTCGACGGGCGTGGCCTCGATTCTTTGCTTCATCATCGCCTTCGAGATCGTTGGCCTCAACATGCTCGCCTCGGTGAACTGGAATCCCCTCGAGTTCATCCGGCAGTTGTTCTGGTTGGCGCTCGAACCGCCAGCGCCGCAATACGGGCTACGAATTCCGCCGCTCAGCGACGGTGGCTGGCATCTCATGGCCGGGTTTTTCCTGACCATGTCGGTGCTGCTCTGGTGGGTGCGCACGTATAACCTCGCGCGCAAACTCAAGATGGGCACGCATACGGCCTGGGCGTTCGCTTCGGCGATCTTCCTGTTCCTCGTGCTCGGGTTCATCCGTCCGGTGCTGATGGGCAGCTGGTCCGAGGGCGTGCCCTTTGGAATCTTTGCCCACCTCGATTGGACCGCGGCCTTCTCGCTGCGCTATGGCAACCTGCTCTACAACCCGTTCCACGCGTTGTCGATCGTGTTCCTGTATGGATCGGTACTGCTCTTCGCGATGCACGCCGGCACCATCATGGCCGTCAGCCGATTCGGCGGTGAGCGCGAAGTTGAGCAATCGCTTGATCGTGGCACGGCCTCCGAACGTGCAGCGCTCTTCTGGCGCTGGACGATGGGCTTCAACGCCACCATGGAATCCGTTCACCGCTGGGCTTGGTGGTTCGCCGTGCTGTGCACCCTGACGGGCGGCATCGGCATCTTGTTGACCGGTACGGTGGTCGACAACTGGTACTTGTGGGCGGTGAAGCATGGTGTCGCACCGGCTTATCCGACCACTTTTGAACCGATGACTGATCCGGCACTGACTTCGGGAGCCGCTCAATGAAAAACCAGATCCGTTTGATCGCGGCACTGGCCGCCACACTCGGCTTGCTTGCTGCGTGCGGAGAGCGCCCACCCATCGAGACCCAACAGATCGGGTATCGCGGGACGGGCATGGAACAAAACGTGAATCCGCGTCGGCGTGAGCAGATCAAGGCCGTCAATCAGCTCGGCGGCATTCAGCCACCGGCCGATGCGAGCGGTCCTCTCGCCAAGGACATCTATCAGAACGTGCAAGTGCTCTCTGACCTATCGGTCGGTGAGTTCACGCGCGTGATGCTGTCGATGACCGAGTGGGTGGCGCCGGAAGACCAGAAAAACTGTACGTACTGTCATAACGGCGAGAACTACGCCGATGAGAGTAAGTACCAGTACAAGGTCGCTCGCAGCATGCTGAAAATGACGCGTGACATCAACACGAATTGGAAGTCTCACGTCAAAGAAACAGGTGTGACCTGTCATACCTGCCATCGTGGCGGACCGGTACCGCAATACGTGTGGTATGCCGATCCGGGCTCAGGCCGTGAGAATGCCTTCGTCGGCACTCGTGCGGGGCAGAACTCCGCGGTGACGGGCCTTGGTATCACGACCATCGGCCACTCGAGTCTGCCGTACGATCCGTACTCGCCGTTCCTCTTAGGTGATCTCGATATTCGCGTGAATGGTCTGACCGCGTTACCGACCGGCAATCGCAAGTCGATCAAGCAGGCGGAATGGACGTACTCGCTCATGGTGCACATGTCGAATTCTTTGGGCGTGAATTGCACCTATTGCCACAACAGCCGTGCCTGGGCGGAGTGGGAGCAGAGTACGCCGCAGCGCACGGTCGCCTGGCACGGTATCCGTATGGCTCGCGGTCTGAACAACCAGTACCTCGTTCCGCTCACCGAAGTATTCCCCGCCAATCGCAAGGGACCGCTGGGTGACGTGGCGAAGATCAACTGTCAGACCTGCCATCAGGGCGTATACAAGCCGTACTTCGGTGAAAGCATGGCGAAGGCGTATCCGGAACTGCAGGGTGTGAAGAGCCCCGCTGTCGATCCGGCTGCCGCTGAGGGCGCTGTGGCGACCGAGGCCGCAACGGCACCTTCGACTGCGGCGCCGGTTACTGCGCCTGCCGTCGAGGCTAAGCCCAAGGATCAATCGAAGATGGCTCAACGCAGCGGTCCGACGACGATCGCTGCTGTCTTCGACCGGTAACCGGCGATGGATGTGCTGCTCGCGCAACCCCGCGGCTTTTGCGCGGGAGTCGCCCGAGCGATCGAGATTGCCGAGCGTACCCTCGAGCGGTTCGGGGCGCCGGTCTACGTCTACCACGAGATCGTGCACAACGGTCACGTGGTGGGCGATCTCGCTGCGCGAGGTGCGGTGTTCGTCGAGAGGATCGCGGACATCCCGGTGGGGTCAGTGACGGTTTTCAGTGCTCACGGCGTATCGACCGCGGTGGTGGACGAGGCGCGTGAGCGCAAGTTGCTCGTCATCGATGCGACCTGTCCGCTCGTGACCAAAGTGCATTTACAGGCCCAGCGTTATTCGCAGCGTGGCTACACCATTGTCATCGTGGGGCATGCGGGTCACGAGGAAGTCGAGGGGACGCGCGGCTCGGTCACCGGTCCCGTCCATGTCGTCGGTCGCCTCGAAGATATCGAGGCGCTACCGATGGGTTCCCAAGATCCGGTGGCCTACGTCACACAGACAACGCTATCGATCGACGATACGCGCGGTCTGATCGCGGCGCTCGAGGCGCGGTATCCGCAGATCGTCGGACCTGGGCTCGACGACATTTGTTATGCGACGCTCAATCGTCAGCGCGCGGTGCAACAGCTTGCACGTCGGGTCGATCTCGTGATCGTCGTGGGCGCGCATAACAGCTCGAATTCGAACCGACTACAGGAAGTTGCCGCAGATCACGGTGTTCCTGCGTGGCTCGTCGAAGACGAGACGGAACTACAGCCGATTTGGCTGGAAGGGGTGCGGACCGTCGGTGTCACCGCCGGAGCGTCGACTCCGGAGTACTTGGTACGCAAAGTTTGTCAGCGGCTTCAAGAGTTCGGTGCGCAGTCGGTTCGCGAGTTACCCGGACTCGCAGAGACCGTCCGATTCCGGCTGCCCGAGGCCTTGCGGCAGATCGCCTGATGGTCGATCGGTCGTTGATTCAGTCGATTTGACTGCGCGTCAGCAGTCGCAACACGCCATTGAACATCGCGTTGTCCCGCATGCGGAGCGGTTTACGGCTACGTGCGCTTTGCATCTCGACGATCGCGCAATGACGCGCGATGGCATCAAAGATACCTGGGACGTCAAGACCCGCCTCCTGCAGGCATTGCTCACGCGTGCCGTGTTCGATCGATCGATCGGGTAGGCCGAGTCGCAGCACCGGGATGTCGAGCCCATGGCTATTCAGCAGCTCGGCGACAGCAGAGCCTGCACCACCGGCGATCGCGCTCTCCTCGAGCGTGACGAGAATGCGGTGATCGGCTGCGAGCTCAAGGACGAGGGCTTCGTCCAAAGGTTTAACGAAGCGCATGTTGGCGACGCTCGCATCGATGATCTCCGCGACATCATGTGCGGTATCGAGCAGGGTGCCGAAGACCAGCAGAGCGATCCCCGAACCGCGACGCACGCACTCGCCGCGGCCGATGGGCAAAGATCTCGGACGGGGTTCCCCCGCGGCCAGAGAGCCGATCGCAGCCGTTCGCGGATAGCGCACGGCACACGGCGCACCGAGTTCGACGGCCGTGCGCAGCATGGCGCGTAGCTCGGTGGCATTTGAGGGCGCCATGACCGTTAAATTCGGAACGCATCGCAAGAAGCTGTGATCGAGGCCACCGTGATGCGTGGCGCCGTCGGGGCCGACGAGTCCCGCGCGATCGATGGCGAAGGTGACGGGGAGTCCTTGCAGACATACATCATGAACAAGCTGGTCGTATGCGCGCTGCAAGAACGTTGAGTAAATTGCGACGATTGGTCGCAACCCTTGAGTGGCAAGTCCCGCGGCAAACGTGACGGCATGTTGCTCGGCGATACCGACATCGAAGTAACGTTCGGGGAATTTTTTGGCAAAAGCGACGAGGCCTGAGCCCTCGCGCATGGCCGGTGTGACCGCCACGATTCGCGGATCGGTTTCGGCCAGCTCACAAAGGCTCTCACCGAACACCTGCGTATAGGTCGGTGCGGCCGGAGCGCCGGCGACGATGCCACGCTCAGGATCGAAAGGGGTGACGCCGTGATATTTGATCGGGTCAGCCTCCGCTGCGGCGTAGCCTTTACCTTTCTGTGTCACGACGTGCAGCAGCCGGGGGCCTGGTGCGTCGCGAAGCGCCTCGAAGGCGTCAACGAGAGCGTCGATGTCGTGTCCATCGATGGGGCCGTGATAGGTAAAGCCCAAGGTGCGGAAGAACGTGGCAGCATCGTTTGCCGGTCCCCGCCCCTGAGTCGTCAACCGTTGGGAGAGGGCACCGACGTTCTCCGAAATCGACATTCCGTTGTCGTTGAGCACGACGAGCAGATTGGCACCGATTCCTCCGGCATGGTCGAGCGCCTCGAAGGCCAGACCCGCCGTCATTGCGCCGTCACCGATGATCGCCACCGATCGCGAGTCGCGCCCCTGAAGTGTCGCTGCACTCGACATGCCGAGTGCAGCGCTGATCGAAGTGCTGGAATGACCTGCACCAAAGAGGTCGTGCTGGCTTTCGTCGCGACGGAGAAAACCGGAAATACCCGGACGCTTGCGAATGGTGCGCAACTGATCTCGCCGACCCGTCAGAACCTTATGCGGATAGCACTGGTGCCCGACGTCCCAGACGAGGGTATCGCGCGGTGTATCGAAGCAGTAGTGCAGTGCGACGGTGAGCTCGACAGTTCCGAGGCCAGAGGCCAGATGCCCTCCGCTCATGGAGACCGTGTTGATCAGGAATTCGCGTAGCTCGTCCGATACCTGTGCCAGTGCTTCACGCGGCAAGGCGCGAAGTATCGAGGGATCGTCGATCGTCGCGAGCAGTGAATGGCGAAGGGGTGATCTCATATTCATGCTCGTCGGTTGGAAAGACTCCACTTCCACAGCGTTTCCGCTGGCAGCGGCACGACCATCAGCAGGTGCTCGAAGGCTGCAAGTACGGCCAGCGTTGCCAAAATGGCGGAGGCCGCGGCGTGATATTCCACGGTGGTGGTGAGAGCGGCGACGCCATACCAGCCTGCAATACCAAGACCGAGCAAAATCGATAGCGGTAACAACGGATTCATTCGGCGTTGCCGCATGAAGTCGAGTAAATGATGCAGGTGTGGCGGTAGAAAGGCGCCGCCTAAATTGCGTACGCCGAGGAATAAGTTGAGTTTGGCGCTACTTCGCATCAGCCACAGCAGGACCAGCACGAGGAGTCCCAAGTCGTTGGCATGACCGATGAGCGCAACACCGACCAGCACGACGGTCGCCGCAATCAATAGTTCGTGCCAAAGAATGGCGGTCAATGCCGCCGCTGCGCGGGCCGGCAACGTGGCATCGATGGCGGGTCGATCGACCGCCGGCCCAGTGACTTTGCCGGTGAGGAAAGTGATCTCGATCCACCCCCACACCGCCAGTGCAGCGATGAGCGATACGAGTGCCGAGCTCATGGAGGTGATATCGCGCAGGATAAAGAGCGTTACGAGTCCGAGGATCCCGAGCACCGAGGCAAAAAAAATCAGTCGGGGATAACTGCTCGGCGCGTTTCCGACGAGCCTCGCGATCACGCCGGTGGATCCCCACCACAGCACGACCGTCAGGACCACCGGGATCATATGTTGCATCCAGCTCATGGCCCCGCCGCAGAGTGCCCGCGCTCAGCGCGGAGCGCCGTCCGCTCGTGCCTCACCCTGTTCCCAGAGTACGGCGAAGGTCTTCGCATTGTCGGTGCCGAAGACGTCGAGGTTGATGGTGGTTCCGGTGGCTGTATCAGTCAGCAGCAAACGCCCATCACGAAGACGCGAGAGGCGGTACGGAGCGTCGGGATCACTACCGGCAAGTTTGCGGCCGCGCGAGAGGCCGCGCATCACGCCACTGACGAACCCTGCTTTTTCCGCTGGGATGGCTGATAAACGCGTGCCATCGGCAAGCAGAGGGAGAATCGAGCCGTTCTCGAGCGTGCGTAATCGGATGTCGTGACTGGCGACCACGATGTCCTCCGACATCGATGCGGTTTGGGGCAGCTCGTCACCGACGACCACCAGCGAGATCGCGAGAAGGATGAGCAGGCCTGCGGAGACCAGCAGCGGCTTGGGTAGATCTTGCGAGTGCTCGAGCGTCACGCGGAAGCGCCCAGGACGGTGCCTGAGGCCGACGCTTCCTGCGAGCCCGAGTGAGGATGACCGAGCGTCGTGCCCGGGGTGTGATCTGCGTAAGCGCGACCGAGAACCTCGCCCGCATGGGCGGCATTCGCTAAGCAGCGCAGAGCGGGTTGGGGACGGGTTAAGAATCCGGGGCGCACGTGCGGCCAGAGCCAAAGATAAGACACGCGCTGGTCGCGATCGACGGTGAGGGCGATGTCGCCAGTGCCGTCATTGCGCATCAAAATTTGTGCCGACTCGATGGCCTTGAATGGCAGATTAATGGTGCTCGAGAGCGCGATGCCTTGACGAATGACGAGCCGCCGCGTCGTGATGGTGTAGATCGTCGCGCGTGCCGAAAGCCGCGCGATCGCAGTCACGATGGCGAGACAGACGATCGAGAAGATCGCTGGGCCGACACAGCCGCGTAGCGCTTCCATCAGCGAGCTGCCCTCGCTCAGCAAAAAGATGCCGCGTGCGAGCACGATCAGGCCGAAATAGATCGACAACAGTTTGACGCGGTAAGCGTGCAAGGCGAGGGAGCGCCACGAGGGCGCTCCCTGCCACAGCACGTACTCGCCCGAGGGTAGCGCCGAGGGTAAGCCTCTTACCGGCTCGTTGTCGTGTTCGCTGAATGTCACTCGGTTGGTCATAGTGTTAGATCAAAGATTCGCTGCGTGAAGGTGTCGCAAAAAGATGTCCGCCTGCGTAGTAGGCGCAGATGCGATCCTCTTCCAGCTTGGTGATTTGCTGGTTACTTGCGATACCCGGGACACCGGCGAACTGCGCGGCGGTAATCGAGGCGACTTTGACCTTGCGATTGCCGGCGTCGTAGCGCACGAAGCCCGAGGGCAGCATGACGTGACGGCCGCTCGCCAGTTCGACCTGTAAATAGCGAATCTGCGGTTCAGCCTTGTCGACCCAAAGTTCTACGACTTTGCCCGCCGATGCGCCGTCGAGACCGCACACGGTCATGCCACGCGGATCCGGGTCGCGAGACTCGACGCCCCAGCCCGAGACCGCGCTCATCGGCACGATCATCGGTGAGCCGTCGACCATACGTTCCGGCTGATTAGCGCGGGCGGCGTAAGCCGAGGGTCCGACCGCATCGAGCATCGGATCGCCTGTGGGCTCGAGCGGCGCACCGACATCGGGACCATAGCGATCATCCCAGCCGACCTGACGAGCGGCGATCGGACGACGATCGGCGCGAGCCGGATCCGGGACTACGACGGTGCTGCCGTCAGCGAGTTTGAATGTCTTGGGGCAGGGAACGCCCGGCAGGCCTTCGATGGTCACGGGGTTGCCGTGTCGATCGACTCGATGGGTATCGAGCGGATAGCCCTCGCGCTTGTCCTCGCGATGCAGATACCAGATGAGCCCTGCAAAGAAAGCCCAAAACCCGTAGAGCGCAATTTGCGCCGTGTCGAGATACTCGAGAAATGCGTTCGACTCCATGATGCCGTCCTCCCTGAAAAACTAAATCAAAAAAATCTAAATCAAAAAAATCGTCACCAGATATCAACCGGGTAGCTCAGCCAGCCCGAGGCGTCCGTCACGATCCGCCGTCCCACGACTCGCTTGTCGGCGCGTGAGCGGACCCACCGCGATCAGCGCCGCAAACAACAGCGCGATTTCGAAGTGATAGACGAACATGTAGCCGGTGGCAGGCGATGCGAGTGCCGGCCCCATTTCACCCCGTACGGCGAGCTCGCCGATGAGATTGCAGGCCGCCCCGCCGAGTGCGATCGATACGCCGGCGGCCGTAGCCTGAACGGCACCCCAGGCGCCGAGTGCGAGACCGTTGTCCGACTTTCGAAGGGCCATCGCGGCGAGCAACGTCCCCACGGAAAAGAGTCCGCCGCCAAAACCGATGAGCAGAGCGCCCACGCGAAAAAGCATCGCCGAGCTAAGCGGTTCGGCGAAAACTACCGCCGCAAAAGCAAGGATTCCCATCAGGGCGCCAATCGCCGCAACGCGCAAGGGATCGGCGCCTCGCTTGAGCGCTCGCGCTGCCAGACCGAAAGCGACGAGTGCGCCGCCAGCGGAGAGCGCCGTCAGTTGACTGGTTGCACCGACTTCCATGCTCAAAATTTGACCGCCGTAGGGCTCGAGCAGAACGTCTTGCATGCTGAATGCCGCGGTGCCGAAGCCCACAGTCGCCAACAGTCGCCGCGTGTGAGTCGGTGCCGTAAAGTCACGCCAGGCGATGGCGAAGCGTGTTTCCGACTTCGGTTCCTGCAGACGTTCAAGATTGCGCGGTTCCTGTTTCCAGAGTGCGATAACGTTGAGCAGCAGCGTCACTACGGCTGCACCCTGAATGGTTTGGATCAAGCGCAGCGGCGAGAACTCGCCGCTCAACAACCAGCCGAATACGAGGGATGAACCCACCATGCCGAGCAGTAGCATTACGTACATCAAAGCCACCACGCGGGGTCGCGTGTGATCGGGCGCGAGATCCGTGGCGAGCGCGAGTCCGGCCGTCTGCGTTGAATGCAGGCCTGCACCAACGAGTAGGAACGCAATGGCCGCACCGATCTGGCCCACCTCTGCGGGGCCGCGACCCTCGCCGCTCAAGACGAGCAAGGCGAAAGGCATGATGGCAAGACCGCCGTATTGCAGCAGCGTGCCAAACCAGATGTAGGGAACGCGTCGCCAGCCGAGCACCGATCGGTGTTGGTCGGAGTGGAAGCCCATGAACGCACGCATTGGCGCAAACAGGAGCGGGAGCGCGATCATGGTGGCCACGAGCCAGGCGGGCACACCGAGTTCGACGATCATCACGCGATTGAGCGTGCCGTTGAGCAACGCGAGGGCGATACCGACGGACACCTGAAATAAAGACAGACGCAACAACCGCGCGAGCGGCAGGTCGTCGCTCGCAGCATCGGCAAACGGCAGAAAACGCGGGTCGTAACGCAGTTTGCCGGGCGTCATGTGGAGGCCACCCAGCGGCGCCCGTCTTCCGCGCCGGATTCGCGTCGCGCGAGTATCAGTTTGTAGAAAAACTGCGTCGCATTGATGACATAGGCGGCATACGCGACGAGCGCGAGCAGCATTTGACCGCGCAGGTCGAGGGCCTCCGTTAGGAAGGCATAGAGGTAGGCCGAGTGCAGGGCGATCACGCCCATGCTCACCACGTCCTCCCAGAAGAACGGACGCGCGAACAGCCACACGCCGAAGACATCCTTCTCCCAGATCGCACCGGTCACCATGATGGCGTAGAGCAAGCCGGTCTTGACGATGACGGATACGGTCGCCGCGGTCGCCCCGTCGCCGGTCCGAAGGAAGCCAATGACCAACCAAAGGCTCACCAAAAAGGCGAGCAGTTGCACGGGGGCGAGTACGCCTTGGACCACGGTCCAAGGGGAGCGGTCCCGGCGGTCTCGCTCTTCGGGGGTATAGAGCTGGCGGCCGACAACCGCCGGCGGGCGTTGGGGCATGGGCCTGAGTACCAGTAATAGAAGAATCGCCCCCGAATTTAGTGAAGGGGAAGGCCTATGTCAATCTGCATTTACGTCCATAAAAATTGACAGGTGGCTTTGGGGGGTCTATATGTGACATCCTGCGGCGAAAGGGGGGGTTGACTGAGGGAAACCACCCCCCTCCACTGGAACACGGACGTCGTCGCGCGGGGGCCTTTTGGGAATACGACCTTAGGGGCGTATTCGAGGGTTAGGTGGGCCGATGACTGATTCGTTGTCTATTCGCGAGACCGAGGGCGAACACTCGGCGCTACTCCGAACCATCGAAGGCGAGGTCATTCCGCGCCTTATTCTCGCGCATCGAGCGGTCGTAGACGGTAACCGCTGTGATGATCTTTCGAGCCCGCTTCGGCCGGGTTCTTCAGAAATCTTCGAACTCGCCAGAATCGTCTTGCGCGGCAATGCCGCCGAGGCGCTTGCTTATCTACGGGGTCTTCAAACCCTCGGGATGAGTACCGAGACGATTTACCTTGAACTGCTCGCGCCGGTCGCGCGCCACTTCGGCAGCCGATGGGAAGACGAGACCAGCGATTTCGTTGAAGTGACGCTCGGTTTGAAAAGACTTCAGGATCTCGCTCACCAACTGAGCGATGCCAACAACGAGTCTCAGACGCCGACCAAAGCGGGTCGACGTGCGTTGTTCGTGGCGCTACCCAAAGAACAGCATGTTTTCGGTGCGCAACTCGTCGGCGAGTTCCTGCGACGGGCCGGGTGGGACGTATGGGATGCCCCCGGAGCCAACGAGCCCGATATACTCTCGCTCGTCGGAAAAGAGTGGTTTGCGGTGGTGGGCTTCTCGATCAGCGCCGCATCGCAGCTACCGGCGTTAGCCGCGCTGATCCGCAAAGTTCGGCGTGCCTCGGTCAATCGGAACGTCCGCATCATGGTGGGCGGATTGCCCTTTGCCGGGCATCCGGACCGGGTGGCCAAAGTGGGCGCCGACGCGACGGCCATCGACGGTAAAGACGCCGTGGAGCGAGCCGAACAATTGCTGGAGCTACTGGGTCGAAGGAACTGACACGGTCACGATGTGAAAACTTTCAAGGCGCCAAGGAAGGCCCTGACCGGACTCGATGCTGAGACGGTTGCCGGTCTCGTCGTAGCTTCGACCGATATCGCGCTCATCGTCGATCGACGCGGGGTCATCCGCGATATCGCCATACCCAATCCCGAATTGCTCGATGAACTCGATGCAGGTTGGATCGGTAAATCGTTGATCGATACCGTGACGGAAGACAGTCGTCCCAAGGTTGAGCTGCTGTTTTCCGACCGTGCCGCGGGCGAAGTTCGTGCCCGACAAGTTAACCACCCGCTTCGGGACGGTCGGACCGTGCCGATCGTTTATGCGCTCTCGCCACTCGATGAAGAAGGGCGTTGCCTTGCGCAGGGGCGCGATCTTCGTGCCGTTGCGGCGTTGCAGCAAAGATTGATCGAGGCGGAGCAGGCACTCGAACGCGACTACACCAAGCTCCGGCTCGCCGAGACTCGATATCGACTTTTGCTGCAATCGATCGGTGATGCGGTGCTCACGGTCGATACGGGCTCGCAGAAAGTGGTTGAGATCAATCCTGCTGCCGCAAGGTTGTTCGGCGAGGATGGGAAGCGCCTGACGGGCCGCACGTTCGATGAATTCTTCAGCGCTCAGACCAGCCGATTGGTGGGCGAATGGTTGTCGGGATTGCGCACCTCGGGTCGTGCGGAGCCGCTGCGTGTCAGGCCGCCGAATGCGAAGCGGGATTATCGCCTCAACGGCGTTCTCTTTCGTCACGATAACGCCTCGCACGCGCTGTTGCGGCTGGAGCCGCTCGGCGAGATGCCGGCGCTGGGTAGCGTCCCGCTCGGACCGGGCACTCTGGCGGAAGTGGCCCTGCAGTTGCCGGATGCCATCGTCGTCACAACGCCTGACGGTCGCATCGTGACTAACAATCGAGCTTTTCTCGATTTGGTGCAGCTCGCGACCGATGAGCAGGCGAGGAACGAGACGCTCGAGAAATGGCTCGGACGACCGGGCGTCGATCTCGGCGTTCTGGTGGCCAACTTGAAACAACACGGCAGCGTGAGATTGTTTGCGACCACGATGCGCGGCGAGTACGGGGCGGTCACCGACGTCGAGATTTCAGCCGTCGCCATCAATGAAGGCGCGCAGGCTTGCCTCGGTTTTTCGATCCGCAACGTCGATCGCCGGCGGCCGAGCGAGATACGTCCAGGCCGAGAGCTCCCCCGATCGGTCGAGCAGCTCACGGAGTTGGTGGGTCGGGTCTCACTGAAGGAGCTCGTCCGGGAGACCACCGACGTCATCGAAAGGCTGTGTATCGAAGCGGCGCTAGAGCTCACCCGAGACAACCGGGCGTCGGCCGCTGAAATGCTCGGTCTGTCGCGTCAGAGTCTCTACGTCAAGCTGCGTCGTTACGGTCTCGGGGATCTCGACGGCGCGGAGTGAGAGGGCCGCGGGGCGGACCCAAGTTGGCCCAAGCCCGAATACGTGTAATCTTCAATTGACACTTTAAGGTGTCATGGCTATTTTCCAGTCATGGCACGGCCCGCTGGCAGGCTGATTTTCGAACGTCGCCCCGCATGGCCGGCCATGCTGGAGCTGCTCAAGCCCGTGACTTGGTTCCCGCCCATGTGGGCCTTCCTGTGCGGGATCGTCGCCTCCGGCGCCTCAACCGCCGGTCATTGGCCGCTCATCATCTCGGGTGTGATTTTGGCGGGGCCACTCATCTGCGGCACCAGTCAGGCAGTTAACGATTGGTACGATCGCCACGTCGATGCGATCAACGAACCTCGTCGGCCGATCCCCTCCGGCCGTATGCCCGGACGTTGGGGTCTCTATATCGCCATCGTTTGGACTGTCATTTCTTTGATCGTGGCCGGATTGCTCGGCAAATGGGTGCTGGCGGCATCGGCGCTCGGCATGGCGCTCGCGTGGGCGTACAGCGCACCGCCGTTTCGCCTGAAGAGAAACGGCTGGTGGGGTAACTCAGCGGTCGCGATCTGCTACGAGGGCGTACCGTGGTTGACGGCAGTTGTGGTGATGACGGGCGTTCTGCCGCGCTTCGAAATCGTGTTGATCGCCATGCTCTACAGCGTCGGCGCCCACGGAATCATGACGCTCAACGATTTCAAATCCGTTCAAGGTGATCGACGCATGGGCGTTGGCTCGCTTCCCGTACGTCTTGGCGTCGACAACGCGGCACGCGTCGCGTGTGCGGTGATGGTGCTCGCTCAGGTTGCCGTGATCAGTTTGCTGGCGGTGTGGGGTTTCGAGCTCTTTGCCGGACTCATCGCCGCGCTCCTGATCGGCCAAATTTTGATGATGGGGAGGCTGCTACGCCGACCTGCCGAACTTGACGTCTGGTACAACGCCCTCGGCGTTCCCCTGTACGTGCTCGGCATGATGGTGAGCGCAGTCGCCCTCAGATCGCTCCCGTGAGCGCTCGAGAGGTGAAGATGATGAGAACGAATCCTGCAGCGCCCATGGGCTGGTTTGGTATTTTTCGGTTGGGTCTCGTTCAAGCTGCGATCGGAGCGATCGTTGTGATTACCACATCAACGCTCAATCGGGTGCTTGTGGTCGAGCTCGCACTGCCCGCGATGCTGCCCGGCATCCTCGTGGCGTTGCATTACTTCGTACAGGTTCTGCGGCCACGGCTTGGCTACGGTAGTGATGTCGGCGGCCGGCGCACACCATGGATCATCGGCGGCATGGCGGTATTAGGCCTTGGCGCGCTCGGTGCCGTGCTCTCCGCGGCGCTCATGGTCTCGAATCTATGGCTCGGGATCGCTTGCGCGGTCGTGGCCTTTCTGCTCGTCGGCCTCGGTGTCGGCGCCTGTGGAACCACCATGCTCGTACTGCTCGCGAAAAGCGTCGCCAAAGAAAAACTAGCTGCAGCGGCAACGGTGACCTGGGTCATGATGATCGTGGGTTTCATCGTCACCACGGTGATCGCCGGCAAGATGCTCGATCCCTTTTCGCTGACTCGGCTCGTCGAGGTGACGGCGAGTGTGGCCGCAGCGGCGTTTCTCGTCACTTGCCTTGCAGTGTACGGCCTCGAGCGGCCGGCGGTGGGTTCGTCAAGCACCGAAGCAGTCAACGCAACGACCGCCGCTACCGATGGCAGCTTTATCGCAGCCTTTCGTGAGGTGTGGGCGGAGCCGCATTCGCGGCGTTTAGCGAGCTTCGTATTTGTATCGATGCTGGCCTACAGCGCGCAGGACCTGATCCTCGAGCCCTTTGCGGGTGCCGTGTTTGGGATGACGCCGGGTGAGTCGACACAACTCTCCGGAATGATGAGTGGCGGCACGCTAGTCGGCATGATGCTTGTGGCGCTGATTTGCACGGTGGGTGCGCGAAGCCGAATGGGAGCGCTGCGGCTGTGGACAATTGGCGGGTGCGTAGCCTCGGCGCTGATGCTGGTGACGCTCGCCGTTGCGGGGTTCGTGGGACCAGCCTGGCCGCTTGCGCCGACGGTTTTTTTGCTGGGTTTGGCGAATGGTGCCTACGCCGTGGCGGCGATCGGTTCGATGATGGGGCTTGTGGGTCGAGGGCGCGAGTCGCGTGAGGGCACTCGAATGGGTCTCTGGGGCGCTGCGCAAGCGATTGCGTTCGGTATCGGCGGCATCGCCGCGACCGGTGCCGTCGATCTTGCTCGCGCGTTGACGGGCTCTTTGCCCGCCGCTTACGGCTCCGTGTTCGTTGCCGAGGCGGCGTTGTTCGTCCTGGCGACGGCCTACGCGGTTCGCCTCAGTCGGGAGGACACGCAGTCCTCGGTACAGGTCGACATTCAGGGTGTATCGGCGACGTACGTCACCGAGGCGGGAAGGGGATAAGTCATGCACACGCTCGATCATTCAGAGCTGGTCAAAGAATTCGACGTCGTGGTGGTCGGTGGCGGGCCTGCTGGCGCTACGGCCGCCGATGATCTCGCTCGCACGGGCTGGCGTGTTTTACTGCTGGATCGCGCGGGACGCATCAAGCCTTGCGGCGGCGCCATCCCTCCTAAGTTGATCGATGAGTTCGAGATTCCCTCCGAGTTGCTGGTGGCACGTATTTCTTCGGCCCGAATGGTGTCGCCCTCGGCTCGGTCCGTGGATATGCCGATCGATGGCGGATTCGTCGGCATGGTCGATCGTGAGGTCTTCGACGAGTGGCTGCGCGAGCGCGCAAGGCAGTCTGGTGCGCTGCGTGCGGACGGAACGTTCGTCAAGATCGATCGTGACGGCGACGGCGATGCCATCGTGCATTTCGAGGAGCGCGGCGGAGCCCGTCGCGAGGTGCGTGCGCGTATGGTGCTCGGGGCGGACGGTGCGCGATCCGAGGTGGCTCGGCAATGTATATCCGGGGGTCGAGAGACGCCTTTCGTTTATGCGTATCACGAAATCCTACGGACGCCCGAGGCGCCGCCGTCGAACTACGACCGTGCGCGGTGCGACGTGTATTACGACGGACGCCTCTCGCCCGATTTTTACGCTTGGGTCTTTCCGCATGGGGAGACCATCAGCGCGGGGGCCGGTACCGCCCACAAGGGGTTCTCCATTCGTAACGCGGTGGGTGGTTTGCGGCGCGCGACCGGGCTCGAACATGCCGAAGTCGTCCGCCGCGAAGGCGCGCCCATTCCGCTCAAGCCGCTGCGGCGTTGGGACAACGGACGCGACGTGCTCGTGACCGGTGACGCGGCAGGTGTGGTCGCTCCGGCCTCCGGTGAGGGGATTTATTACGCGATGGCGTGCGGGCGGATGGCGGCGCAGGCGGTCGATAAATGCCTGCAGACCGGTAACGCGCACGCCTTACGCGAGGCACGGCGAGACTTCATGCGCGCTCATGGGCGGGTATTCTGGGTCCTCGGTTTGTTACAGCGTTTCTGGTACGTCAACGACCAGAGGCGCGAGCGCTTCGTCAAAATGTGCCGTGACCCCGACGTGCAGCGTCTCACCTGGGAGGCGTATATGCACAAGCAGCTGGTTCGAAAGAGCCCGATGGCCCACATCCGCGTGTTCTTCAAAGATCTCGCGCATTTACTCGGCATCGCGAAACCCGCTTGATCCGGTGATCGACTGGGTCGTCAGGGGGATCGAGAGCGGCACTCTGCCCAGGCTGATCGCCGGGCTCGTTGTCATTGAGGCCATCGTTCTCGTCTGGCTCTGGCGTTCCCGCGGCATCGGTATCGCGCCGCGCGCCATTCTCGGTAATCTCCTCTCGGGCGCCTGTCTCATGCTTGCGGTGGCCGCGGCGCTCGCCGAGGCGCCTTGGTGGGACGTGGCCGTCCTACTCATCTTGTCCCTGACTGCGCATCTTTTTGATCTATGGATGCGGTGGCGGCGCGGCGGAGTCGACACCGGGCTCTAGATCGTCACCGGTTAAATTTTCGAATATCATCGGTCGGGTTCGCTGACCGATCGTCAAAAATATAGGAGGACTCTTTCATGATGGCAGTTCGTGGCATGCTCATCAGCGCGTTTGTCGCAAGTACGGTTCTAAGTAGCGCTGCATGGGCGCAGCAGTCGACAGGCGCGGCGGGCGCCGATGACGATCGTCGACTCGAAACTGTCGTCGTGACCGGCTCCAGCATTAAAAGAAAAGTGGCCGAGAGTGCGTTGCCGATTCAGGTCATCGGTACGGAAGACATCCGCCGCGAGGGCATCACCAGCGCTGAGCAGCTCATCAGCTATCTCAACTCGAACGGCAACGGTCTCGACAACCTCGCCTCGAACGCCGACGTCGTCGGCGGGGCGCAGCGAGGCAATAACGGCGCCTCCTCGGCGAACTTGCGTGGCCAAGGGTCAGCAGCGACTTTGATTCTTCTCAACGGTCGCCGCGTGGCGGCGCACGGCCTCAATGGCGGTGCCGTCGATATCAACCAGATTCCGATGGCTGCCATTGAGCGCGTCGAAATTCTCAAAGATGGTGCCTCGGCCATTTACGGCACCGATGCGATCGGTGGCGTCATCAATTTCATTCTCAAAAATAACGTCCAGGGCCTGACGTTCAATGCCTTCGGTGACGTCACCGAGCTCGGCGGCGGCGCCATCTATCGCGCTTCGGCGACGGGCGGCCTCGGCGACGCCAACTCCGACGGCTGGAACGTGATGGCGACGGTGTCGTTCAGCGATCACCAGGAGTTGCGCGGCGACGCGCGCGATTTCGTCAATACCTTCCAACCCGATCGCGGCGTATCGGTCGATACCCGCGGCACGCCGTTCGCGACCATCATGCCGCTCGGCGTCGGTCCCAACACGCCACTCGGCACGATCATGAACAGTAATACCGCTGCGCCGTTCGTCCCCGGAAGCACGACCATTCGTGCCTCAGGTGGCATCAACCCGCTCGATCTTCCGGGCGGCGGCGGTTGTAACCAGATCGATGGTATGCAGGCGTACGACACGCGGCTCTGGAACTTCCCGGAAGCGGAGTTCGCATGTGCTTGGGATACCGGTCGCGCAGCCGTTCTTCAGCAGCCCATTCAGACGGTGAACTTCGTCAGCCGTGGCGTGTTGCGGTTCGGCGAGCACGAAATCGCCGCTGAGCTCACCGGCTCCAAGGCAGAATCTGCGAAGCGCTTCTCGAACTTGCAGCTGACGCCGAACACCTCTACGCAGAATTACGCGTTCCCGCGTAACTCGGCGTCGCAGGCTGTCTACGATCGCGTGTTCAATCAACTGGTGGCGGTATTCCCGACACTCGAAAGTCGACGGGGTCTGCCGATGTCGTACCGTTGGCGCTGTATGGAGTGCGGACGACGCGAGATTGAGACCACCACGGAAACCGGCCGATTCTTCATCGGCGCCGATGGTCCCGTCGGGTTCTTGCAGGACTGGGAGTATCGAACCGGCGTGTCGTACGCGTTCAGTGAGTCCGAGTCGCAGCTGGGCTCGGGGTACTACTACCGCAACACCACGCGGGACGCCTCGGGAAATATCATCGCCAACGGCATCATCGATGCCCTCAATACCGGCGTGATCAACCCCTTTCTCCGTCCGGGCGAGTCGCAAAGCCAGGCTGCGCTCGACCTCTTGAAGGGCGCGTCCGCTGAGGGCGTCATCCTGTACGGCGGAAAATTCTCGGTGACCCAGGTCGACGCTTCGGTATCCGGTCCGCTGTTTTCTTTGCCGGCGGGCGAAGTGCTCGCTGCCGTGGGGATCGACTCCCGCAAAGAGGAGTACGAGTTCAACGGTGATCGCCGCGCCGCAGCCGCGCGGCCGATCATCATCGCGGCACCGTTCGACGACGGTAACGCGCTTGCGGGCGTATCCCGCAACGTGAAGGCGATCTACGGTGAGGTCATGTTGCCGATCGTTGAGGGCATGGAATTGACCGCTGCGGTACGACGTGACGACTACGATGGTTTCGGTTCGACGGTCAATCCAAAGATTTCGTTGAAGTATCGCCCGGTCGAGTCCGTCATGTTCCGCGGCTCCTACAACGAAGGCTTCCGCGTTCCGTCGTTCAACCAGATTTTCAACTCGTCGTCGCAGGCGCCGTACTCGGGCCGTGATATTGCCGATCCGGCCAAGTGTCCGGGTGGGCGTCCCAATGCGACCATTCCGGCCTGTGCGGTAGTCCAGCCTAATATCATCCAGGGTGGTAAGCCGGATCTGGGTCCGGAAGAGGCCGAGCAGGCGAGCTTCGGTGTCGTCTTCGAAGCGGGCGACAACTTCAGTGTGTCGGTCGACTGGTGGCGGGTCGATCGTATCGGCACCATTCAGATCCTCACGCTGCAGCAACTCGCTGACAATTACTCGACCTTCGCCGATCGGTACGTGCGCGATGCCTCGGGTAACCTGCTGTCGATCGACCAGCGCTGGGTCAACGCCGGCGAATCGAAGACGGAGGGTCTCGAGCTTTCCACTCGTCTTCGAGGAGAGGCGTGGGGTGGCACCTGGAGCGCGGGACTTGATGGGACTCGGATGCTCGAGAAGCGCTCGCGTATCGCACCGAGTCTGCCTTTCGGTCCCAGTGAAATTGGTCGGTTCACCTTTGCGGGCGACCTCGGTCTCGAGTGGAAGCACAACGCGTTCTTCGCGTTCACTCGCGGCGATTGGAGTGCCTCGTTGTCACAAATCTACCGATCCGGTTATACGAACCAGGAGCTTCCCGGTGTGACGGCTAGCATCGTTTCGCCTGCCAACCTCGATCGCCGGGTCGACAGCTATGTGACGTACAACGCATCGGTGACGTGGCGGGGCTTTGACGGACTGACCGTCACCGCCGGCATCAAAAATCTGTTCAACGAAGATCCGCCGTTTGCGATCACGTACGACAGTAACTTCGGTTCGGGCAGCTCTTGGGAGCCGCGCGTCGCCGACCCGCGTAATCGTAGCTTCACGCTCTTGATGGAGTATCGCTTCTAAGCGGGCGACTCAGACGCATTGATGAGGCGAACAACCGGCGTGCTCGAAAGAGCGCGCCGGTTTTTTTTGACCTCAAGGCAGCGTGATGACCGTCTCGAAAACCATGGCTGCGCTGCCGATGATCCACACGCCTTCGAGCGAGTTGCCCTCGAACTCGAGATCGACGTCCACACGGCCGGGGCGGTTCATGAACTGGCCTTGTGCGCCAGAGAAATGCGCATGATCTCCCGAGCGCTCCAAAAGATTGTGGTGCAACAGGTAGGCGCCGAGCAGGCCGTGCGCGTTGCCCGACACGGGGTCCTCGGGGATGCCGATCGCCGGGCAGAACATGCGCGATTGGGTGAGACAGCCCTCGACGTCTGAATCGAGTGTGAACACGAAGTGACCGGATGCGCCAAGCTGGGCTGAAAGTGTGGTCAGTCGGTTGAAATCGGGCTTGAGTTGTTTGAGCTGTGCAGTGCCGCGTACACCGACGAGCAAGCGGTTACTGCCGGCAGATCCGACGATACGCATTTCGCAACGCGGATCGAGATCGGCGCTCGAGAGGGCGAGTGCATCGAGCACTGCGAGCCGTTCGCGCTGATTGAGCTCGCGACCGAGCACGGGAGCCGGCTGACGCACGGCGATACGGCGATCGGGGCCGGTTCCGCGTATTTCGACATCCACGAACCCGGCTTTCTGTCGCTGGCGATATCGACGCGGCGAGTCGGCATCGCGTGAGAGGACGTACTGCGTCGCGATCGTCGCATGGCCCACGAAAGCCGACTCGGTTCGCGGTGTGAAGAAGCGGACCCTGACGTCGTGGTCATCGCTCTCGGGTGGCAACACAAACGCCGTGTCGCCATTGTTGAGTTCTCGAGCGATGGCCAACATCTCGTCGTCGCCAAGTACTTCTGCGCCCAGCACGACGCCCGCCGGATTACCGGTGAAAAGCGTTTGCGTGAACGCATCGACTTGGAAAACTTTGATCGATTTAGGCATCGAGCGAGCACTCCAGAAGCCTGCGGGTTCCCCACGCAAGGGCCGCGATTGTAGGGAAGAGGGGGCGGTAGGTCGATCCTTTTGATCGGGGCGCGTGGGTGCACTTGCAAACCCATGATTCGCATGGAAAATACGCCGTACCTTGGGGTGGTCCGGAAGGGCCTGAGATGCCGCATGGGGCGGCAAACCCGTTGAACCTGATCCGGTTAATACCGGCGGAGGGAGCAGGTGTTCACAGCAAAATCCCGCGTTTTCTATTCTTTGATCGTCGCCCTGGTGTCGACTAGTGGATCGATCGCAGCCGAATTGGAGGAAGTCGTCATCACGGCGACGCTGCGCCCGCAGACGGCGCTCGAGCTCGCCACGAGCGTCACCGTCATCGATTCCTCCACCTTGCGCGAGGCCGGAGTGCAGCACCTGCAGGATGTCTTGCCGCTCGTGCCGAATCTGAATTGGGCCGCGGGAACCTCACGTCCGCGATACTTTCAGTTGCGCGGCATCGGCGAGAACGATCAGTGGCAAGGCGCGCCCAATCCCTCGGTCGGCTTTTTGATCGATGGTATGGATTTCTCGGGTATCGGCATGCCGGCGACGCTGATCGATCTGGGGCAGGTCGAGGTGCTGCGCGGGCCGCAGGGCACAACGCTCGGTGCCAATGCGCTGGCAGGTCTGATCAGTCTCAGCACGGGCGTGCCAACGGCGGACGATGTGTTGCGCGTCGAGGCCACGGCCGGCGACTTCGGTGTCGGCGCCCTCGGGCTCGTGGCCGGTGGCGCGTTGGGTGAGGGAGAGGAGTCTGCGTTTCGGTTAGTGGCCCAAGGTTTTCGGGGCGACGGTTCTCGTAAAAATACGACGTTGTCGCGTAACGACACCAACGGCTTTGACGAGCGCACCTTGCGTTGGCGTAGCCGTCATGCGCTCGGCGCGGATTGGGACGTCGATCTCTCCGTACTCGCGGTCGATCTCGACAACGGCTTCGATGCTTTTGCCACGAATAACTCGCGCGTCACGCAATCGGATGATCCTGGGCGCGATCGGCAGCGCTCACGAGGAGCCTCGCTTAGCGTGCGACACACCGGTGGCACGATCGATTTCCGAAGTCTGACCGCGATGGTCGATGCCGACATTCTCTACGCCTTCGACGGTGACTGGGCTGCCGACCCCGGCTACGACTTCACATCGCGATTCTTTCGCGAGCGCCGCACGGTCTCACAGGATTTTCGTTGGGCGCTTCGTACCGACCGAGCCGAACTCATCGCGGGGATTTACGGGCAGCAGTTGAACGAGGATAACGACCAGCTCGATCTTTACGGCGGAGAACTGTATCGCGCGCTCGTCAGTGATTACCGAGCCGATTCGTATGCGGGCTACTCCAGTGCAGCTTACGCGTTGGCGCCACGTTGGCGCGCGAGTCTCGGGCTGCGACTCGAGCGACGCGACGCGCGCTATCGTGATACCGACGGCACTGATCTGTCGCCGGCGGAGTCGATGATGGGTGGTAATGCCTCAATCGAGTATCACCCCGACGATCGTCGGATGGCGTATCTCGCCGTGGCGCGTGGTTTCAAGGCCGGCGGATTCAATATTGGTGCAGTCATCCCCGTCGATCGACGTGAATTCGCTGCCGAGTTTTTGCACAGCGTAGAAGTCGGATACAAGTTCGATGATATTCGGCGAGGTTTGCGGTACGACCTCGCGCTCTTCCGCATGTGGCGCAGGGCGCAGCAGGTGAGTACCTCGGCACAGTTGGATCCGGGCGATCCGCTGTCATTCATTTATCTCACCGACAATGCC
>JBEAXT010000073.1:0-2508 GCA_041159695.1 Pseudomonadota bacterium
GGAAATACCTGACCTTACATCGGACAATCTGCCCCAAGTGGTTCCCCCGCGGGCACGCGAGTCGGCATGATCAACCCTGAACCCCTCGTCTATCCCGGAGTCACCATGTCCTCAACGCGCACGGTTGCCATCATCACCGGCTCAGCTACCGGCGTCGGCGCCGCCGCCGCTCTCATGTTGGCCGAGCGAGGCTGTAATGTCGTGATCAACTACACGCGCAGCGAAACGGAGGCGTTGGATACCGCCAAGCAATGCGAGGCGAAAGGCGCCGAGACGCTCGTGTTCAAAGGGGATGTCGCAGAAGAATCCGCGTGTCAGGCCATGGCCAACGCTGCGGTAGAGAAATGGGGGCGTATCGATTACCTGATCAACAACGCCGCCAAAACCAAGTTCAATCCCTATGAAAATTTGGACGGTCTGAGCGGCGATGACTTTCTGTCGATCTACAAGGTCAATGTCGTCGGTGCCTACCAGATGGTGCGGGCTGTCGCGCCGCAAATGAAAAAACAGGGTCGCGGCGCGATCGTCAATAATTCTTCGATCGGCGGTATCACGGGTATCGCGTCATCGATGGCTTATGCCGCAAGCAAGGCCGCGCTCAACATGCTCACGCAGTCGTTATCGCTCGTACTGGGCCCGGAAATTCGGATCAACGCGGTCGCACCGGGGGCCATCCAAACACGCTGGCTGCAGGGCGGCATGACACCTGAGCAGTACCAGGCCTTCCTCGTGAATGCCGCCGCCATGGTCCCGCTCCAAGTCGTCCCAACCGCGGAGCAAATCGCCGAGACGCTCGTCTGGTTCCTCGAGGGCGCAAGCGTGGTGACCGGTGAGGTACTGATGGTCGATGCGGGCCTACACTGCGGCAGACTCCCGCCGTCTTCGAGCGCAAAGTCCACCTGGGACACCGTCAAAAAATAAGGTGCCGACCCCCATGCATCGCAGAGAGGTGCTCGCAGGATTGGGTGTACTGTCGATCGGCGCTGCATACCGCGAGGCTTTTTCCGGCGAAAATCCCGCCGCTCTGCCGTTCGCCGCGGGCGATGTACTGGTCGGGTGCACCCTGCTCAATGATCCATCGGACGACCATCGGGGGCGAGGTCGCATACTTCACTACGACCGCGAGCTGAGGCTGCGAAACACCCTCTGGCTAGATGACACCACGCATATCGTTCAGGGATTGCGCTTCGGACCAGACCGTACGCTCTGGGCGTTCGACGCCTTCGCATACAAGATGATTCGTTACTCTCCGGATGGTCGGCGCCGCGACAATTTCAAGGGCCCGGCACGTTCATTCGCTCATGTCACGTTCGCGCGGGACGGGCGCTTTTTCCTCGGTGAAAACTTCTTCGGTGACCGTTCGCGAGTCGCGCTCGGTACGACGCTCCCGTTCATGCCCGGAACACGCCGTTTCGGCGACGGGCATCTTTTCGAGTTTTCTCAAGACGGCAGGTTGCTGCGCGAGCATGCGACACCCGTTCACGGTGGCATGGGCGGCTTCCAAGGTCTGACATCGAGTGTGATCTCACCCGATGGACGTACTCTGATCTACACCTCGGAGTCCGGTCCGCGGATCATGCGCTGGGATCTCATCGATCAAAAGCCGCTGCCGGATCTTGCTATCACCCCGGAAAAACCAGGGCGTATGTTCTTTGATGTGAACTACGACGACGCCGGTCGATTACTCGTCGTGACCGGATTGGGTGTCGATGCGCTCGATGATACCGGTCGCCTGATTCGAAGCTATCCGCTGGGGTCGTTCGGCTGGGCTTCCCTCAGCACGCCGCGAGGCAGATATGTCTATGCCAGCAATTTCTTCTCGGGTGACATTGCCTGTCTCGATCTGGTGAGCGGCGAGGTCACCGCTCGAGCACAAACCGGGATACGTAAATCCGCCTCGGGAATCGACAGCTTCCCCGGATAGCGCGCGCTAAATCGGCTGGGTAACCGGGTTGTACGAGAAGAGGCCGATGCCCTCATCGGCCGCTTTCCCCTTGGTACGTTCCGAATAGGTCTCGGGGTCCGGCGCATGAAACATTCGCCCCGCCTTTCGTGATTCGAGGACCACGAACGACGCGCGTTCGATACGAGCATGCTCATAACGCTCAAAAGCCTCTTCGATCCTTTCGGAGGCCTCGATCGCGCGAGCGAGGACTACCGCGTCCTCGATCGCGAGCACCGCACCGTGACCGAGAAACGGCAGGACCGGGTGAGCCGCATCACCAAGCAGCGTGATTCGACCTTTTGTCCAAGTCTCGAGCGGCTCCCGATCAAATAGGCCCCACTTGAACAGCAGGTCGGGCGGAACGAGTTCCATGATGCGGCGCACCATTGGTGTCCAGCCTTCGAATTCTTTGAGGAGTTCTTCGACCGTGGAGCGAATCGACCAGCCTTCCTCCGCCCATTCTTTTCGCTCGGCGAATGCCACGAAATTGAGTAACCGACCGCCGCGGATGGGGTATCGATTGACGAGATGGCCAGGCCCCAAAAATATGCCGGATGGCGGCT
>JBEAXT010000145.1:0-4362 GCA_041159695.1 Pseudomonadota bacterium
CCGTGAATAACGCGCGACGACGATCGGCAGCCGCCCCCTCGGCGACCGCCGCGAGCGTCTCCCCGATCCGGGTGATACGCGCGAGGCGCGAGGCCCGTTGTCGAGAACGCAGACTCATGAAAGAACCTCCGCCAACTGTCGGAAGCCGCCTTCGTACTCCACGCGCTCATCGACGTCTTGTTGCAAGAACGCCTGCAGAGCACTCCGACGCTGCAGGACTTCGTCAAGTTCGGGATTCGTGCCGGCTCGATACGCTCCGACGGATACGAGGTCTCGGTTCTCCTCCCAGATCGCCATCAGTCGTCGGAACTTTCGAACTAGAGTGCGTTGCTCGCTCGTCACGAGTCGACTCGCGAGGCGTGATACGGACATGTTGATATCGATCGCGGGGTACTGGCCCATTGCGGCAATTTCGCGAGATAACAAAACATGTCCATCCAGAATTGCGCGTGCAGCGTCGACGATTGGATCGTTGGCGTCATCGCCCTCCGCCAAGATGGTGTAGATCCCGGTAACACTTCCGCCGCTTGCGACACTACCCGCACGCTCGATCAACTCGTTGATCAAAGAAAATACGGACGGCGTATAGCCCTTGGTAGTCGGTGGTTCGCCCACCGCAAGCCCAACTTCTCTTTGAGCGTGCGCCACGCGGGTCATCGAATCCATGAGCAGCAGCACGTTCTTGCCTTGGTCACGAAAGTACTCGGCGATCGCACAGGTATAGTGGGTTGCTCGCAGACGAATCACCGGAGAACAATCTCCGGGCGCTGCGACCACGACCGCGCGCTTACGCCCTTCCTCGCCGAGGGTCTCGGTCACGAAGTCGAGTACTTCACGACCCCGCTCGCCGATCATGCCGATGACTACGACGTCTGCGGCCGTGAATCGCGTCATCATGCCGAGCAACACGCTCTTACCGACACCACTGCCTGCGATCAGTCCGATTCGCTGCCCCTGACCGATGGTCAAAAAAGAGTTGATGGCGCGGATTCCGACATCCAGGACGCCATTGATCGGCGCACGCTGCAGCGGATTTTTGCGCTCGCCCCGCAGCGCGACGTAAACAGACGGTTCGATTGACGCGCCGCCGTCGAGCGGCTGGCCGAGACCGTCCACCACCCGACCAAGCAGTCCATCGCCTACGCCCACCCGAGCGGTATGCGTCATCACGCGTACACCGGTGCCGGGTAGTAAACCCTGTACGGCGGCGAGCGGCATGAGCATGATCTCCTCGCCGTTGAAGCCGACCACTTCACAAGTGATGCCTTCACCCTGCTCAGCCATCACTTCGCAATAGGCGCCGAGCGGTGCGCGGACGCCGCGCGCGCCGAGCAGCATGCCCGTCACACGCGTCAAAACGCCGCACACTCCCGGCGGCGGTAGCGTCATCGCCGAGAGTCGTTCGCCGAGGGTTTCGAGTAGTTGGGCACTCATGAGGGTGCCTCGCGCAGCAAGTCTGCCGCAGCCGCCAGCACGGCCTCTTTGGCGAAGCGCATACGATTTTCGAATCGATCGTCGACCACCTTGTTTTCGCTGCTCGCAATCGCGCCGGCTCGCGGCACGAGCGGATCGGAAATGAACGTGATCGAAGATGGTCGCTGCGACGCACGCTCGAGTACCGCGAGATCCTCGGGGTTGATACGTACCTCGACGCTCGGGTGTGTCGACGAAGAATGACTATCCGTCGGACCCGGCTGCAAAGCTGCCGTCACCGACTCGAGATAACGCTGCAATCCCGGTCCCTCGGCCAGCGCCTGACGCGCGAGCTCACTACCGATTTGCAAACTCGCTTGGGCCAGAGGTACCACCATACGACGCTCGAGATCGCGCTGCGCATCGCCGACAGCTCGCCCGGCGGCATCGAGTGCAGCAATCGCGTGATCGAGCGCAGCGACCCATTCTGCTTGCGCTAATTCGCGCCCTCGCTGCTCGGCTTCGGCGACACGCCGGTCGACTTCGTCTTGAGAGATTCCGGAAATAGGCTGCGGAGATGTCGCCGACTCGAAAGATCCGTCGGCGACGAGCTCATCACGCGCTGATTCTTTCGACGATTGAAGCGTGGTCGACTGCGCGTCGTCACTCGCCACTGTCGTTCGCGGATCTTCCTGTTGCCGGGCGTATTCGCGGAGGATGAATCCGGCTCGCTTCACCGCGAAATGTCGCGCAGCGAATTGTCCGGCTGGATCGGCGTCGGGCTTACGAATCGAATTGACGGGTGCGAACGGAACTCGCGTGTGTCGTCGTAAGGTAATCGTCTCGCTCACCGTGTCGCCGCCTCATCAAACATAGTCGGCGCCGCGACCGGAGAGCATCATCTCGCCGGCATCGGAGAGCTTGCGCGCGGTACGAAGAATCTGCTTTCGGGCTTCCTCCACGTCAGACAAGCGCATTGGCCCCTTACTGTCCATTTCATCGACGAACATTTCGCGTGCACGACCGGACATGTTGAGCAAAAACTTATCCTTGAGGATGTCATCAGCACCCTTCAGGGCTTGCATCAAGAGCTCAGACGGCACGGCGCGCATCAAAGTCTGAATACTTCGGTTGTCGCAACCGGAGAGATTCTCGAACGCGATCATGTTGTCCTGGATCCGTTGAGCGAGGTCTGCATCGCGCTTGGCAAGCTGCGACATCATTCCGATCTCGATCTCGGACTTCACGTAATTCATGATTCGGGCGGCAGCCTTGACGCCGCCTACGCTCGAGGACTTCAGTGACGAGTTGGAGGAGAACTGCTTACGCATGATCACTTCCAGCTCCTGCATCGCAGTGGGCTGAATCGTCTCGAGTGTGGCGACGCGAGAGAGCACTTCCGGTCGCAGTGTGTCGGGCAAGAAGCGAATAACGTCCGCAGCGACATCGTAGTCGAGGAACGAAAGCACGATCGCGATGATCTGCGGGTGCTCGCTCCCGATCATCTCCGAGATCGATCGGGCGTCCATCCACTGCAAGACCTCCAAGCCACGGTTGGCAGAGGCAGGCATGATTCGACTGAGCACACTGCTCGCCTTGTCTTCGCCGATGGCGTTTCGGAGAACGCTCTCGAGGTAGTCGATACCACCGCCGATATTCGTCTGCTTTTTGATCGTGGCGATGAAACCGTCGAGTACGGCACTGACCGCCTCCTGCGACAGGTCGGCGACCGAAATCATGGCGGCGCTCAGATGCTGTACTTCTTTGGGCGCAAGATGGCGAATCACGCTCGCTGCTTCTTCCTCGCCGAGCAACATGAGCATCACCGCCGCGCGCTGCGTATTCGAGAGCGCCGCCACTTCCATGGCAATCTGCTCAGGGTCCACCGTCGTCGCGGCCGTCGCGGTTATCGTCGCCTCTGCCATCGTCTTGCTCCTGCTACGACAAGTCGCGGCCGATCAGGTTTTTGAGCACCAGCGCCACGCGCTTGGAGTCCTGCGATACCAGCATTCGGACCACGGTGACCTTGTCGTCGTAGCTGTTGGCCGTGTCGAGGAGATCCGCGGAAATGCCCTTCTTCTTCGGCTTCATCCGCGCCTTCAGTTCCTCGAGCGTTTCGCCCTCGCGCAGTTCTACTTCGCCCTCGGCTGGCGCCGCATCTGCCGCGGCTGCGCTCGTAGCGCCCTCCGCTGCTTCGCCTGCGGCCGGCGCCGCGAGCGCGAGGCGCGTCGCGTCGGGTCCGACCGGCTCTATCGGCGGCGGAATATAGGTCAATTTTTTGATGATCGGTCGGATGATCAGCAAGCCCAGCAAGGCGATCGCGAGAGCGACAGACAGATACTTTGCAGCATCCAGCACCTGAGGACGCAGATAGATCGGCGGTTCGACCTCGACGACCGGCGGTTCGAAGCTCGTGCTGATGATATTGACCACATCGCCGCGAGCCGCGTTGAAACCCACCGTGCCCTGCACGAGATTCGTCAAACGAGTGATCTCTTCGGCGGGCAGCGGACGGCGCGCCGGTGGCGTCGTAGCGCCCGGCGCAGCGATCGCGTCATTGATGGCCACGCCGACGGTCAGTCGTCGCATGCGGGGCGCTGGGTCGACAACGTACCGAACGCTACGGTCCATCTCGAAGTTGCGGCTCTCGCTGCGCTCCTGACCGCGAACGACGGGTTCAGTGGCGGGAGCCGGCGTCGCCGGGGTGTTGGCATCGGCAACCGGTGTGACGGGCGGCGGCGGCTCGTTCGACAACGATCCTGGAACACCGGTCGCACTCGGCTCAGTAGTGCTGCTCTCCTTGAGCTGCTCCGACCGAACCCGCGTGCCAGCATTGTTCGGATCAAAATTCTCCGTCGTCTGCTCGATAACAGAGAAATCGAGATCGGCGTTCACCTGGGCGCGAACGTTGGCCGTGCCGAAGATCGGCGCGAGGATCTGATTGATCCG
>JBEAXT010000163.1:0-13292 GCA_041159695.1 Pseudomonadota bacterium
TGACGCGCGAGGAACTCGATGAGCATTTTGGTTGCTGGGGACGTAGCGTTTTCCGAACCGCAGCGCTCATCGCAATCGATCCAACCCACCTCACACCGACGCAAACCGAGGCACGAGCCGCTGCAGAGCGACTGGCGTCGATCGCTGGCCCCATGGTGTGCGAGATCGAGCGACTACGACACTTTTCGCACCACGCGCGCGTCGGTCGAATCTATATGCCGCTCGGTGATCCGCCGTCGCCGCATGCACCCTGGGTCGCGCTACCGCTCGGCGAAGACGAGCGGGGCGCCCTGCAATCGCGTCGAGATGTGTTGTGCAATGCCTTGCGCCGATGCGCCTCGGATACGGAACCGTCGAGTCGACCCGCCCTACGCGTACCCCTTCTTTGGATATCGATCGCTCTGGCGCCCGATCGTGACGAAGGCGCGATTCTTGCCCCCGTGCGGCGTACCATCTCGACCTGGCGTGACGCGCTCGCCGTGTCGCGAGGCAAGCTCCCTTACGGTTTGACTTGAGGATCGATGACGAATGTCCGACACCCGCACTGCATTTGACCCTCGTCATGTTGCGATCGGTGACGCAGAGCTCGCCGGTCGAGTGATCGCCGTGACGGGACCCACTGCGGGCCTTGGCCATGCACTCGCACTCGAGTGCGCTCGGCGGGGCGCCGAGGTCATTCTCATCGGGCGCAACGTCAAAAAGCTGGAAGCCGTGCACGCCGAGATCGCTGCCCTCAAAACCTACGACGGCCAACCCACACCCGAGGCCTGTATTGCGCCGCTTGATCTCGAACGTGCCGTTGCGGGCGATTACGATGCGATCGCTCATGCGGTCATGCAGCGCTGGGGGCGACTCGATGGGCTCGTGCTGAACGCGGCGCTGCTCGGCATTCTGGCGCCCCTCGAAGATTACGACGTGCCAACCTGGGTCAAGGTGATGCACGTCAACGTCACGGCCAACTTCGCACTCACCCAAGTACTGCTGCCGGCGCTTCGCGCCTCGGCGGACGCCTCGGTGCTTTTCCTCTCGAGCAGCGTCGGAAGACGGGGTCGTGCTTACTGGGGTGCGTACAGCGTCTCGAAGTTTGCCGTCGAAGGCATGATGCAGACGCTGGCCGACGAGCTCGAGAAAACGACCGTGCGTGTCAATTCGATCAACCCCGGCCGGGCGCGAACCCACATGCGTCGGCAAGCTTTTCCTTCCGAAAATCTCGACTCGTTGCCGCTGCCCGAATCTTTGACCGGGCCGATGGTGGCGCTACTCGGGCCGCAAGCGCGCGGCGTTACGGGTCGGGCGTTGGACGCTCAGTGAGTGCGCCAGGGCGCTCCTCGAGTGCCTTGGCCTCCTCGGCGCTGAGTGTTCGGAAATGCCCGCGACCGAGATCTCTCGTCAGCGCGAGCGGTCCGAGACTCGTCCTCTGTATTCGACTCACCAAAGCACCCTGTCGCTCGAAGAGCTGACGGATATCTTTGCCGCTCGCCCCGATCGCGACGATTCGATACCAACGGTTGAGCCCCTCTGGCTCCGCATCGGATCCCTCAATCGAAGCGACTTCGATGGTGCGTCCATCGTCGAGACCGCCCCGTGCCAACGAGGCGAGTTTCGGCTCGTTCAGATCGCCGCGAATACGAACTAAAAACTCCGTTGGCCAGCTCCGTACGCGACGCTGCAGCCGCTCCGCGAGCTCGCCGTCCGTCGTGACGAGTTCGAGTCCACCATCGACGCGCGGCATCGGGGAGACTGCGAGAAACCGGCGCCCGGCCCGTCGCGGCAAGCGCGTATAGAGCCCTTCGGTCAATGATTCGCCCGTCGATCGATGACACAGAAACACGGTCGTTTCTTTGCTGAGACGAGAAGCGTCGCGGCTACGCCGAACGACCCGGCCATCGACACGCAACTCGTCTCGCCCGACGACCCTCGAACCAAGCTCGGCCACAGCGCCGTTGACGGTCACGCGTCCTGCGCGAATCCAATCCTCAGCCTCGCGCCGAGAGGCCAATCCGGCCTGCGCTAACACTTTCTGGATGCGCTCGCCCGACTCTACCGACTCTGTCGAACGACTGCGGTTACGAGTCTGAGCCCGCGTGCGCGAGCGCGCGCCGCCGGCGGCTCTTGGGCGATCACGACTGCTCATTACCCTCGCCAGTTTCCGCTCCGACCACAACCGCCTCGGGGTCCTGCAAATCTGCCACGGGCAATGTGAGCTGCGGATTGAGATCGATCATCTGCTTGATCTCGGCGAGGGGCGGCAGCTCGTCGAGAGTCTTGAGACCAAAATAATCGAGGAAACTGCGCGTCGTCCCGAGGAGCTCTGGATGACCCGGCACGTCGCGATGACCGACCACACGAATCCACTCGCGCTCCATCAAGGTCTTGACGATGTTGGGGTTGACGGCAACGCCGCGGACCGACTCGATCTCGGCACGCGTGATCGGCTGCCGATAAGCGATCAGCGCCAAGGTCTCAAGTAAAGCCCGCGAATACTTCTGCGGTCGCTCGGGCCACAGCCGACCGACCTCACGCGCGTAGCCTTGGCGAATCTGAACTCGCCAGCCGCTCGCGGTTTCTCGAAGCTCGACACCTCGATCCTCGTAGGTTGCAGCCAGCGCCTCGAGCGCCGCGTGGATCTCGGCCTTCTCCGGACGAGCACCCTCATCGAAGAGCTCGATGATTTCATTGACCGACAGCGGTCTGCCGGCGGCAAGTAACGACGCCTCGATGACGTTCTGGATGTGGTGGTCGCTCATCAACTGTCCTTTTCCGTTGAACTCTCAGCCGGCTCATCCTCGACGAGCCGCAGATGCGGCGCTTGAGCCGCACGAACGTGCAGCGGCCCGTAAGGCTCGGTTTGCACGATCTCAATCAAACCCTCGCGCATCAGCTCGAGGATCGCCACGAACGTCACGGTGACGCCCATTCGACCCTCTTCCGGCTTGAAGAGCTTCATGAAGTCGAGAAAAGCGCCGCCCTCCACCGCTGCCAGTACATCGGTCATTCGGGCGCGTACCGACAGTCGCTCGCGTTGCACGTGATGGTGCTGGAACATGGCGGCGCGTGAGACGACTTCGCGGAACGCGAGAATCATCTCCTGCAAGGCCACTTGCGGAAGACTTGATGACGGACGTCGAAAATCCGTCGCCGCACTGGCCGACCACGTATCGCGCTCCTCACGCGGCAGGTGATCGATGCTTTCGGCCGCCTGTTTGAATCGCTCGTACTCCTGCAACCGCCGAACGAGATCCGCGCGCGGATCGGACTCTTCAGCGACCACATCGCCGGAGCGCGGCAAGAGCATGCGTGATTTGATTTCGGCAAGCGTCGCCGCCATCAGCATGTACTCGCCCGCGAGCTCGAGCTGCAGCTCCTGCATCAGCTCGATGTAGTTCATGTACTGCTTGGTGATGTCGGCGAGCGGAATATCGAGGATGTCGAGGTTCTGGCGCCTGATCAGATACAGCAGCAGATCGAGAGGTCCCTCGAAGGCCTCGAGAAACACCTCGAGCGCCTGCGGCGGTATGTACAGATCGCGCGGCAATTGAGTGACCGGCTCGCCCTGAACGAGCGCAAAAGGCATCTCGGCCTGCGCAGGGATCTCAGCCGCTGTCGTCGCATCGGTTCCCGTCGGCACGAGCTTGAGCTCAGGCTTGGCCATCTCAATCCCCTCTCAGGTGCATGGCACTACGCACCTCATCGAGTGTTTCGCGGGCTGCCTCGCGCGCCTTCTCGCTGCCCTCGGTGAGGATGGCGCGAACGAGGTCGGGATTGTCCTCGTACGGGGCCGCCCTCTCGCGCATGGTCGTCGTTTCCGCAACGATACGATCGATCAAGGGTTTCTTGCACTCGAGGCAGCCGATGCCGGCGCTCTTGCAGCCCGCGGACGCCCAGCTGCGCGTCGCCTCGTCCGAGTAGACCTCGTGGAGCGACCAGACGGGACATTTCTCAGGATCGCCCGGATCGGACCGCCGAACTCGCGCGGGATCCGTTTGCATCGTTTTCAGCTTGCGGGCGACCGAATCGGGGTCCTCACGCAAGCCGAGCGTATTCCCGTACGACTTCGACATCTTGCGTCCGTCGATACCCGGCAGCTTCGGCGTCGGGGTCAGCAACACCTGGGGCTCCGGAAGAATCGACACGCTCGACCCTTCGAGATACCCGAGCAAGCGTTCGCGATCCGCCACCGTGATCCGTGTATTGCCCTGCACGATTTCACGGGCTCTCTCGAGCGACGATGCATCGCCGGTTTCTTGATATTTTTTTCTGAGTTCCCGATAGAGCTTGCTGTTACGAGTACCGAGCTCAGCGATCGCCTTTTCGGCCTTATCTTCGAATCCGGTTTCTCGGCCGAACAAATGGTTGAAGCGGCGAGCAACCTCGCGTGTGATCTCGACATGCGCGATTTGATCCTCGCCCACCGGCACATAGCCGGCGCGATAGAGCAAAATATCTGCCGACTGCAGCAAGGGGTAGCCCAGAAAACCGTAGGTGGCTAAATCTTTTTCCTGCAGTTCGGCCTGTTGATCTTTGTACGTCGGCACCCGCTCGAGCCACGAGAGCGGCGTAATCATCGACAGCAGCAAATGCAGCTCGGCATGCTCGGGTACGTGAGACTGCACGAACAGCGTGGAGACGCCCGGGTTGAGTCCGGCAGCGAGCCAGTCGATCACCATCTCACGGGTGTACTCGGGGAGCTTGCTCGTGTCTTCGTAGCCCGTCGTCAGCGCGTGCCAGTCGGCCACAAAGAAAAAACACGGATACTGGTATTGCAGATCGACCCAGTTGCGCAGGGCACCGTGATAGTTACCGAGGTGCAACTGACCCGTCGGGCGCATGCCGGAGAGCACGCGATTCGCTTCAGGGTTACTGCCCACGACTACCCTGCTTACTTGAAGTAAATCTCATAACCCCTTGATTTTTATAGATCTTTATTTCGGGGGACGCCGAAAGTCGGCATCGAAAGCCCGCGAAAGCCGCGATTATAGCGGTTGCTTAGCCGAAGACCGTCTCAAAGTCCGAAGGGCTCGAGACTGCCGCGACCCTTTCGGACGACGATCGGCGGATTCGCGGCGAAATCGACGACCGTCGTCGGTTCGATGCCGCAGGACCCTCCGTCAAGGAGTGCATCGAGTTGCGAGCCCAAGCGCTCCTCGATTTCATCGCCGTCGTTGAGCGGCAGACCCTCGCCGGGGAGCAACAAGGTCGAGCTCATGATCGGTTCGCCGAGTTCGGTGAGCAGCATCTGCACCACCCGATGGTCCGGAACCCGTATGCCGATCGTGCGTCTTTTCTCGTGTTGTAAGCGCCGCGGAGTCTCACGCGTGGCCTCGAGCAAAAAGGTGTACGGCCCCGGCGTGCAGGCCTTCAAAACCCGAAACTGTCGAGTGTCGACTTTCGCGTAGCGCGCAATCTCGGTGAGGTCACGGCAGACCAGCGTGAAGTGATGATGACGGTCGGCGTCCCGAATACGACGGATACGCTCGAGTGCGTCCTTGTCGCCAATGTGACAACCGAGCGCGTAGCAGGAGTCGGTCGGATACGCGATCACCCCACCCTGACGAACGAGATCTGCGGCCTGACGAACGAGACGCGGCTGGGGGTCTTTGGGGTGAAGCCGGAATCGCTGCATCGCCTTATGATACCGGTCTCGTCCAGAAGGCCGTTGTGATGCCGAACCCCAAACTTTCAATCCTGCAAGAGCGACTGACCCACGCACTCGCGCCGGAGACCCTCGAGATTCGAGACGACAGCGCCTTGCATGCCGGCCATGCCGGCGCTGCCGAGGGCGGACATCTCCACCTGCGCATTAGCGCACACAAGTTCGTCGGGCTCACCCCCCTCGCACGGCACCGACTGGTCTACGAGGCGCTCGGGGACCTGAAAGCCTTGGGTATCCATGCTCTGTCCATCGATGCCCGGTTGCCGTCATAATCCGCCTCCCACAAGTTCCGATCGAGAAATGCTCATGAAGACTCTGCGTGTCCTGTCCCTCATCACCGTCGCGATGCTGATTGCGGCGTGCCAGCCGAAAGCCGACGCCGCGAAGGACGCGGACGCCGCCGCTAAGAAGCCGGTCGCCACACTGAATGGCAAGGCCATCACGCAGGGCGAGTTCGACAGTTTCGTGAAGCAGGTTTCGGGTCGGGCCAGCGCCGACCTCGACGAAGAGCAGAAAAAGCGCGCGCTCGACTCCCTGATCAACCTCCGCGTCTTGGCGGCTCAAGCCGAAAAAGACGGTCTGCACAAAAAATCCGACCTCGCTGCGCAAATCGAACTCACTCGCCTCAACATCCTGCAACAGGCGCTCGCCGAGAAGTACCTCGAAGGCAAGACGCCGACAGAGCAAGAGCTCAAGGCGGAATACGATGCGCAGGTCGCCCAGATGTCGCGCAACGAGTACCGCGCACGCCATATCCTCGTCCCGACCGAAATTGCGGCAACCCAAGTGATCGAGCGCCTCAATAAAGGCGAGCGTTTCGAGGTCCTCGCCCGCGACTCCCTCGACTCATCGCGCGAACGCGGCGGAGATCTGGGCTGGTTCAGCCCCTCGAGCATGGTCAAGCCGTTCGCCGACGCCGTGATGGCACTCAAGAAAGGCGAGACGATCGCGAAGCCCGTGCAGACCCAGTTCGGGTGGCACGTGATTCGCCTCGACGACGTGCGCGAAGTTCAGCCGCCGCCGTTCGAAGAAGTAAAGCAGCAGCTCAACCAGGCCGTCCTCGCCAAAAAGTTCCGCGCCTACAGCGACGAGCTGACGAAGGCCGCGAAGATCGAAAAGAAAATCTGATGGGAATCCGAGTCAGCAGTTGCCCGATCAGGGCGGCTGCTGGCTCGCGATGATCGCCTTGAGGTCCGCCTCGTCCAGGATGCGGACCCCCAACTCCTCGGCTTTCTTGAGTTTTGAGCCGGCGTCCCGTCCGGCAATCAGGTAGTGGGTCTTTTTCGACACGCTGCCCGACGCCTTCGCCCCCAAAGCCCTGAGCGCCTCCTCGGCCTCCTCGCGTGCCATCGACTCGAGTGTTCCCGTGAGTACAAAGGTCAGCCCTGCGAGCGGCTGAGACGATGCGTCCGGGCGTTTCGGCGCAGGCCAGCTTACCCCGGCGCGACGCAAGCGCTCGATGACATCCCGGTTTTGCTCATCGGCAAAGAATTCGGCGACGTGTGCGGCGATGACGGGGCCGACATCCGGGACCTGCCTCACGGTATCGACATCCGCCCGCGCCAAGGCGTCGAGGTCACCGAAGTGCGCGGCGAGTGCCGCTGCCGTCGCCTCGCCTACATCTCGAATACCGAGCGCGAATAGAAATCTCGCCAAACTCGTATTCTTTGAACGGTCGAGTGCTGCAAGAACATTTTCGGCAGACTTGCGGCCCATCCGCTCAAGCCCCGACAGGGTGTCGAGATCGAGCGAGTACAGATCGGCAGGCGACTCGACGAGACCCGCTTCGACGAGTTGATCGACGAGTTTCTCGCCGACGCCCTCAATATCGAGCGCTCGACGCGACGCAAAATGACGGAGTCGCTCTTTGCGCTGCGCGCTGCATCGGTAGCCGCCCGTACACCGTGCGACGGCAACTTCAGGATCGCGCTCGACAACCGACACGCACACGGGACAGCGCGTAGGCATCATGATCTCGCGCGAGGACTTGGGTCGTCGCTCAAGCAGCACGCGCGCGACCTCCGGGATGACGTCCCCGGCTCGTCGAACGACCACCGTATCGCCGATCCGGACGCCCTTGCGAGCGACCTCGTCCATGTTGTGGAGGGTGGCGTTGCTGACCGTCACACCGCCCACGGACACGGGTTCTAGCCGTGCGACCGGTGTCAGCGCACCCGTACGACCCACTTGAAACTCGACGTCTTTCAATACCGTCAGCGCTTCTTCGGCCGGAAACTTATGTGCGATCGCCCAACGCGGTGCTCGGGACACGAACCCCAATTCGCGCTGCGCGGCGAAGCTGTCGACTTTGTAGACAACGCCATCGATCTGATAGTCGAGCGACGTACGGCGACGCCCGATATCCGCGTAGTACGCGAGGCACCCGCTGACGCCACGCACTCGGCGAACTTCCGGCGAGACCCGCAAGCCCATCGCCTTGAGCAATGCCAGCATGCCGCCGTGCGAATCCGGCAACTCGAGACCCTCCACGGCGCCAGCTGCGTAAAAAAAGATTTCGAGCGGTCGTTGCGCGGTGATGCGCGGATCGAGCTGACGCAAACTGCCGGCCGCGGCATTGCGCGGATTCGCGAATATTTTGTCGCCTCGCTTCGCCGCCTCTGCGTTGAGGCGCTCGAATCCCGCGATCGGCATGAACACTTCGCCGCGCGCCTCAAAGAGCGCCGGCGCCTCCCCGCGAAGCTGCAGGGGGACCGATCGAATGGTGCGGACATTCGCTGTCACATCCTCACCCGTCGTGCCATCGCCTCGCGTCGCCGCACGGACCAAAATGCCGCGCTCGTACGTGATTGAGATCGCAAGACCGTCTAGCTTGGGTTCGGCCGAGTATTCGATGTCCTCCGAGACACCGAGGCGTTCGCGAACTCGCCGATCGAAATTTTTGAGATCCTCCTCGGTGAACGCATTATCGAGGGAGAGCATCGGCAGGCGATGCCGGACCTCTGCGAACTCGTCCGTCGGCGTTGCACCGACGCGCTGCGTCGGCGATTCAGGTGTGATCAGCTCGGGATAGCGCTCCTCGAGCTCGCGTAAGGCCTGAAGAAGGCGATCCCACTCGGCGTCGGGGATCTCCGGGTCATCGAGAATGTAGTAGCGATAGTTGTGGTGCTCGATGTCCCGACGCAAGTCGGCGACGCGCTGGCGGATCTCTGCGGAGGGAGTCCCCGCCTTGACCATGCTAACCGCCTCCGGCAGCAGCGGCTTCCCGACGCATCTCCGCCAATCGGGACTCTGTCAGCGGCTGGCCGCGCGAATCGAGCAACTGAGCGCGCAAGCGCTGCGCCAGCGTGTGCCCGACCGAGAGCAATTTGTCGACGGCATCTCGCCCCGCGATCGGCCCAGGCAGCACCGCGAAAAGGTTGATCCCGAGAAACCTTGAAGAATCCATGGTGGCGAGGTCGAAACTGCCCGGCTTCGTCAAACTCGCCGCGCTCATCAATACCCGTCCATCGGCGAGCGCCCTGTGAAAGATGTCCATCTCGCCGTGAACGAATCCTTCGCCCTGCAGCGCTTGGCGTAGCGCCGCACCCGTCAAACGCTCACCCTCGCGCGCCACGACGCGTAGCGCGACGATGACCGGCTCCGAATCTTTGGGCAGCGCCATAGCGGGCGCCGCGCGTGCCGCGCCCGACGAAGACGGAACGGACTCGGTCGGCCGATTATCGGACTCGGTCGACCGCTCATCGGCTGCGGCCGGTCGATCGTCGACTGCAGCCGCGTCTTCTTCACGTCGCTCCGCTTGCATGATCGGGATCGAGTTCCCACGATCTCGCATACTCATCGCATCATCCAGATCAACCAAGGGCGGCTCGACAAGACGATCCCGGACATGAATCTCCGGCAAGGTTAACGTCGGTTCGAGACGCTCCTCGGCCGACTCTCGACGCGTCGGCTCCAGCAGCGGATCCACTTGGCTGAGCTCGTTGGTCGCCGCGGCGCGATCTTGGCCGAGTGGGCCACGAAGATGAGCCGAATCGGCCTTGGCGGCCTGACGACGCTGGATCACTTCCCACAACACGATAACGAGCACCAAAACGCCGCCCACCAAGAGCAAGGCGGTTCTGAGGTCGGTAGTCAGTGCCTGCAGGATGTCCTCCATGACGTCAGCTCGCCGCAAGCCGGACCGCTTCGTCGACGTCGACCGCGACGAGTCGCGAAACGCCGGGCTCGTTCATCGTGACGCCGAGCAACTGCGAGGCCAACTCCATCGTCACTTTGTTGTGCGTGATGAAAATAAATTGAACTCGACCTGCCATCTCGCGGACGATATCGCAGAACCGGCCCACGTTGTTTTCGTCGAGCGGCGCGTCGACTTCGTCGAGCAAGCAAAACGGTGCGGGGTTCAGATCGAAAATCGAGAAGACCAAGGCGACGGCCGTCAGGGCTTTCTCGCCGCCAGACAATTGCGAAATGGTGACATTACGCTTGCCCGGCGGACGCGCCATGATGGCGACACCCGCCGTGAGCGGATCATCGCCGGCGAGCTCGAGGTAGGCATGCCCACCGCCGAACAAGCGCGGAAACTTCTCTTGCAAGCCGGCATTGATGCGATTGAACGTATCGTCGAAGCGCGACCGCGTTTCCCCATCGATCTTGCGCATCGCCTCCTCGAGGGTCGACAACGCAGAGGTCAGATCTGCGTACTGTCGGTCGAGATATTCTTTGCGCTCGCTGTTTTCCTTGAGCTCGTCGATCGCCGCGAGATTGACCTGCCCGAGCTTCTCGATATCGGTTCGCGTCTCGAGGAGCGAGTTTTCCCAGCTCGGCACTTCGGCGCTCTCCGGAAGCCCGGCGCGAATCTCCGCAAGATCGAACTGCGTCGCCGCAAACTGCTCGGCAATGGTTTCGCGCCGTACGCGGGTTTCTTGGGCGGCCAAGCGCGCCGCCTCCATCGCATCGCGCGCCTCGTTGACCCGCAACTCGGCCGACTGACGTTTTTCTTCGAGCGCTCGCAACGCCGCATCCGCTTCATCGAGTGCACGGCGGGATTGCGTCAGCTCCGCCTCAACTTCGAGGCGTCGCGACAGCAGTCCTTCCAACGCGGACTCGAGCTCCATGATGGGCGCCTCGCCTCCAGCGAGCTCACCCTCCAGATTGGCGGAGGTCTCGAGCAACAGCGTGCGTTGCTCTGCAGCGCGTCCCATCGCGAGTTCTACGCCCGCCGATGCCGTACGACGGCCCTCGGCCCGAACCAGCAAGTCTCGCGCAGCCAACTGAGCCGATTGCGCTGACGTGCGGGCCTCGGCAAGCGCCTCTCGCGTCGTATCACGCGAGGCCTCGAGAGACGGGCGTTTGATATCGAGCTCCTGCAGCCGTCCGAGACCCCGCTCGAGCTCGATGGCTGCGCGCGCCGCAGCATCCTCGGTCACGCCAATTTCGCGCGCGACATCGGCCGCTTCCAACTCGAGCCGTTCCCGTCGGAGCGTGGACTCCTGAACGCGTGCTCGCGAGGCCTCGAGCTGACCGAGCAAATCGGCATGCTCGCGATGCGCCGCCTGAATGAGTCCTTGAATATCGTGCAGCGCGACTTCCGCGACACCGAGCGCGGTTCGCGTCGACTGGAGTGACGACTCACAGGCTTTGACGCGATCGTCGCCCGTCTCGAAGCTCGAGCGTAACGACTTGAGTCGATGCTCGCGTTCGAGTACGCCTGCTCGCTCATCGGCGCTTCGGGCAATTCGCAACCACCCGCGACCCACCCACTCGCCCGAGGTCGTGATCACCGATTCGCCCGGCGCCAGGGATCGCCTGACCGATAGCGCCTCGGAGAGGCTACCCGCGACACGAACCGGATTGAGCGCCTCCAACACTGCAGAGGGCCCGCGAACCTTGGACGACAGTCGATCAGCCGTCGCGATGATCGCTTCGCCCGTCGACTCGATCAGCGCGAGGCTCGAATCTCCGGCGCGTGCGAGCGCGTCCGCAAGCGAATCGAGGCCCTCGACACAGACCGCCTCGAGGTAATCACCGAGCACCATTTCGACGGCACGCTCGTAGCCGCGTTCGACGCTGAGTGTCTCCGCCACACGCTTCTGAGAGGCAATACCCGCTGAGGCGAACCACTCCGTCGCCTTCGCATCGGCTTGTCCTAGCGCGGCCCGCTGTAGGGCTTCGACCGACATCATCTCCGCGCGCGATCGTTCACGCTCACCGCGTGCCCGCTCCAATTGCTCTTCAGCGGACAACTGCGCAGCCCGCAATCGCTGGACCTCATCCAAAGCGGCCGTCAAATTGCGCGCGAGACCGTCCGAAGCGGCTCGAGCCTGAGACTCGCGCTCGCCGAGTTCGAAAAGCTGCCCTTGGACTTCCTGACGACGAAGCTCATCGAGCTCATTAGAGAGACGATCGCGCTGGGCGCGAAGTCGACGCAATTGATTGTCCAATTGTTCGATTCGGGCGCGCTCGACCTGCACAGTTTGGTTGGCCGTGCCGAGCTCCTGGTTAAACGTCTCCCACTGGCGCTGCCAGTCGGCCTGTGTTTTTTCCGCGGCTTCGAGCGTTGCAGCGGCTCCGCGCTCGGTGTTCTGCGCCCGTTCGATTTCCGGCGCAAGCCTGGTCAGCTCCTCGCGAATCGTCAAAAGTTCACGTTCGTCGCGCGCGATCTGCACCGCGAGCGCCTCGAGCGTTGCCCGCGACTGCTCGAGTTCGCGGCGCTTACGCTCACGCGTCTCACGCGCGAACTGGATCTGCTGTTCGGTACGCGAGATATCGGCGCCCACCGCGTAAAACCGCGCTTGAACTTGCGAGGCCGCATCGGTTTGCTCGGTGTGATAGGCGCGCTGAGTTTCGATGGCCGCCTCGGCCGAGCGCAGATCCGCAAGCGACGCCTGCATCGAGAGCTCTTTCTCGCGGACCGCCGAATCGTGTACCTCAGCCCCGCTGTCGAGATCGCGCAGGCGCAGGGCGAGCAGTTCGGCCGTCAGCTTCCGCTCACGCTCCTTGAGCTCTTGGTACTTTCGAGCGGTGGTCGCTTGTCTTTGCAAATGGCGAATCTGCTTGTCGATTTCATCGCGCAGATCTTGCAGACGCTCCAGGTTCTCGCGCGTATCGGCAATACGGCTCTCGGTCTCTTTCCGGCGCTCCTTGTACTTCGAGATCCCCGCCGCTTCCTCGATGAACGCGCGCATGTCGTCGGCTTTCGCCTCGATGACGCGCGAGATCATCCCTTGCTCGATGATCGCGTAGCTACGGGAACCTAAGCCCGTGCCGAGAAAAAGCTGCGTGATGTCTTTGCGCCGACACCGCGCGCCGTTGATGAAGTAATTACTGGCGCCTTCGCGCGTCACTTCACGCCGCAGCGAAACCTCGTTAAAGGCGGCGTAAGCCCCACCGATCTTGCCGTCGGCGTTGTCGAATACCAACTCGACCGAAGCCTTGCCGACGGGCTTGCGGGAACTCGAGCCATTGAAAACGACGTCGGCCATAGAATCGCCGCGCAAATGTTTTGCCGACAGTTCACCCATCACCCAGCGTACGGCGTCGATGACATTGGACTTGCCACAACCATTCGGACCGACGACGCCGGTGAGATTGCTCGGGAAGGACACACTGGTCGGATCGACGAAGGATTTGAAGCCGGCCAGTTTGATTTTGGTGAGACGCATCGCTTGTAAAAATCTCC
>JBEAXT010000064.1:0-8427 GCA_041159695.1 Pseudomonadota bacterium
GTCCCTGTCACGTGGATCTGGGCGTTAGCATCGAGGCAACGTGAAACAAAGGGTAAAGATGCGACCTATGCTTGAGTCGAATAGCTCTACGCGCTCGCGGTGGCGCTTGCGTATCGCGTGGGCATTACAACTTACTTTAGCGGCAATCTTTGTATTCACGGCGAGCCGTAAGTTCATGGGTCATCCGATACCAGTCGCCACGGTGGAGGCCTTAGGCATAGGACAATGGCTGCGTATCGCAATTGGCATCGCGGAGCTCGCCGGTGCGATCGGCTTACTCGTACCGCGCCTTGCAGGTCTAGCCGCAAGCTGTCTCGCGCTATTGATGACTGGCGCTCTCGGAACCCATCTCTTCGTGATCGGGGGCAGCGCCGTCCCCGCGCTGGTACTTCTTGCCGCTAGTGCAGCGGTTGCCTATCTGCGAGGCTGGCGGCCGTGAAGACGGCGTGACCGGCTCTCGGCGCTGACCGGGTGGTCTTTGGATCTATTTATAAGACTGAGCTCGCTTGGATTCACACCTGCGGACCAAGAGATTATGAGAGGAACGGCAACTTCGCTGCCACGAACGGACCCACTCCCCCTTGAAAACCAGCCTTTTCACCCTATCCCAGCCACTTTTGGCAAAAAATAATTCAGCGCTGGTATAACGAAGATCAAACTGCTGTCGACTAACAAGGTCGATGAAAATCGATTTCTCAACAGTGGCTGGTTTAGGCGGTACCGTTCTCGTCATCGCCTTGGCCATGGTGCTCGGCAGCAATAGCGCGGTCTTTTTCGATCCGACCTCGTTCCTTCTCGTGCTCGGTGGAACCCTGACCGCCGTGCTCGCACGTCGCTCAGCTGACGACTTCGTCGACCACTTGCGGGCATTGCGCGTCATCGTACAGCGAAATGCATTCACGCTGCCTCCCTTGGCTGCACGCCTTGAGTCGTGGGCACGTACCGCCTGTCGCGAGGGCGCGCTCGCGCTCGAACCCTCTCTCGAGAAGGAACAGAACCCCTTCCTACGACATGCGCTGATGCTCCTGATCGATGGTGCGAATGAAGAATCGCTGCGCGCCACACTCCGCGTACGACTCGCAAATATACAGGCGCATCAAGACCGCGTTACCGCGACGTGGGAGGACTGGCTGATTGTAGCGCCCGCGATGGGCATGATCGGGACCCTGATCGGACTCGTCCAAATGCTGAACACCGTACAGGACACAGCCGTACTCGGTCAGGGCATGGCCCTCGCGCTGCTGACTACGCTGTACGGCGCCTTCCTCGCCAACGTCATAGCGGGTCCAGTGGCGAGCAAGCTGCGTCTGAAGCACGAGGCCGAGCGTGAGTGGTGCGAGGCGGTCATCAGCAGTTTCTGCCGTATGGCGCGCGGCGAAAGCCCACGACGCATCGCCAACGCAGTCGTCACGCTTTTCCCCGCTGAGCGAGTTCGAAAGTCCGACGAAGCAGCATGACGAGCCGCATTCGCACCGCGCCGTCGGTCCCATGGGCGATCACATTCGCCGACATGGCGCTGCTACTGCTATGTTTTTTCATCATGCTCTCTTCGCATCGCGTGACGCAGGATGTCGTCTCGAACGTGCCGGTCGAAGCACAGGTTCCGAGCTCGGCGACGAAGGCTACGGCAGCATTACTGCGTGAAAGATTCGCGGCCGAGATCGATCACGGCTGGCTGACCGTCGAAGAGAACGGTTCGTCGTTGATGCTGCGTTTTGGGATGGCAGGCGGCTTCGACCGCGGGAGTGACTCACTGACGCCGCTCACCTTCTCGCTCATCGATACACTGGCTCGCACCCTGGGTGACAGCAATGCGCGAGTCGTCGTTTCCGGACACACGGACGACATGCCGATCCGTACCAAACGATTCCGCGATAACTGGGATCTGTCGACGGCAAGATCGGTGTCGGTGATACGCGCACTCCTAACCTACCCAGGTATGGGTCCGGCTCGTTTGGAGGCTAAGGGTTATGCCGATACCCGGCCGCTCGCTCCGAACGACACTGACCTGAATCGTCTTCGCAACCGTCGGATCGAGATCGAAGTCACCTGGTAACCCTATTGCGGGTTTCGGTCGCTGTCGAAATTCCGTCACCACTGCTAAGCGGACACGGCGTATGCGACGCCCGGCCTATAATCGCGCTTCTTTGGCTTGGTCGCCGAGTCGCATCTGTATGTCCACTGCTTACCGACTCTCGTTTGCAGCTCTCCTGCTCTCCTGCGTGTATCCAGCGTTCGCCGCCGAACGCGCCGCTGATCCGCTGACCGTCATCTCGTACCACGAAATCGCTAAGCCAGAGGACGCCCTCACCCCGGCCTACGCAATCACACCGACGATGTTCGTCCGGCATATCGACTGGCTTCGCAATAACGGCTTCAACTTCGTTGATGTGGATGACGTTCTCGCTGCGAAACGAGGTGAGCGATCGCTGCCGTCAAAGCCCGTCCTGCTCACGTTCGACGACGGCTATCGCTCCGTAGCTGAGCACGCCTGGCCTCTCCTAAAAATGCTCAAGATCCCATCGGTGCATGCGGTCGTGACGCGTTGGCAGGAGGAAGCCACGACCGTCGATTTCGACGGCAAAGCGGTGCCACGATCCCGCTTCATGAGTTGGGAGGAACTGCGATCGATGCAGGCGACCGGCCTCGTCGAAGTTGCAAGTCACTCGCACGACTTGCATGAAGGAATCATCGGGAATCCGCAGGGGAGTCTCCAGCCCTCGGCGACGACTCGGGCCTATGAAACCGTGAGCGCCACATACGAAAGTGAAGTGCAGTACTCACGTCGAATCGTAAACGATCTGCGACAAAGCGCCTCAGTGATCAAGCGACGCCTCGGTATAGCGCCGAAGGTGATCGTCTGGCCTTACGGTCGATATAACGTGATTGCTGAGAATGCCGCTCGTTCAGCCGGTATGTCCGTCGGTCTGACGCTCGACGACGGCGGCAATGATGAAACAGTTCCGGTGCTCCGCTTACGTCGTGTCCTCGTCGAAAGCGGAATGGACATCGGCGATCTGCGCTACGCAATCAACCTGCGTAGCGCGGGCACCAGCGAGAACGATCGACCGCAGAAAATCGCCCATATCGATCTCGATTTCATTTATGACGATAATGCGGTGCAGCAGGAACGGAACCTGAACCATCTGCTCGATCGGCTTAACTGGCTCGGCGTCAACACCGTCTATCTGCAGGCTTTCGCCGACCCCGACGCTAACGGATCCGCGTCATCGGTCTATTTCAGAAATCGACACATTCCGCTACGCGCGGACCTGTTCAGCCGGGTGGCGTGGCAGATCCGCACCCGGACGCCGGTGCGTCGGGTCTACGCTTGGATGCCACTCTTGGCGTGGGAGTTGCCGGAGGGACATTCCGTCGCCAACGATCGCGTTAAGACGCTCGCGGGGCTCTCGCAGGCGAGCGTCAACATGGGATACATCCGATTGTCGCCATACTCGCCAGCCGCAAGAACAGTTATCCGCGAAATCTTTGAGGATCTCGCGCGCTACACCCCATTCGACGGCATCATTTTTCACGATGATATTACGCTCAATGATTTTGAGGATGACAGTGTGTTTGCAAGGTCTGTCCATCGCGAGTGGGGCCTGCCAGAAACTGTCGCGGATATACGCAAGACTGACGATTTAATAGGTCAATGGACAATTCTAAAAATCAACCATCTCGATCAGCTCGCCAAAGAAATGGCTGATGTAGTTCGTCTGGAGAAGCCAACGCTCTTTACCGCGAGAAACCTGTATGCCCAAGTCGCGCTGAATCCGCGCGCCGAGACCTGGTATGCGCAGGCTTTGGAAAACTCGCTGCGTCAATACGATTTCACAGCGATCATGGCCATGCCGTATATGGAGGGCGTCTCAGATCCACTAAAATTTCAGCGCGACCTCTTTGAGGCCGTGAACCGTTTTCCGGACAGCAAGCGAAAAGTCGTGTTCGAATTACAGGCTGTCGACTGGCGACACGACCAGCGCCCGATCCCGACTGCGGAACTCGTGCGTTCAATCGAGCTGCTTTACGGGCTCGGCGCGCTGCATGTCGGTTACTACCCCGACATGCTATTCGATTCGCATCCCGACCCTGCGAGCATGCGACGGGTGTTTTCGCTGCGCGATAATGACCCTGAGTTAACTCAGCCGTGAAACTGATCGATGGCTTCCTGTTCTTATTTCCCTCGATCATGTCGCTGTTGTGGATCAGTGGTGCGGTTTGGTATTACTGGCGCTCGGAGTATCGTGAAATCGCCGATCTCGACAAACTCGACCGTTATCGTGAGCAACCCGTTAGCATTCTTATTCCCTGTTTCAATGAGTCAAAGCAAATCGTAGACACCGTTACGCATGCTCTCGCGATCAGTCAGAGGGAGTTCGAGATCATAGCGGTCGATGATGGCAGTACGGACGAAACACCGAAGATCCTCGAAGACATCGCCAGACGGGACAGTCGGTTACGCGTATTGAATCTCGGCTCCAATCAAGGGAAAGCATCTGCGTTGCGAGCGGGTGCGAAACTCGCGCGCTTCCCGATATTAGTTTGCGTCGATGGCGATGCTTGTATTGATCGCGATGCGCCCGCATGGCTTGCCGGTAGATTTCTCGAAAACCCCGATCTCGGAGCGGCGACCGGTAATCCGCGCATTCGTAACCGGCACTCGATACTCGCACGACTTCAGGTTGGTGAATTTTCGGCGATCGTCGGCATGATCAAGCGTGCGCAAATGGTGATCGGAAAACTGTTCACCGTTTCCGGCGTCATTGCAGCCTTCCGAAAGGAGGCAGTCGAAAAAGTCGATTACTGGACCGAGGATGCGCTCACGGAGGACATCGATATCACGTGGAAGATTCAACGGTCGGGCTGGAGCGCTTGCTTCGAACCGCTAGCGCTCGTGTGGATCCTGACGCCGACGACGTGGCGTGGTCTTTGGCGGCAGCGACTTCGCTGGGCGATGGGGGGCGCACAAGTGATGCTGCGCAACTTGGATGTCCTCGTGCGGCCCGGGAAATCGGGTCTGAGGCCATTGATGGTGGAGATGATCGCAAGCGTCGTATGGTGCTATCTACTTGCGGGCGTACTCGTTTTAATGGCGCTTGAGTCCACTGAAGCCGTATTGAGCGGCCATACACCTACACTGACGCTCGGTTATGGATCGCTCATCCTAACGATACTCTGCCTACTTCAGTTTCTCGTCGGCCTCCTCATGGACTACCGATACGACCAGACCGCGTGGCGATCGATGATTATCACCCCGCTCTATCCCCTCGCCTTTTGGATACTGCAGTTTGCTACGACGATCGTCGCCTATCCTAAGGTTTTCTCCCGCCGTCGTGGACGTCCTGCGACTTGGATCAGCCCTGATCGCGGACTCAGGTGATTTTGGTATCGAGACCTTCATCCATATACATATTTCTAAATTTCGTTTTCAGGCAACTGCGCATGCTAGCGACCTAGTAGATCTTCTCACCATGGTCGACACCCGTATCAAGTCGCTTAAAATTTTGAGCTTTCCACCCTTCGAAAAACAAAGCGGGAGGCATCCTCGCGAATACCTCCCGCCTTGAACGGACTGGACTAACCCTTTCCGGTTGCGGAAAAGTTTACGCCTCCGCATTTCTTCCTGTCTACGAAAAACATATGCAAGGACATGAATGCGCGCGGCGCGCCTGATAATCACCCTGTCTTTTATTCGACGAGAGTTGTGCTAATATTTCGTCGGGGTTGCTTCGGCAAAATAATTACATTCAATTGCCGTGTCGTTATTTGATCATTGCGCGATATGTAAGAGCTGCTGTCACGTTGATGCTGGGGCGCCTCCTCTGGAGGTTCACCTCACTTCGGCGGAGCGGCGTTTTATGCAGCCCATCTGCGTCAAGCGCCGGTGCAAGCACCTCTCTAATACGGGTTGCACGCTCGGTAACTCTAAGCCGTTTGGTTGTGATCTTTATCCGCTCGCCTACGATCCAGCCTCGAAACAGTTCTTCCTCGATAGCGAATGTCCTCTAGCGAAGCGCTACGCTGATCAGCTCTCTTCTCCGGACAGCGACGCCTCGCGCCATCTGACCCGGATGGCTATGGCCATCCGCGGGCTCGAGCGAACAGATCTTAATTACCTTGAGGCGAATTTCGCCTTCGACCGGGAGTACTTCAATCTAACGCCGGTGCATAGGACGCCAGACTAATGCAGATGGACTTACTTTCCAGCCCGGTCGAGAGCCGCCGCCCCATAAGCACACCTGTTCAAACCCATCGTGTGGGGCACCAATCATTCACCTCCGCTAATCTGTGCATCAAGAGCACACATAACGATATCGTTTACTACACCACGCGCTGGGACGCTCTTTGCCCATACGTGGACGTGTCAGCCGAACTGATTGCCTGCGCAAAGCGCCCTTTGATCGTGTATGCAGTGCCGCCGGAGAGCCCGTACGGCGTCCCGATCAACGATCATTACGGACTAGCTGATATCGGCGATCCCGCGTTCTGGAGCGATTCCCGTAGAGCGCGCAAATTTGGCGAACTTGCAAAACGTTTTCGGGCGTTCCGAACCGAGATTTCCGTTGTCACCGGTAAGTCGCTAGATCTCTCGCAGATGCTCGAAATGGGCGGAGTCCATTTCGCGAAATGCGAGATCGAACGCGGCGAAATTGAAGGGTTCCTTGACTATGTACGCGATCTAGACGTACTCGTCGTCCGATGTTTCGACCAAAACGGTGATCAAATTTTCACCGACGTTTCGATCCTGCTGCCTGAGTACGAGCAGATCTATGGCAGCTTCTGCCAATGGAATGATCAGTACAGACGCTTTTCGCCAGGTATTTATGCCTGCTTGGCCGTATGCGAATGGGGCCGTGACAACGGGTACCGTCACTACAACCTCGGACCGGTCGGCGACTACCCTTACAAGGAACTATTCGTGACGACCCACCAACCGATCTACGCGATCGCGTTGGTGTCACCTCGTCACGCGCTCTGGAAGGACCCGACCTCACCACTGTTAACCGATTTCCCACCGGGCGGCGTAAACGCTCTCTATCGGAACACAGCTGTCGCGAAATCTTTTGCCTCCGAGCAGGTTGCTTAAGGCAACCATCGACCACAGTCAGTATTTTCGGTCCAGGTTTTTAGTTCGTAACGGGCGCTGGAGACTGGAGCGATGGCGAAGCGTCTTCGGAAGCCCATCACAGCACCGAATGAGGCCGTCTCTCAATCCACTCTAACACTGCAGTCCTAAAAGTTATGTTGCCAGTGCAACCGTATACTCTCTCGATCTTCTTCTAAATTATCTGAAGAACTTTGCGAATAACGCAAACCGACTGTGTTGTGCGGACTTACGTCGAACAGCAGCATCGCATGGTAGCGCTTACTCTCATACTTATATTTGTCTGAGTCCCGCCATCGAAATCCAATATCGAGTCCCCATGCGCTTGACAATGAAAGTTTTGATCCGACATCAAAACTGTAATAGGTAAAGCTAGAGGTGTAGGGCTTAGCCTTCGCGCTGAAAGTCTTCTCTCCGAATCGCGCTGAAAAATACGGATAAATACCTTTCTTCAGTTCAAACGACTTTTTAATCTTTCCTTCGATAACGTTACTCATCAGCTCATACGTCTGCGAATCTTTATCTGACGTCCCAAGCTTCAGCGAGTACTCCCATTTATCGCCCGTCTTCATACCGACGGTGATATGTTTATTGAAGTACTCGTTTTTTAATGGAGCCATGGCATCTTTTTCCGCCGCGACATCGAGCATTACGAAAGCCACCAGGCGTTCCGACGCAGCGTCTGCCGCGAATCCGTTAGGAACGAGCAGCACAATCGAAGTAATTAAAAGGAATCTCGCTGAGGAAAAACGCATGGCTTTACTCCATCTTCATTTCGTTAACGAAACGTTTTAACGAAATTAAATCTTTTTAAAACTTTAAACAGCAAAGAAAAAACCTATTAACGTCGATACCCGACAAGTTTTGATATGTCGAACGTATCAATCGACACCCTTCTCCCTGACTTACTTCAGTAATACTCGCAGGGCTGCTTTTTCGGCATCGGGTAAATTGAGTTTGTCGATTTCTGCGATTGCGGTATCAACAGGCAACATGTGTAGCGCCTCGCGGAGCTTTTTAACTTCCTCGGAGGCCTTAAAGACTGTATTTGATGCGGTCAGATCGACCGAATGCCGCGCCATTGCGCGTTGCTTGAGGAGCTCAAACTGCTCTTCGGTAAGATGGAGCCGAATTCGCTCTTCCTCAAGCTCACGCGCTTCTGTTTCGGTTAGAACGCCATCCGCAAACGCATCTTCGACAGCTTTTAACATCTGTTCACGCTGTTGATGGAGCTGATCTGAGAAGGCCGATCCCAAAATACCTGCCGGGAGTGCCACGATACCGATACCGAGAATGGCGAGAAACATGGTGAACGCCTG
>JBEAXT010000093.1:0-3084 GCA_041159695.1 Pseudomonadota bacterium
AAAGAAGACCGAATACCGATCTCGGAGGCAATCAGACCCCAAAACCAGGCCCCCACTGCCATGCCGGCGAAGGCAAATGTTTGATAAGTCGCGAGCGTACGGCCCGTCACCCAACGGGGCGAGGACAACTGCACGGCGATATTGAAGGTCGCAAGACTCAACGTCCAAACAAACCCCGCGACCACGTGTGCCAGCAACGTCGTGAGGGCCCATGGACTTTGCGAAATTCCGAGCATGGCGAGCGTCGCTACGACGCATAAACCGCGTAATAGCGCGTCACTCGAGAAGCGCGTGCGGAAGGCCGCGCTCGAGAGCGCGCCCAACATCGCGCCGAGACCAAAACCTCCGAGCAACACACCGTACGTTGGTGCGCCACCGCCGAGCAGATCGCGCGCGACGACAGGCATCAGCGCGGGGACCGCCGTAATTGGAACGGTAAAGAGCACCGCCCGAATCATGATCGCGATCAAATTCGGTGACAGCCGAACGTACCGAATACCCGCCGAAATCGCCGGGCCGAGTGGCTCCGGCGGCAGCGTTCTTTCGGGTTTTGGCAAGCGCCAGCGTTTGAGCACGACGATCAAGCCGAGATAGGACACGGCGTTGATCATGAACGCCGCCACGGCGCCGGCTGCCGCCACGATGACGCCGCCGATCGCGGGGCCAATGCTGCGCGCCAGGTTGAAGCCCATGGCATTGGCCATCACCGCAGCCGGGATGATCTCGCGCGGGACCTGCTCGCCGATCGAGGCCTGCCAAGCGGGCGCGAAGGCCGCCGCGCCGCAGCCGATGAGAAAGGTCAACCACAGCAGCGACGCGGGAGTCAGCATTTCGAGGAAAGCCAAGACCGCCAAGGCCACCGATGCGCCGAGAGCCAACAGTTGTGAGGCGAGCATGATGAAACGGCGGTCGTAGTTATCGGCCAAGGCACCGGCAATCAACGACAAAAAGAAGAACGGCAAGGCACCGACAGCTTGGACGAGCGCCACCTGGTCCGGCGCCGGGGCGATAAGCGCCATTTGCCACGAGGCGCCGACCGTTTGAATGAGACCCCCGAACGACGAGGCGAGCGAGGCCCACCAAAGCGTCGCGAAAATGCGATGTCGGAACGGCGCAAGGGTTGACGCGCGCCAGCGCTGAAAACCGGACTTCGGGAGTTCGCTCATTACTTGGGTATAGCGTTACGCAGCGAAGTGTACAGCCTGACAGGTATCATATTCGCATGACTGTCACCCTCGACTCTGTTCGCGAGGCCGCCTCCCTGCTGAAGGGCCGTATCGTGCGAACACCCTGCCGGCACTCCTTGACGCTATCGGCCATCACCGGCGCCGAGATCTATCTCAAGTTCGAGAATCAACAGTTCACCGCGGCGTTCAAAGAGCGCGGTGCACTCATCCGTTTGCTCAAACTCGATCCCGACCAGCGACGACGCGGAGTGGTCGCCATGTCCGCCGGAAACCATGCCCAGGGCGTAGCGCATCACGCGACGAAGATGGGCATCCCCGCCACCATCGTCATGCCATCCAACACACCGTTCAACAAAGTCCAACAGACTCAGTTGCTCGGCGCGAAGGTGGTTCTGCATGGCGAACAATTGGCGGCAGCGGAGGCCTACGCGCACGAGCTCGCCGCCCGAGAGAATCTCGTCTTCGTGCATCCTTATGACGATGAAGATGTCATTGCAGGTCAGGGAACGATCGCGCTCGAGATGCTCGAGGAGCATCCCGAGCTCGAAGTGCTATGTGTTCCGATCGGCGGCGGCGGTCTACTGTCCGGTATGGCGGTCGCCGCGCGAGGCCTCAAGCCGAAGATAGAGCTCATCGGCGTTCAGACCAAGGCGTTTCCGGGCATGGTCAACGCCGTGCGGGGCGAGACGCGCGAGTTCGGCTCGCAAACCATCGCGGAAGGTATCGCCGTTCGCAATGTCGGCAAGATCACGCGTGAAATCATCACGAAGCTCGTCGACGATATTCTGCTGGTCGACGAGGCCGACATCGAGCGGGCCATCAGCCTGCTGATCTCCATCGAAAAGACCGTTGCCGAGGGCGCGGGGGCGGCAGGGCTTGCCGCCGTCCTCGCCTACCCCGAGCGCTTCAGGAATCGGAAGGTCGGCTTGGTCTTATGCGGCGGCAATATCGATACCCGGCTGCTCGGCATCGTGCTGCAGCGACAACTCGTTCGCGAACATCGCCTCGTGACCTTGCGTTTCGAAAGTGCCGATCAACCGGGCACTCTCGCCCGTATCGCCTCGATCATCGGCGAAGCGGGTGGCAACATCATCGACGTCACCCATCATCGACTCTTTCTCGACGTGCCTGCGAAAGCCGCAGATCTGGACTTCACCATCGAAACGCGCGATGCCAGCCACACTGAATCTTTGATCGCCGCACTGCGCCAAGCGAACCTCTCGCCGAGATTGCTCTCGGCAAGCGGTGGCTGATCAGCGCGGACAGGCTTGCGGCGGCAGACCGCTCGTCACCGCGACATCTGCGTTCGGCGGCAATGCCCGAAGCTCGAGATGTTGAATGCCCGGATGTGCCGTCGGCGCCAGCGTCACCGAGACCTGAACGAGCCCGCGTTCGCACTCGAGCACCCAGTCGCCCCGTAGCGCATTCTCGCTGTAGAGAAATCCGGGTCGCTCGCGACACGCGCCGGCGGACTCGCGCACTTTCGAGAACTCCGCGCGGCGTCGCTCTTTGGATCGATCGAGGAACAGGTTCATCGCTGCGAGCCGGTCGATCAGCGTGTCGTCCCAGTTCATCATCAAAGAATTGACCCCGCGTCGCGCCTCGACGAGCGCCGGTGCCGGCTGCACTTGTCGCGGCGTCAAACCACCCGAGCGACGCAAGGCGAGCAGCGCTTCGTCGAACACCCCACCCCACCCGGTATACGTGCGATTACCGAAGGCGATGAGCCCCACGCCATACTCTGGCAACCACCGCATCTGCGAGCCAAAGCCCGGCAGACCGCCGCTGTGCGCCACCACATGACCGAAGTCGCAGGTTTGTGAGACGCGTAAGCCGTAACCGTAACCCCCCGAGTTCAGTTGGACCGCACCCGACGCATCGCGCGACACCACGGTCG
>JBEAXT010000151.1:0-5024 GCA_041159695.1 Pseudomonadota bacterium
GACACGCCCATCTGATTCTGCCGCCCACCTCCGCACTGGAGCGTGATCATTTTGATCTCATCTTCAACGTACTCGCGATCCGAAACACGGTGAAATATTCAAAGCCGCTTTTCGGAAAGCCTTCGGGGGCGCTACACGATTTCGAAATCTTCGAAAAACTCTCGAGGCGCGTCGAGGCGATCGATCCTTCCCGAAAAGCCAAGGGTCTCAATCGCTGGATCGCTCGCTTTCTCACTCCAAAACGCAGCGTGGCGCTCGGCATACGGCTCGGCGGTCGTGGCGCGGGTTGGAACCCCTTCGCTCGTGGACTGACGCTCTCCAGAATTACAGAGAATCCCCACGGGATCGATCTTGGTGCCCTCGAGCCGTGCTTGCCTGAGCGCCTGCAAACCCGCGATCGACGCATCGAGCTTGCGCCAAAGCCGTTGGTCGCCGATCTCAGACGTCTCGCTAAAACCCTCGTACAAGAAAAGACGCGTTCACCCGAGTCCATGCAGCTTATCGGGCGACGCGATCCGCGAACTAACAACTCGTGGCTGCACAACTCCAAACGCTTCGTCAAAGGTCCGAAACGTTGCACGTTGTTCATTCACCCGGACGATGCGTCCATGCGGGGGCTCGCCACGGGCGATTGGGCCACCGTCACCTCTCGTTCGGGTGAGGTGGAGATCGAAGTCGAAACCAACGACGAGATGATGCGCGGTGTCGTCAGTATTCCTCACGGTTGGGGCCACCATCGACCGGGCATCCGCCTCAGCGTCGCGCGACAGCACGCTGGCGTCAGCGCTAACGATCTCACCGATGAGACCTTCATCGACGAGCTGTGTGGTAATGCGGCCTTGAACGGCGTTGAGGTCACCGTCGGGCGCGCATCGAAGTCCGTAAGTTACGGAAGTTCACCCAGTTGAGCTCGCTCTCCGTACCGAACGCGCTGTCCTTCTTCAGGCTCTTCGGGAGCCCGCTGCTGCTCCCTCTGAGTCAGGCGGCTAATCAAACATGGCTGGTCGTCTGGTTCGTCCTGCTCGGTGTCTCCGATGCGTTGGACGGCGCTCTCGCGAGACGCTGGAGTCAGACGAGCGACTTCGGCTCGAAGCTGGATGCAGTCGCGGATCTTGTGTTCTATCCCTGCTCGGCAATCGTTCTCGCCGTGCTGTTTCCAGCGTATCTCACTCCGAATCTCCCCTACATTTACGTGACACTCACGACTCTGGTGGGGGTGCTATTGATCTCGCGTATCCGTTGCGGGCGCATCATCATGCTGCACACGCACGTCAGCCGATACTCGGGTGTCCTCCTCTTCGTGGTGATGCTGGCGTCGTTCTTCATCGATACGACGCTCCTGATTCGAATGGTGGCGCTCGCGTATTCAATCGGTTTCATCGAATCCTCGCTGATCTTCATTATTAAGGGCCCGGTATCACCGGATACTCGCAGTCTCTTTTCCACCCGATAACTCAAACCATGCCCACCGACGTTCTACCGGTCATCCATACCGATCGTGTTCTGCGTACACCGGAACACTGCTTTGATCACGTCCCTGACTTTCCCTATAAGCCGCGGTATCTCGACATCGGAGGTTTACGTATCGCTTGTATCGATGAAGGGCCGCGCGAGGCAGCACCGATTCTGTTGATGCATGGCGAACCGACGTGGTCCTTTCTCTATCGAAAGATGATCCCGCCCCTACTCGCGGCAGGGCATCGTGTGGTCGCACCGGATCTCGTGGGTTTTGGCCGCTCCGATAAACCTTCTCATCCTTCTGACTATTCCTACCGTAACCATGTCCTCTGGATGAATGCGTGGCTTCAGGTGATTGATCTCCAGCGCATCACTCTTTTTTGTCAGGACTGGGGTTCTTTGATCGGACTGCGCATGCTCACCGCCAACCCCGACCGCTTCGCACGCGCCGTACTTGCCAACGGCGGCCTGCCCACCGGTGTGGGTCGAAGCGTCCCGCCCGCCTTCAAGATCTGGCGCGCCTTCGCGCGCTGGAGCCCGTGGTTCCCGATCGGTCGTATTGTCGCGACCGGATGCGCACAGCCGCTCAGCCAGGCGGAAATCGCTGCCTACGACGCACCGTTTCCGACCCGTCGCCATCGGGTAGCCGCGCGAATGTTTCCCCGCTTTGTGCCCGCCGAAGCCGATAATCCGGAACGCGAAGCCAACGAGGCAGCCTGGCGCGTGCTCGAGTCTTGGAACAAACCCTTTTTGACGCTCTTCAGTACACGAGATCCCATCACTCGCGGGGGCGAACGTCTGTTCCAGAAACGGGTACCCGGAGCAGCGGGACAGGCGCATACCGCAATCCGGGGTGCAGGTCATTTTCTGCAAGAGGACAAAGCCTTGGAACTCGCTGACCACATCAATCGATTTATCGCATCATGAGTTTCCTCGCTCTCCTCGCGCCGATCGCCGCTTACGCGATTTTTTTGTTTTGGTATGGCGGTCGCGGACGTCCGCTCACCCAACAGGAAGTCGACGGTTTCTTGGATCGCGTCGCCGCACACAACGTCGATCGAGACGATCCGGAGCTTTTTGAATCTCTGAAGCGACTGCTCTCGCGTGACGATGGTCGCGAGTTCGTTATGGTCAATCTCATCCGCTATCGCGATAAAGCCGCTTATCCGCCAGGATCATCATTTGGCGATAACGCTATCGACGCCGATAAGCGTTACGCGCGCGCATTTTTCCCTCACCTGCTGCGCTACGGTAATGTGCCAATTTTCATCTCGAGGCGTAGCGGCTCGTTCATCGAGCCCTCGAACGCGGAGCCTTGGCAGGTCGTCGCGATGATTCGTTACCGCAGTCGCCGCGATTTCATCCGCAGTGTCAGCGCAGTCATGGGAAAGGACGTGATGATCCATAAGTGGGCGGCAATCGACACGACGCATGTCTTTCCCGTACGCCCGATCTTTTCGTTCATCGCCGTACGCTGGGCCGTCGCCCTCTTTATCGCGGTGGCGGCATCGCTCGTCTATTCGTTCGCGCTCGCCGGATAAACGAGTGGCGCGTCAGGCCCGATGGGCAAACCCAGCGTAAGCCAAACCGCGAAAACCATCGACCATCCGATCAGGAACGTGAATGAGTACGGCAGCATCACGGCGACGATCGTACCGAGCCCCGTCTTGGGCTCGTATTTCTGAAAGAACGCGATGATGAGCGCGAAGTAACTCATCATCGGCGAAATGATATTCGTGACACTGTCACCCACTCGGTAGGCCGTCTGTGTGAGCTCGGGAGAGTAGCCGAGCAGCATGAACATCGGCACGAATACGGGAGCCATCAATGCCCATTTCGCGGAGGCAGACCCCATCAGGAGATTGATGGTGGCCGTCAACAAAATGAACATCCCGAAGAGCGGGATCGCCGGTAGCCCCAAGGCCTTCAATCCCTCGGCGCCGTTCACTGCAAAAATAAGGCCCAACTGAGTCCAGTTGAAAAACGCCACAAACTGCGCAGCAAAGAAAACAAGTACGAGGTACCCCCCGAGCGTCGCCATGCTCGCGCTCATTCCGCTGATGACATCGTTATCGTTCTTGATCGTCCGGGCGCCGACGCCGTACGCAATGCCACTCACGACGCCATACAAGAAAATGATGGCCACGACTCCGGACAACAGCGGCGACTTGAGTAGATCGCCATCCTCGGGATTACGTAGGAACCCGGCACCGGGCACCGAACCGAGCGGCAGCATCGACCAAACGAGAAGAAGCGTTAAGAACAGACTCGCAAAACCCGCATATCGCAGTCCACGTCGCTCCTCTTCAGTCAGCACAGCGGCAAGATCGGAATCGCCCGAGGCGCCGAACGGGCGATCGTCCGGAAAACGGGGCGCCGTGAATCGCTCTGCGACCAACCAACCGAGGACCGTGATCACCGGCGTCGAAAAGGCCATGAAATACCAGTTGGCGAGCGGACTGACGGTGTAGTCAGGATCGACGATACGTGCAGCCTCTTGCGATAGCCCCGACAACAACGGGTCGATGGTACCGATCAGCAGGTTGGCGGAGTATCCACCCGAGACGCCGGCAAATGCCGCGGCCATACCAACGATGGGATGACGCCCTGCAGATTTGAAAATGAGCCCTGCGAGCGGAATCAGCAGTACATAGCCGATCTCACTGGCCATATTCGACATCACGCCGGCGAAGACCACGATCGGCGTGAGCAACGATCGTGGTGCTGCAAGCACCAGTTTCCTTAACGCTGCACCCATGAGTCCCGAATGTTCAGCAACACCAATTCCGATGAGTGCAACGAGCACCGTCCCAAGCGGCGCGAAGCTCGTAAAGTTCGTCACGAGACTCGTGAGAATGCGGTGTAGACCCTCAAGACTCAGGAGGTTGACCGCCGTGACGGTAGCGCCCGTCGTGGGGTGCTGCACCGAAAGTCCTGCCAGCGAGGCAAACCACGACATGATGATGACGCTGAGTGCCAACAAAGCGAAGAGCGTCGCCGGATGCGGTAGGGCATTCCCGCCCCGCTCCACGACGTCCAGAAAACGATCGAGTACAGATTTACGGCTCATGAGGGGATTTGAGCCGATTAGGTCGAAGGATTCAACCGTGCTCCGCCGCGATTACCGCGCCTCGCAGCGCCGCAGCATCATCGACAATCAGTTTCAAAGGAATCATGGAGACCCATGACGACATCCGGCCTTTATTGTTGAACCTTTCGACAAGCGGACTGTCAGTTACCAGTGGCCAGATTTTCGGCAATACACCACCACCAAAATACACCCCGCCGCGCGCAGCGTAGATCAGGGCGCAATCCCCTGCGAAGCTGCCCAGTACGGCAAGGAAACGATTGACAGCCTCTTTGGCGACCGCCTCTCCGGCAAGCGCCTCGCTCGCCACAATCGCGGGCGTGACGGGCTCCGAACGCGTCTTCCCAGACTTCATCAAGATGAACTGATAAAGCAAGGCGAGCCCATCGCCGCAGACGATCCGCTCCACCGACACTCGGTCATGACGAGCTTTCAGATGATTCAACAAATCCGCCTCGAAATCGTCGATGGGTGCAAA
>JBEAXT010000212.1:0-2989 GCA_041159695.1 Pseudomonadota bacterium
CACACGAGATCGACAGACCCGTATCCGATCGCGTGATTCTCGCGTGTTGCAAACCGATACGCGGATCGTTGGATTGAATGTGCTGATCAGTCGCTCGGCCGATGCGGATGACATCCGCGTCGACTACGCGATCACTGGCGACTGTAACTCCGGTTACCCCCTTCTCGAGTGTTCTGATCAGGATCCGCATCGCATCACCAATAAAGGAACACGCTGACGACATGAGCGATCAGCGTGCCGATCAGGGCCAAGGTCACTGGAACATGGATGTAAAGCCAGATTTCGAGCCATCCGCGAATTTGAGCATCTCGACGAAGGCGACGCAGGTGATTCCTTCGTGTCGCGATCACACTGAGCAGATCGCCGATCCGCTTGACCAATTCGCCCTCGTCGCTGTGGGCGAGTTCGGCACCGAGCCAATCCAGCACCGCCACTTGGTCGACATTGGGAACCTTCTGCACCCCTCCTCCCGCAGTCGGCAAATCAACAGTCGAAAAATCGTGCCCGCCAAGAATGGCCCGGGTGCCTCCACCCACTCGCGTTCCTTCGCGATTCGAACGCAGAACCTCGCCGAAACGTCGCGGCATCTCCGAGGCCATGCGCAAGGATCGCTGATCGAGATCGTCGATCTCGTCGCGAAGGACGTCTGGCTTGCGGCCCGCTCTATTGCTGGACATCAACTGCGGATAACGCAGGTAGACCACCATGCCGAAAATACCGCTCGCGATGACGATCAACATGAGGACATAGCACAAGGTGTGCAAATTCCAACCAAATTGGAATCCCGTGTGCAGCGTTGCCACGACGATGAGCGACAGGCCGAGATAGACGTGAGCGCTGGTCCACCCGCGCAAGGTGCCGAGCGAGGACGCATAGCTGCGCTTGCGAATACCGAGCGCAGTCAACCAAAGAATGAGCGCTGCTCCGACACCACCCAAGGTATACCCCAACCACGTCCCACCATTCGGTGGAGACAACGGGTCGTGCACGGCATAGGCGACGATCGAGACCGCGCATAAACCCAGCGCCACCTTGAGGTAACGTCTTTTCCCATAGTCGAATATCGACTCGTGCACGGTCAGAACCTCGACGCTTCCTGCTGAACGAACGCCACGAACTCTTCAGGGCTCACGCGCAAGGCCGCGCCCGTCGGGCAGGCACGCACGCAGGCGGGGCCGCCATCTTGTCCCTTGCACATGTCGCATTTGACGGCCTTCTTGGCCGCTTTCGGCGCACCCTGACCGTCGTCGTGATGATGCGCGTGCTTGCGACCCAGACCGCGAAACTGACCGAAAATATTTTCTTCGTCGCTACCGAACATCAACCATGAGGTCAGTGAAGGCTGTTCCATTGGCGGACCTGCCATCTGGATCACACCGTAGGGACAATTACGCTCGCAGTTACCGCAACCAATGCAGTTATCACCCACGAACACTTCACCATTCGGCGAGCGTCTAATCGCATCGGGTGGACAATCCTTCATGCAATGCGGATCTTCGCAATGCCGGCAGGAGGTTGGGACATGGACGTTCGCGAAGGTCGGACCGGCTGCACGATCGAGCCGCGAGGTACCGTCGTGAGTTGCAGCACACGCGCGCTCGCAGTTGTCGCAACCGACGCACAAGGTTTCGTCGATTAGGAGCACATCGGTCGCTTCGCCGAGACCTTGCTTCAATAGAAACGAGATCAGAGCCCCGGCATTATCCTGGCCTTGCAGTCGCGTGTTGCTAGCGATTCGCTGCCGAACGGTTTCTTCGAGCTCTGAGCGCAACGCAGGATTGCGGGTCAGCAACTCGGCGAACGTCTCCGCATCGAGACTGATGGTCTCCGTCGCGACGGTAGCGCGCACCGTTGCGCTGCGACGGGTGTTACCCATCAACCCCATCTCGCCGACGTAGTTTCCTGCCGCAACATAAGAGTTGATGATTTCGCGGCCACCGATCGTTCGCAATACAGCCAGCGATCCGCTACGAACGAGGTGCAGCGCATCGGCTTCGTCCCCTTCGCTGAACAAGACTTGTCCCGCTTTGTATCGGTTTAGTTTTGCCTTCGCAGCGATAGGCAAGAGATCCGCTGTCTTCGCTTGAGGCGCAAACCCGCTTTGAATGGCTCGCACGATGAAGGTCTGATCGATCACGGACCGCGCCGCATCCACGGAGCTCAACAACTTCAAAACGTCACGTCGTGGCGTCTCGATGAGAACGCAGCCCTCGCCCGCGAGCACCATCGCCGTTCGACGACGCCCTGACAAAAGCCCCATCTCGCCAAAGAATTGACCCACCGACAACGGGATTTTCTTTTTGGGGTCGGCCTCATCAGGCCGAATCTCCACGCTTCCGCGGAGGATGGTGTAAAACGAATTGGTATAGTCATTCCGCCTGAATACGACTTCACCCGGGTTGAGCACGTGGATCGTGCTACCCAAAGCGATTTCCCGAAACATCAGCGGGTTTACCTCGGTGAACAACGGGATCTGCCGCTGCATCTCCTGTAATGTGTCGCTGACCGAGCGGAACCCCGGAATACCGGCGAATTTCGCGGCAAGCAAAGGCTCGTCGGCAGGCGCGACCGGACTGCCCCGAATGGACTCCACGACCTCATAGCCCTGATTGATCGCCTGTTTGATCAGCGGATATCCGCCGAGGGCACCGATCACGTACAAACCGGGAACGCTCGACTCGTACGAGGCCGTTAGCACCGGCAGCGACGACGGGTCGTTCGACGGAAAATTGATCCCGCAAGCCTCGACGAACTTGCGCGGCGGCGTCGCACCGAGCCGCGCGATGATGCGATCGCAGGGTAACTCCATCTCGCCCGTCGGCGTATTGAGCGACAGCCGGCACGGTTTGTCGCCGCCTGGCGTCTCGACGAGCGAGGCGCATTGAGTCGAATAGAGGCAGATCACCCTACCCGACTCGATCGATTTCAGTATGAGCGCGAGATTTCCGTCTTTGCAGCGCGAAAACTCTGCCGATCGATTAACAAGATA
>JBEAXT010000077.1:0-2679 GCA_041159695.1 Pseudomonadota bacterium
CCCGTGGACAAAAAGACATCGGCCGTACGCAGCGGCTCGACATACAACACGCCCGGAAGCCTCGCGACCTCGTGCAGCACACGATCATGCTCGCGTTCGGCAAACGTCAGGGTGACGTCCATGCGCTGCGTCGTGCCGAAGTTAATGCTGATGATGCGCTCGATGGCGATCGGGAAATGTTCGGACATGATGAGTAGCGCGAGTGCCAGCGCAACGCCCGTCACGGTCGTCGCCGACCTTCTCGGAAACCGCAGAATGCGGCGTGCGAGCATTCGGGATCGCGCATCGAGCGCACGCAGTCGACGCTCGAGTCGCTCTCCCAATCGCCGGAATGATGTGGGTGCAGGCGGCGCGAGCGCCACCGCCGGCGCCAACGTCACGGCACGTCGCACCGCGGAAAGTGCGCCCAACATCGCGGCGAGCAACGCGACGAGAAAGGCACCGAGATACACGAGCGGGCCCGCCTCGAAGTCGAGCTGCGGCAGGTGGTACACCGCTTGATAGACGCCCGCCATGTAGTGACCCACCCAGGTGCCGAGCCCGATGCCGAGCACCGCCGCACCCAAACAAAAGGCGAGCGCAAACTTCGCGTAATGAGAACCGATGGTGGTATTCGCGTAGCCGAACGCCTTGAGGAGTCCGATATTGGCGCGCTCGGTCGCGACGAGTCTCGAGAGCATCACGTTGATCAGGAATACCGCCACCATCAAAAATATCGGCGGCAGGATGCTCGCGAGCGTTCGCAGTTGCGACAACTCGTCGGAGAGATAGCGCGCTGAGAGCATGCGATCGCGGCCATAGAGACCACGCCCGCCGAAGCGTGACAGTTGAGCATCGACGCTCGCGATCACGGCCGGACGATCGGCATCGGCTTGGAGCCGCAAGACGACGTCGTTGAAGGCGCCGTCGAGATCGAGCGCACTACCGAGCGCTTCGCGATTCATCCAGAGTACGCCGAAGCGCCGCGGCTCCGGGAGAATATCCCCCGGCGCCACCGCGAAAACGAACTCGGGACTGCTCGCGATACCCACGACCTCGACCGTTTTGCGCTGTCCCCGAATGAGCACCGGCAATCGCAACCCCGGCTCGATCGTATGGGCCTCGGCGAACGCCTCATTTACGAGCACCTCTGCACTGCGCGCGGCATCGGGCCATCGACCTCGCTTCAACACCAAGTCGTTCACTCGAGGCCTACGGTTAGCCGGCAACGAGATGAGTCGCGCCGATACCGGCTCAGTGACACCTTCGATAGTCAATAATCCGACGCCACTCGCGCGGGCTTCGAGGGCGGCGACGCCCGGTACCGCGGCGAGATCCATGGCGATGCGATCGGGCGCCCGAACGAGCGAACCGGCAAGATCAGCCATCAGTGAGCGAGCGTAATACTGATCTCGCGAGGCTTCGAGCGAGCCGTACATCCCCGTGGCCATCACGAAGATGGCGATCCCGCAGCCGAGCACGACACCCACCGCTACGGCCTGTAACCAAAGGCGACGTAAGTCCCGCAATAATTTCCGATCGAGCGGGCTCACCAATGCAACTCAGAGGGTGGCACTCGCCGAGGATTGAGTTCAATGGAACGAATCAGTCCATCGGCGAACCGTACGACGCGATCACCAAGCCTTGCGATGTCAGCGTTGTGCGTGATCAGTAAGGTTGTCGTGCCGAGCTGCTCGTTGATCTGCAGAATCGACTCCAGCACTCGGATACCGGTCGCGACATCGAGCGCACCGGTAGGCTCGTCACACAGCAATACGGTTGGCCGCTTCGCAATCGCGCGCGAGATCGCGACCCGCTGCTGCTCACCGCCCGAGAGTTGCGCGGGAAAGTGAGTCGTCCGCTCGCTGAGACCGACCAAGGCCAGCGCCTCCTCAGCCGGCATCGGCCTATCGGCCACCTCCGTCACGAGCTCGACGTTTTCGCGCGCCGTGAGACTCGCGATGAGATTGTAGAACTGGAATACGAAACCGACGTGATGACGTCGATAATCGGTTAGCGCTGCATCCGTTGCGGTCGAGAGCTCCAGATCACCAAAGCGAACACTGCCCGCCGTGGGTCGATCGAGTCCCCCCAAAATATTCAGCAGGGTCGATTTCCCGGACCCTGAGGGTCCGAGTAACACGAGAAGCTCGCCCGGATCGATGTGCAGATCGATGCCCTGCAGCGCATGAACTGCCGCTGCACCCTCACCGTATGTCTTGCGCAGCCCCCGCACTTCGAAAACGGGTGGTCGCGATGGGCTCATCCCACCCAAGCTCGCGCATTTCGGAAGAGACGCATCCAACCCGAATACTCAGTGTTGCCCGGCGGCCGCCAAGACATTTGTACGGCGCGGAACACGCGCTCGGGATGCGGCATGGCGAGCGTGATACGTCCGTCGAGGTTGCAGAGCGCGGCGAGGCCGTTCGGCGAGCCGTTGGGGTTGGCGGGATAGCGCGTGGCGATCTCACCGGCGCGCACGACATACCGCAGCCCGACGGTGCCCGAGGACTCGCAGGCCAGGGCCTGCGCGGCATCGGCGAATTCGGCGCGGCCTTCGCCGTGCGAGACCGCGATGGGTAACACGGAACCGGTCATACCCATGAAGAAAATAGAGGGGGTCGGCATCACCTCGACAAGCGTCGCACGTCCCTCGAATTGTTCAACGCGATTGCGCACGAAGCGCGGCCAGTGCGCTGC
>JBEAXT010000121.1:0-3543 GCA_041159695.1 Pseudomonadota bacterium
GCGCAAATTCGCGACCTCGCCACGTATGCCCGGCCTCATCAATTCGCGGCCGGGATGCGTCATGTCGTGATCAACGGGCAATTAGCCCTTCGAGACGGCGTGCCGACCGGCGCTCGTCCGGGTCGATTCGTGCGCGGGCCCGGCGCTCAGCGGAACTTGTCCGGCCTCAACACTTCGACGTCGACGACCCACATCACGATGGCGTAGTGCTCATAGTATTTCTCGCGCAGGCGGGACAGCACGCGTTCGGCGAGCGGTGTATCGCAGACGATTTCGACGCGGATGTTGCTGCTGTGCCCCCAATGCGAGGCGCGCAATCCTTGATCGCCTCGGCCGCGCGCGTCGCTGATGGTGTAGCCCGCGACACCCAGTGACTCGATCTCACGCACGAGATCGCGCTCGAGATTCGACTCGGTGATCACGGTCAATAATTTGCGATGAGCTTCGGCAACACCGGTCATGACGAGGTCCTCAGTAGCCACTCGGCCGCCTGCTGATAGAGCGGGATGCCGACAAGGATGTTGAAGGGGAAGGTGAGGGCGAGTGCGGCGGTCAAAGAAAACGCCGGGTTCGCCTCGGGTACCGCGGAGCGCATGGCGGCCGGCGCAGCGATGTACGAGGCGCTCGCCGCAAGCGTCGCCAGCAGGATCGCGCCACCGACGGACAGCCCCATGAGCAAGGCGAAACCGAGCCCGATCATGGCGAAGAACGGCGGAATGAGTAACGCGAAGGCGACCATGAAGGGGCCGTGACGGCGGAAGCCGCCGAAATGATCGGCCGCGATCAGGCCCATCTCGAGGAGGAAGACCGCGAGGATGCCTTTAAAGAGGTCAAAGAAGAGTGGTGCCACCGGCTCCAAACCCTCGGCGCCCGCAGCCCAGCCGATGACGAGGCCACCGAGAAGCAGCAACACGCTGCGGCCGAGCAGGACTTCGTGAGCAATTTCGCCCCAGGGCGCCCCGGCCCGCAGGCCCCGGGCGAGCAAAATGCCAAGGACGATCGCCGGTATCTCTAAAAGAACGAGCAGCAAGGGGAGCGTGGGCTCGTAGGGGATGCCGGCCCCTGCCAGGAAGGCAACGGCGACAGCAAAGGTGCCGATACTGACCGATCCATAGTGGGCGGCCACGGCAGCGGAGTTACTCCGATCGAGCCGTCCCACGTATCGGAGAATAAAAAAAGCTATAAAAGTCAACAAGATACCGAGAATCAGCGTGAGCAGAAGATCGCCCGCAAGGCCCTCCGCAGGCTGTCGGGCGAGCTCGATACCCCCCTTCATTCCGATCGAAAGGAGCAACACAGTACTGACAAACTCGTAAATCGCGGGGGGTAGACGCAGGTCGGCCTTCAGGATGCCGGCGCCGAGCCCCAGGGCGAAGAACAGGACGATCGGGTCCAGGCCCATGATTTAGATCGACTCCTTCATTGACACCCCCGGGCGGTGAAATCAGAATAGGCGGCTCGTTTCACGCGGAGGGGTACCCAAGCGGCCAACGGGAGCAGACTGTAAATCTGCCGGCTCACGCCTTCGTAGGTTCGAATCCTACCCCCTCCACCAAGCGAGTGGGAGAGAGGCAAGAGTCGGCTGTTGTGGCGGATCCTGCGGGCTCACCCAAGTCTTGTAGACAAAGCGGGTGTAGTTCAATGGTAGAACCTCAGCCTTCCAAGCTGATGACGTGGGTTCGATTCCCACTACCCGCTCCAGGTTTCGGCTCACGTAGCTCAGTTGGTAGAGCACGTCCTTGGTAAGGACGAGGTCACCGGTTCAATCCCGGTCGTGAGCTCCAGAGTAGTTGTCAGGAATTTTTTGAACGGTTTTCAGGAGATACAGACGTGTCCAAGGAAAAATTCGAACGCAGCAAGCCGCACGTAAACGTTGGGACGATTGGTCACGTTGACCACGGTAAGACGACGCTGACTGCGGCGCTGACGAAGGTGATGGCCGAGACGCACGGTGGTGAGTTCAAGGCGTACGACCAGATTGACAAGGCCCCTGAAGAGAAGGCGCGCGGTATTACGATTTCGACGGCGCACGTGGAGTACCAGTCGAAGGAGCGTCACTACGCGCACGTGGATTGCCCGGGGCACGCGGACTACGTGAAGAACATGATCACGGGTGCGGCGCAGATGGACGGGGCGATTTTGGTGGTATCGGCGGCTGATGGTCCGATGCCGCAGACGCGCGAGCACATTTTGCTCGCCCGTCAGGTGGGTGTGCCGTACATCGTGGTGTTCATGAACAAGGCGGACATGGTCGACGACAAGGAGCTTTTGGAGCTTGTCGAGATGGAAGTTCGCGAGTTGTTGAACACGTACAAGTTCCCTGGCGATGCGACGCCGATCGTTGTGGGCTCGGCGCTGAAGGCGCTGGAGGGCGACACGAGCGCGATTGGCGTACCTGCGGTGATCAAGCTGGTTGAGGAGATGGACAAGTACATCCCTGTGCCGAAGCGCGACGTTGAGAAGCCGTTCCTGATGCCGGTTGAGGATGTGTTCTCGATTTCGGGCCGTGGCACGGTGGTGACGGGTCGTATTGAGCGCGGCATCGTTCGGGTGAACGATGAAGTGGAGATCATCGGTCTGAAGGACACGGTGAAGACGACGTGCACGGGCGTTGAGATGTTCCGCAAGCTGCTCGATGAGGGTCAGGCGGGCGACAACGTGGGTGTGCTGCTGCGTGGCACGAAGCGTGAGGACGTTGAGCGTGGTCAGGTGTTGGCCAAGCCCGGCAGCATCCTGCCGCACACGAAGTTCGAGTGTGAGGTGTACGTGCTGACGAAGGAAGAAGGGGGCCGTCACACGCCGTTCTTCAAGGGCTACCGCCCGCAGTTTTACTTCCGCACGACGGACGTGACCGACACGATCGAGTTGCCGGGCGACACCGAGATGGTGATGCCTGGCGACAACATCAAGATGACGGTCGAGTTGATCGCGCCGATCGCGATGGAAGACGGTCTGCGCTTTGCGATCCGCGAAGGCGGCCGCACCGTCGGTGCAGGCGTCGTCGCCAAGATCCTGAAGTAAGGAAAGCGAAAGACACACAGCACAGGCCAGTAGCTCAATTGGCAGAGCGGCGGTCTCCAAAACCGCAGGTTGGGGGTTCGATTCCCTCCTGGCCTGCCACTCGGGAACGAGTCTGGATCTAGGCGAGTATGAACGACATCGTCAAGGAAGCAGGCGCCACCGGCGCCGACAAGGCGAAGCTCTACGCCGCGATCCTCATCGCGGTGGCGGGCATCGCTGCGTTCTATTTCCTGAAAGGCGATCAGGACGACTGGGTACGCTGGTCGTTGTTCGTCGGCTCGCTCGTCTTGGGCGCTCTGGTCTTTGCGGTGTCGCAATACGGTCGCGACTTCTGGAAATTCGTACTCGATGCACGCATCGAGCTCTACAAGGTCTTCTGGCCCACCCGCCAGGAGACCGGCACGATGACGATCGTCGTCTTCGTGTTCGTCATCATCATGTCGCTGTTCTTCTGGGGTGTTGATGCGGTGCTCAGTTGGGCCACCCGCTCGATCCTCGGTGGCGCAGGCGCGGGAGGCTGAT
>JBEAXT010000215.1:0-3417 GCA_041159695.1 Pseudomonadota bacterium
GCGAAGCCGCGTGAAACGCTGCTCGCGGAGCGCTCCCGTCGTCTTGCGGGCTTCGGCGCCTTCACCGAGGGGTCGGGCTGAGCACGCCTCGCGATCCTTTACTCGAGCGCCTCGCCGGTGAGCTCGAGTCGCTCGCGGGCGATACCGCACCCTCGGCGTGGTGCGTCGCCTTGAGCGGCGGCGCAGATTCCGTCGCGTTGCTCGTCGGACTCTCGATGTTGCAGCGGCGCTCGAAGCGATGGCGCCACGTATCACTGCGTGCCGTCCATGTTCATCACGGTTTGCGACCCGAGGCCGATGCCTGGGCAGCTCGCTGTCGCGCGCTTTGTCGGCAACTCAAAGTTCCGCTTGCCGTCCGTCGTGTCACGGTGCTGCGCACGCGCGGTACCTCGCTCGAGGCGGAAGCTCGGCGGGCCCGTTACGAAGCCCTCGCCAAAGTATTACGCCGCGACGAGTGGCTACTCACGGCGCATCACGAGGACGATCAGCTCGAGACCGTATTGCTGCAGTTGATGCGCGGCGCAGGGGTATCGGGGCTCGCGGCGATGCCGCGCGACATGACATTTTATTCGGGTCGACTCGTGCGGCCGCTCCTGCACGAGTCACGGGCGCATCTCGAAGCCTTTTTGCGCGGGCAGGAGATCGGCTGGGTCGAGGACGACAGCAATGTCGATGAGCGCTTCGATCGAAATTATCTGCGCCGACGGGTATTGCCCGTCCTGCGTGAACGTTGGCCCGCCGCCGCACGCGTAGTCTCGCGCAGTGCCGCGCATCTGGGTGAAGCGCGCGAGCTGCTCGAGGTGCTCGCCGCGCAAGATCTTGCCGCCGTGAGCGTCGAGGGCGGGCTCGTCGAACTCACGAAACTTGCGACGCTGGATGCCGCGCGTCAGCGCAATCTGCTGCGTCATTGGCTGCAGGGTCGAGGGCTCGCCATGCCCGATGCCGTGCATCTCGAACGCATTCGCAGCGAGCTGCCTGCGGCGCGTCGCGATGCGACGCCGAGTGTGCGCTGGGCGGGCGGTGAGGTGCGTCGTTTTCGTGGTCGGCTTTACGCGCTACGTGAGGCGGTGCCGACGTCTGCGAAGCTATCGCCCGATCGCCAAGCGTGGCGCTGGCGTCGCAGTCGTCGATTCGAGCTGGGGGCGGGACGTGGCGTACTGCGCCTCGTCGCCGACCCGCATGGACCGTTTTGCGCGGCATCGCTTCCGGAGGTGCTCTGGATCGGCGCGCGCGAGGGGGGTGAGAAGGTCGTCCTCGAATCGGGCGGACCGCGTCGCGCCCTCAAGGAAGTACTGCGCGTGGCGAGTCTGCCGCCTTGGGAGCGCGCGGTGCTGCCGATCCTCTTCGATCGCAAGGCGGGTGCGGCGCAAGTGGTTGCGGTCGCGGATCTGCTGATCGCGCCGTTCCGCGCATCGGTCGACGACAAGGGTGCACGGGGGCGTTTACGGCTGGTGTGGGAAGGCCGTTTTTGTTAATCTGATTTCCCGTCGTGCCGGGGTCTTCTCGGCGCTCTTTATTGCGGCGGTTCCCATGCCTCGTTTCGTCTTTGTCACGGGCGGTGTCGTTTCCTCGTTGGGGAAGGGCATCGCCTCCGCTTCGTTGGCGGCCATACTCGAGGCGCGCGGTCTCAAGATCGCGATGGTCAAGCTCGACCCGTACATCAACGTCGATCCGGGCACTATGAGCCCGTTTCAGCACGGCGAGGTATTCGTCACCGACGATGGCACCGAGACCGATCTCGACCTCGGCCACTACGAACGTTTCGTACGCACGGTGACCGGGCGTCACAGCAACTTCACCACGGGCCGAATTTACGAACGCGTGATCGCCAAGGAGCGTCGAGGTGATTACCTCGGCGCTACGGTGCAGGTGATCCCGCACATCACCGACGAGATCAAGGCCAGCATCATGCTCGGCGCTGGCGACTCGGACGTGTGCATGGTCGAGATCGGCGGCACGGTGGGTGACATCGAGTCACTGCCCTTCCTCGAGGCGATTCGTCAAATCGGTGTCGAGCTCGGTCGTTCCCAGGCGATCTTCATGCACCTGACGCTGGTGCCCGTGGTGGGCGGCGGCAGCGAGATCAAGACCAAGCCGACCCAACACTCGGTCAAAGAATTACGCGGTATCGGTATCCAGCCCGACATCCTGCTCTGCCGTGCGCGCGATCCGCTGCCCGCCGAGCATCGACGCAAGATCGCGCTCTTCACCAATGTCGAGCACCGGGCAGTCATCTCGGCTGTCGATGCGCGCGACATCTACGAAATTCCGCTCCTGCTGCACGAGCAGGGGCTCGATGACATCGTGGTCGAGAAACTCCGACTCGAAGCGCAGGCGAAGCCCGCCGATTTGTCCTCTTGGCAGCGCGTGGTCGACACCAAGGCGAATCCGGAAGCCGAGGTCGACATCGCGATGGTCGGCAAGTACGTGCAGAACCGCGACTCGTACATCTCGCTCAACGAGGCGATCACCCACGCCGGTGTGCAGAACCGCACGCGGGTGAACATCCATTTCATCGAGTCGACGGACATCGAAGAGCAGGGCACGGCCGTGCTCGAGAAGATGGACGCGATTCTGGTGCCGGGAGGCTTCGGCGAGCGCGGTGTCGAGGGCAAGATCGCCGCGGTGCGGTTTGCGCGCGAGCACAAACGACCTTACCTCGGCATTTGTCTCGGCATGCAGATCGCGGTCATCGAATATGGCCGTCACGTACTCGGACTCAACGGCGCCAACAGCACGGAATTCAATCGCGAGACACCGCATCCGGTGATCGCGCTCATCACCGAGTGGCAAGACGCGATGCGCGGCGCGCAGTCGCGGACCGACAAATCGAACCTCGGCGGCACGATGCGTCTCGGGGGTCAGGACGTGAAGCTCGCCGAAGGGTCGCAGGCTCGTTCGATCTACGGCAAGCCCGTGATTCGCGAGCGCCATCGTCATCGGTACGAGTTCAACAATACGTATCTCGATCGGTATCGTTCAGCGGGTCTCTCGTTCTCGGGGATGTCCCCGGACGAACTCGTCGAGATCGTCGAGCTCGCCGATCATCCGTGGTTCGTTGCGACGCAGTTCCACCCGGAGTTCACCTCCAACCCGCGCGACGGTCATCCGCTCTTCACCGGCTTCATCGCCGCGGCACGCAAGCAGCACGCAGGACGCAAATCATGAAGCTCGCGCAATACGACATCGGAGCCCGGGCGCCGTTTTTCTTGATTGCGGGCCCCTGCGTCATCGAAAGCGCCGCGCTCTGCGAAGAGGTGGCCGGACGCATGCGCGAGATCACCACGCGCCTCGGTGTGCCGTATGTGTTCAAGGCCTCATTCGATAAGGCGAACCGTTCGTCGCGATCGAGCTTCCGGGGTCCCGGGCTCGAGGCGGGCCTTAAAGTGCTCGAGGGTATCCGCACGACATTCAAGC
>JBEAXT010000223.1:0-6815 GCA_041159695.1 Pseudomonadota bacterium
CGATTCGATGGTGCCAAGGTTATTCGGAGCCGAACTCGGGCTCCGACCTCGCGAGTCTCATGACGCGTGCCGAAGATCGGGGAGATCACTACCTCGTCAACGGTCAAAAAATTTGGACGTCTTACGGTGACGAGGCCGACTGGATGTTCTGTCTCGTGCGTACGAACACGGCGGTACCGAAGCACGAAGGCATCAGCTTCGTACTCTTCGACATGTCGACACCCGGTGTCACCGTGCGTCCGATCAAGTTGATCAGCGGTGCCTCGCCTTTCTGCGAGGTATTTTTCGAGAACGTGCGCGTCGAGAAAGAAAACCGCGTGGGCGAGGAGGGGCAGGGGTGGGCGATCGCGACTTACCTACTCTCGCACGAGCGCGAGATGATCTCGAGTCTTGGCAAGATTCGTCACGATACCGACCCCGGACGCCGAGCCCTCGAAATCTTTGGGACCGACGGTGAGGGTCGATTGCGCAATGCCTCGTTGCGTCAGACGCTGGCTCGTTATCAGCTCGACGCTGCGGCGTTTCGGCTCTGGATCGAGCATGGCGAGCGTCACCCGAGCGCGAGTGCCGGTATGGGGGCGATGTCCTCCGCCGTGAAGTACTACGGCACCGAACTCAACAAGCGTCGCAACGAGCTCTATCTCGACATCGAGGGGGCGGACGCGTTGCTTTGGGACTCGCGCGGACCGGCGGGAGAGGCTTGGGCGCGCAACTGGCTACGTTCGAAGGGTAATTCCATCGAGGGCGGCACCTCGGAGATCCAACTCAACATCATCGCCAAGCGCGTGTTGGGGTTGCCATGACGCTGCCGCTCACCGAAGAACAAGAGATGCTGAGTCGCTCGGTTGCGGAGTTCGTCGCCGATCGGGCGTCGCTTGCGCAATTTCGAGTCTGGCGCGAGCGCACCCACGAAACGGCATTCGACCCCGCACTCTGGCGCGAGATCGCGGAGATGGGGTGGTGCGGTATCGCGATCGACGAGACTTACGGGGGCTCGGGACTCGGTTACTCGGGTCTTGCGCTCGTACTCGAGCACTTCGGGCGTCATCTCAGCATCACACCGATAAACGCCACGGTGCTCGCGGGTGCCACGGCGATTTCATTGATGGGTAGCGAGACGCAAAAGACGTCCTGGCTTTCGGCGATCGTCGAGGGTCGTCTCACGCTGTCTTTGGCCTGGGATGAAAGCGCCCATTTCGCGCCGTTCGTCGTGGCGACCCGAGCGGAAAAAACGCCGGGCGGTTGGTGTCTCTCGGGCGTGAAGCGTCATGTCGACGACCTCGCCTCAGTCGATCAGTTCGTCGTCGTAGCGCGCGAGTCGGGGCGTCCGGGCGATCGCGAGGGACTCGGTGTGTTCGTCGTGCCGCGCGCGGCCAAAGGTGTCAGGCTCGAGGTGACGCCACGGGTCGATGCGCGCAACTGCGGAACCCTGACGCTCGAAGGGACGCTCGTCGATGACAGCTATCGTCTGACGGGCGTGACAGCGGCTACGCTCGAACGACTCGCGGACATCATCAACGTGGGACTCGCCGCCGAGCTTCTCGGCCTCTGCGAGGAAACCTTTGCGCGCACGCTCAAGTACCTCAAGGAGCGCTCGCAATTCGGCAAGCTGATCGGGAGCTACCAGGCACTGCAGCATCGCACTGCGCACTGGTTCGTCGAGCTGCAGCTTGCTCGGACGATCGTCCAGGAGGCGCTGCAGGCGCAGGGCGGCACGGCGTCGGTCGATGCCGAGCGCGCCAGTGCGCTCGCGAGCATGGCCAAGGCCAAACTTGCCCAGGTGGCCGAGCTCTCGACCAACGAGGCGATCCAAATGCACGGAGGGATCGGGATGACCGACGCCTTCGATATCGGGCTCTATATCAAACGCGCCCGTGTGCTGGAGCAGGCCTACGGAGACGCGCACCACCATCTCGACCGACTGGCTGCTCTCGAGGGGTATTGAGGCGCCGCTGGGGCTCTGACTCGCTGCATAAGGGCGGTTCTGGTACAGTTCGCGCCCCCTGCGACGCGCCCGTAGCTCAGTTGGATAGAGCGCATGGCTACGAACCATGAGGTCGGGAGTTCGAATCTCTCCGGGCGCGCCAAATCGAGGGGTCGCCGCAGAGGTTGATATCATTGTGATATCAGTCTACAGTCGAGGCTGTTCGGGCCCGCCGTGGGCCCGCCCACAGGAGTCTCGACCATGCCCTCGCCATCTCAGACGCCCGCCCGTCCCGTCAGCCACGAACGCGAAGTCACCGTCATGAGCGGCTGGCTGGCATTGCCCGTCGTCCTCATGATCCTGGTCGTCGGTATCGCGGCGTGCATCGGTGGCGAACTCGACGATTCTCCCGGTCTCTTCGGCATCGGGGTCGCCTTGATCGTCGCGTTCTTCGTCTCGTTCGCGGGGTTCTTCACGCTGCAGCCCAACGAGGCGCGGGTGCTGGTGCTCTTCGGCGACTACAAGGGCACGGTCCGTAAAGAGGGCTTTCACTTCGGTAATCCGTTCTATTCGAACGGGAGCTCGGCGCACGTGACGATCAAAGACGGCGCAACCGCATCCATCAAAAAAAACCCGCGCATGAAGATCTCGCTGCGCTCGCGCAACATGAACGGTGATCGCCTCAAGGTCAACGACAAGCAGGGCAATCCGATCGAGATCGCAGCCGTCGTCGTCTGGCGTGTGCAGAACACGGCGCAGGCCATGTTCGATGTGGACGATTACGAAGAATACGTGCGTATCCAATCGGAGTCGGCGGTGCGTCATCTCGGCAGTCAGTACGCCTACGATCATGGCGAGGAACACGAGATAACGCTGCGTAGCGGCACCGACGAGGTCTCCGAAGCACTGCAGGCCGAGTTGCAGACGCGACTCGCGCCGGCGGGCGTCGTCGTCGAGGAGGCCCGACTCACGCATCTCGCCTATGCACCGGAAGTGGCTCAGGCCATGCTGCGTCGTCAGCAGGCCGAGGCCGTGCTCGCGGCACGTCAAAAGATCGTGCAGGGCGCCGTCAGCATGGTAGAGCTCGCGCTCAACGATCTGTCGAAGCGCGGTGTGGTGGAACTCGATGCCGAACGCAAGGCGGCGATGGTGAGCAACCTCATGGTCGTGCTCTGTGGCGACTCGGAGGCCAAGCCCGTGATCAACACCGGCACGCTCTACGGCTGAGGCGGACGGCGAGCGAGCCGTGGCGGAGCGTAAATCTTTTCTGATGCGGATCGATCCGGCGCTCTGGAGCGAGATCGAACGCTGGGCGGCCGACGAGCTGCGCAGCGTGAATGGTCAGGTGGAGTTCATTTTGCGAGAGGCTATCAAGCGACGCGGCGTGACAGTGTCGGAGACGAGCGCGAAGGCCGCCGACGAGCCGTCGGACGGGGAGAGCGCGAAGGATTGAGCCCGCGCGAAGGATTGAGCTCGCGGAGAGGCCGGTCTCTCGTCAGGCGAGCGTGTGGAATACGCTCTGGACGTCGTCTTCCTGCTCGAGTTTGTCGATGAGCGTGAGGACTTCGGCTGCATCGGTCTCCGGCAGTTCGGTCGGCGCCATCGGAATGTACTCGTGCTCGGCCTTGAGCGGCGAGATCTTGCGCATCTCGAGTGCCTCCTGCACGCGTCCGAAATCTTCGAAGGCACAGCGTACGACGAGCTGAGGCTCGCCTTTTTCGCCCGTGCTCTCGCCCATTTCGTCGAGTCCGTGGTCGATGAGGTAGAGCTCGAGGTCGTCCTGATCGATACCTGTGGGGTCGAGTCGGAAGACGCCCATCTTGCGAAACATGAACGACACGCTGCCGTTCGTACCGAGATTGCCGCCGCCTTTCTGAAAGAGATTTCGAACGGTCGCGACGGTGCGCGTCGGGTTGTCGGTTGCGGTCTCGACGAGCAGGGCGATGCCGTGCGGTGCATAGCCCTCGTAGATCACGGTTTCGTAGTTGGTCGCGTCACGCCCCGAGGCGCGCTTGATGGCGGCCTCGACCTTGTCTTTCGGCATGTTGATCGCGCGCGCGTTTTGCAGGATGCGACGCAACATGGGGTTCGACTGCGGGTCAGGGCCCCCGGACTTGACCGCCATGTTGATGTCTTTGGAGATGCGCGCGAACTGTTTGGCCATCTTGTTCCAGCGAGCGAACATGGTGGCCTTGCGGACTTCGAATATGCGACCCATAGGCCGCTATGGTAACTGTCCGGACTAGGGAGGCGCCATCGGGGCTGCGGTGGCTGGGCTCGGAATGAAGGTGTCCGAGCGGTTCAGGGCTTCTTCGGTCGCTTTGTTGAGCACGACGATGCTGATACGCCGATTGATGGGGTTGCTCGGATTTTGGGCATCGAGCAGGACATGCGATGACATCCCGATGACTCGAGCGACTTTGTCTTCGGCGATCCCGCCGTCAACGAGTACGCGACGGGCGGCATTGGCGCGATCGGCCGAGAGTTCCCAGTTGGTATAACGCGAGCGGACGCTGCCGACGAAGGGCGTGTCGTCGGTGTGCCCCGAAATGCTGAGCCGGTTGGGGACGCCCTCGAGAGACTTGCCGACCTCGAGTAAGAGTTCGCGGGCATAAGGTTTGATGGCCGTACCGCTCAAATCGAACATCGGCCGATTCTGCGCATCGACGATCTGAATGCGCAGGCCTTCGCTCGTGATGTCGATCAATAATTGCTCGCGATATTTTTGTAAGGTTTCGTTCTTCTCTATGGCCGTGAGTAGATCTTTACGAATTTCTTGGAAGCGTTTGGTTTCGCTGGTTTCACCCGTGAGCGCGCGCGGGGTGCGCAGCTCGTCGCGGGGGCCGGGTGATGAGGGCGTCCCGGCGCCCGACTCGGCGATCGGCGAGGGCGCCGAGGCGGTAAGTCCCCCGCGCAACTCGATGGGGCTTGTGCTCGCACCGCCTGGGCCGTCTAGCCCCGGCGCTGCAATGGGCGCCGCGCCACGTTCCATACTCGGATTTTTGTTGATCGTTCGCGGAAGCGACGAGCCACATCACGAGAAAGAAGGCCATGAGCGCGGTGACGAAGTCAGCGTAGGCCACTTTCCAGGCGCCGCCGTGATGACCTCCGGCCACGACTTTCTTACGGCGGATGATGATCGGTCGTTTGTCGTCCGGGCCTTTGCCTTTCTTAGCCATGAGTCGTTTGGCCTCAGGCCTTCGGCGGCTCGGCAGCCTTCGGCTTGTTCTTCAAAGAATCCTCGAGATCCGAGAAGGTCGGCCGAACGTCGCTGAACAGAAGCTTACGGGCGAACTCGACGGCCACTTGCGGCGGATAGCCGCGCACGCTCGCCACGAGCGCCATCTTCACGACCTCGAAGGCTTTGCCTTCTTCTTCGGCCCGGCCTTTCATGGCCGAGGCGATCGGACCGACAAAGCCGTAGGCAACGAGAATGCCGAGAAAGGTGCCGACGAGCGCGGCTCCGACCTTGGCGCCGAGCTCGGCGCTGGTCGAATCGGCGACTGCCGCCATGGTGTTCACGATACCGAGCACGGCGGCGACGATGCCGAAACCGGGCAGGGCATCGGCGACTTGCTGTACGGCGTGCGCCGGCTCGTGTGCTTCTTTGTGATGGGTCTCAAGCTCGTAATCGAGCAGCGCCTCGAGTTCGTTCGGATCGAGATTGCCGCCGACCATGAGACGCATGCAGTCGGTGATGAACTCGATCATGTGCGGGTCTTCGAGAATCTTTGGATACTTCGAGAACACCGGACTTTTGCTCGGGTCGGCGATGTCGTTCTCGATGGCGAGCAGACCCTCTTTGCGCGATTTGACGAGCAGATCGAAGACGAGTTTCAGCAGCTCGACGTAGACCTCGCGCGTGTAGGGCACGGGCTTGATGAGGCCGATCGCTCCCGAGAAAGCCGCCTTACATGTTTTGACGGAGTTGCTGGTGATGAAGGCGCCGATGGCCGCACCGATGATCACGACGATTTCCGAGGGGTGCCAAAGTAACAGCAGGTTACCGCCGGCCATGAGAAAGCCGATGACCACCGACAGTACGACGATGACGGACCCGAGTAGCGCAATCATAAGAGCTCGATAGTAGAGTCGGTCGGGTTGTCGAGGGCCGCAGGTAGGTTCAAACTGGAGCAATCGGGTCCTCTTGTGGCAAAGGGTTGCCGACTCGGCAACAAACGACCGACACGAGCGACGTAAAAAGGAGACGCAGATGTTCGATTTCTTTGGTTATGTTTCGGCGCTGCCCTACATGTTGGCACTCGCCGTCATCGGCTGGCTGATTTCACTGCCGCGTCGCAATGTCGATGTCGTCGACTCGCTCTGGTCGTTGATGTTTCTGGTCGCCATCGCGGTGTATGCGGGGTTCCCGCCGGAGACCGTGAGAGGTCGCTTGCTCTTCGTCTTGGTGGCGATCTGGGCGCTGCGCCTCTCGATCTTCATCACCGCGCGCAACTGGGGTCACGAAGAAGACCGTCGCTACCAGGCGATCCGCGCGCGTAACCAGCCGAACTTTGCGTTCAGCAGCGTCTATCGGGTATTTGCGTTTCAGGCGGTGCTCGCCTGGGTGATCTCGATGCCGCTGCACGGTGCGGTCGGTAGCGAGGCGCCGCTCGGGATACTCGACTATCTGGGGCTCGCGCTATGGGTCCTCGGATTCATGTTCGAAGCCGGCGGAGACTGGCAGCTGTCTCGCTTTAGACGTGATCCGGCAAATGCCGGCAAGGTGATGGACCGCGGTTTTTGGCGTTATACCCGTCACCCGAATTACTTTGGCGACTGCGCGCAGTGGTGGGGCTTTTATCTCATTGCAGTCGCAGGGGGCGCCTGGTGGAGCATCCTCGGCCCCATTCTCATGACGGTATTGTTGCTGCGGGTGTCGGGTGTGGCG
>JBEAXT010000224.1:0-6177 GCA_041159695.1 Pseudomonadota bacterium
CTGGTAAAGCGCGCTGACGTTCACCGCAACGCGGTCGAACAAAAAAGGCCCGGTTAACCACCGGGCCTTTTTCTTTGGTGGTCTCGATTGAAAGACTAACGGGCGTCGGGTGTTACGCGGACGAGTTGTTTACCGATATTGCGGCCCTCGAACAGGCGAACGAGGGCGCGGGGCATGTGCTCGAGTCCGTCGAGAATGTCTTCTCGATAGTGCAGGCGATCGGCAACAATCCATTCGGCGAGCTGCGCTTCTGCACGCTCGAAGTGCTCAGTCATTTCATAAATAAAAAACGCTTCCATGCGAGCCATTTTTTTGAAGATGGCGAAAGCGTTCTGGAGTGCGTAGGGGCGTTCGACTCCATCGATGTATTGAGAGATCGCGCCGCAGAGCACCACGCGAGCATGCCGTTTCAGGTGAGCGAGACCTGCGTCGAGGATTTCGCCGCCGACGTTGTCGAAGAAGAGGTCGAGACCGGTCGGGAAAAGCGCGGCGATACGCTGTTCGACGTTTTCGGTTTTGTAGTTGATGGCAGCCTCATAGCCGAGCGCGCTCGTGAGCAGCGCACATTTTTCGTCGGAGCCTGCGATCCCGATCGCCTCAGCGCCGAGATTGCGCGCGATTTGTCCGACGTTCGAGCCGACGCCTCCCGCCGCGCCCGACACCAGCACCCGATCACCGGCCTTCACGGCGCCGACATCGACGAGTCCGAGGTAGGACGTGAAACCCGTCAGACCGAGCACCCCGAGTGCGGTGGAAACGGGAGCCACGCGCTGGCGAACCTTGAACATGAGGTAGTACGGCGAACCGTCCGCGATGGCGTAGCGTTGCCAGCCCATCTTGCCGTGAACGATCTCGCCGACACGCCACTCGGGATGGCGCGACTCGACGATCCGGCCTACGCCGCGCCCGTGCATCACGTCACCCAGCTCGAGCGGACGCTCGAATCTCTCGGTGTTCAGCATGTAGCCCCGCATCACTGCAGCAACGCCGAGATAGAGCACCTCGATGCGGAATTCGCCCTCGACAAGGGGTCGGAACGGCGTCTCGATCAATCTGAAGTCGCTTTCGCGAACCGCGCCGATCGGGCGCGCGGCCAGCACCCACTGTATGTTTTTCGTCAACGCCAGCCGCCTCGTGTCGTCAAGAACCGGGGGCAATTGTAGGCGCAAACCGCAGACCTCCGGGTACACTCAAGGTCATGAGTGCCTCAGAGGCTGTGATTCGCCGCGGTTATCTCGACGGTCCGTCGGGTCAGATCCATTATCGACGCTGCACAGAACGCGCCGTGAACGGCGACTCGGGAGAGCCGCTCATTTTGCTCCATCAATCGCCGCTCTCCTCGACGCAATTCGAGGCTGTCATGCCTGCGCTCGCTGCAGCGGGTTTCGATGTCCTGGCGCTCGACATGCCGGGTTTCGGGATGTCGGACGTCGCCGCTGAAGGTGCGACCCTCGAAGATCTCGCCGAGATCATCCCCGCCGGGTTACGGGCGATGGGATGGTCGAGTGCGCATCTCGTCGGACACCACACGGGCGCCGTTCTCGGGGCGGTATTTGCCGCGTCGCATCCTACGGCGGTCAAAAAACTCGTTCTCAACGGATTTCCGTTGCTCGGTAAGGCCGAGCGCGATCATTTCGCCACCTTCTACTTTGGCCCTAAAGATCCCAAACCCGACGGATCGCACCTGCTCATCGCTTGGGAGAATCGGTTGCGTTCGACACCCGGATGGGCTGACCTTCGTCTGATGCATCGGTATACCGTCGAGGCGCTACACCGTGATGGTAGTAATTGGCGGGCCTTCCCCCTGGTCGTTTCGGCGGATCTCGAGTCGGTGTTGCGGCGCCTCTCTGTGCCGACGTTGATGTTCACCAATACCGGAGAAGATCTCTATCAATCGAGTCGTCGCGCTCATGCGTTACGCCCCGATTTCTTTGCCTACGCGGAATTAGAGGGCGGCTCACACGACATCGTCGACGAGCAACCGGCTAACTGGGTACGCGAGGTCGTACGCTTTTTGCGCTCGTGAGGAGCGTTTCAGGCGCGCTGTAGGCCGGGGCGACCGTCTTCGATGATGAATCGGCCGAGTGATTGCGCCATCGCGTCGGGCTCCCGAACACTGGCGTAGCCGATCAACTCTGCTTCGAGACGCGCCGGCGTGAGCGTCAGTCGCGCGTAGCCGCGATATGCGCCATCGGCAAAGAATACATCGGTATTGTCAGGGCGATTGTAGGCCTCAATCACTTTTTGCGGCGGCGGTCCTGAGCTCACCGAGGTCGTGACAATTTCGCTTGCGAGGATGGGGGAGTCGGCAGAGTGAGGCCGCAGTCGTTGATCCGCGACGATGAACGCATGGATGTCGCCACCGAGCATCACCGGATTGCGGCAGCCACTTGCGGCCACCGACTCGAGCATCCGACGTCGGGCGGCAGGATATCCTGCCCAGCTGTCGCTCCAATGTTGCTCGCGAGGGCCTGGATCTTCGTCGATGAGTGTCATCACGACGCCCTGCGCGATGAAATTCCAGCGGGCTGTCGAGACGCGTAGTTGGCGATCGATCCAGCGCTCCTGAGTACCGCCGAGAATGCTGCGGGAAGCGTCGTTCCACGTCGGGCACTCGTCGACGAAGACGCGTGTTCCGCCTCCGAGCCGCGGTGGCGAAGGGCAAGCTTGAGGCGATCGGTACTGACGCTCATCCAGCATGTGAATTGCGAGCAGATCGCCAAGCGTACGCGTCATGTAAATTTTCATCTCCCTGCGTCGCGGGAGGGCCGATCGCGGCAGGGGCATGTGCTCCCAATACGCCTGATACGCTGCCGCGCGTCGTGCAGCGAACTCTTCCTGACCGTCCGGGTGCTCGGCGACGAGGCCCGCGTAATCGTTGTCGACCTCATGATCGTCGTGAGTGACGAGCCACGGACAGTGGGCGTGCGCGGCGCGCAACAGCGGATCACTCCGATACCAAGCGTAACGAAGCCGGTAATCATGGAGTGTCTTGCACTCGCCGGTGTCGTGGCGGCGGACGGGAGAGCCCGTGTTGTTTTCGTAAATGTAATCGCCCACGTGCACGATGAGATCGGTGCCTCGCTCGAGCATGTGCGCGTACGCGTGGTAGTATCCTTGTTCGTAGTGCTGACAACTCGCAACGGCGATCGCGAGAGGCGTCTGCCGTTCGCCGATGGGTGCCGTCCACGTTCGGCCGATGGGGCTTCGATGATCGCCGGCTCTGAATCGATAAAAGAACTCGCGCCCCGGAGCGAGTCCACGCACTTCGAGATGCACGGAATGTGCAAAGCGAGCCTCGGCTCGCGTGACGCCCGACTGCACGACCTTCGCAAAGTTCGGGTCGTCGGCGATCTCGTACTCGATTTCAAGGTCGTCGCTCCCGTGAGACGCCTCGCGCGTCGTCGGATGCGTCGCCAATCTCGTCCAGAGCACCATCCCATCGCTGACGGGATACCCCGAGGCCACCCCGAGAACGAAAGGATCGCTTGTGAACCTCGGGCGGCGCAGCGACTGCGGTGTGGTGCCCTGAACAGGCAATCCGAATCCTGCACTCGCGAGGGCTGCCGAGGCGAGAGAGGTAGAGAGAAAATCACGACGATTCGCCATGAGCGCCAAGTGTATCCGTTGGCATGCTAGTTTTCGTGAAGTGTTCGGAGGAATGATTCGATGACCCAGCCGGCTGCGCCGCTCGATCCGATGACGCCACGACAGGACGGCCGCCCCGTGCTTTGCGGTCCGCTTTCGGGTCTTGTTTTGGCGTCTGGCGATCTCGAGCGCTGTCGGCGTTTTTACGGCGGCGCACTCGATCTGCGAGTCGATCGACAGCATTGGGTCGGTGAGCCAGCCCGAAAGCTGCGAGATCACTGGGGTGCTGCAGGGGGCGAGGCGCTCGATTTACTCGTGCTAACACGCTCGGGTCTCCCGGATGCTCTCACCGTGCACGTGGTTCAGATCGATGGCGCGCGTCCGACGTCGAGGCCGGGGCTCGATTGTCGTTACGACGGTCCGCTTGGACTTGGTGTTCCGGTGAGGGGTCTCGCGCGACGACACGCGATCGTTGAGGCGTACGGATTCGAGGCCAACGCGGGCGTCACCACGATGACTTTCCCGCGCGCAGACGGGACGACGTATGACATCGGCGAAACCCACTGGGTGGCGCCGGACGATGTGATGGTGCCGGGCGTTGATCGCGCGCATCTGCAGCCGGTCGGGTCGATCGACACGGCGCTTGAGATCGGTGGGCCGAGTTACGCGAGTGCCTTAGTCAGTGACGTGGATCGCTGCGGCGAATTCTTCGATACCGTACTCGGCTATGAGCTGCGTCGTGAGTTCACCTTCGAGAGCGAGGGACCCGAGGGCGGTATGCGTTTAGCTAAGGGCCTCCGCGTCCGTTTTCAGCAATGGTTCGCACCGGGCTCTCGAACCGGATACCTTGTCATCATGCAGTTACTTGGGGGCGGTCTACGTCCGCCGAACGGGCTCGGTCTTTTCAATCGTGGTATCGGGCTGTGGTCTTTTCCGACGACGAAGTTCGCGGCAGTGCAGGATCGCGTCGCGCGTCAGGGTGTCAAAGTGTTGAGTCCGCCAGCCGATATCGGGGTTCCAGGACTCGGGTCCAGACACTCGATGGTGGTGGCGACGCCTGACGGGTTCCCGGTGGAGATCGTACGGTGCTGAGCAGAATTTCCATCGCGGTTTTAATGTTGACGCTCGGCGGCTGTACCACCCCCGATATTCTTGACTGTCGTGCGGCCGGTGGGCTCACTCCCGACTGCCGCTTCGAAAATCCGGAAGATTTTGCCAAGAGCCCAAAGGGAACCGCGCTCATCGTCAGCGAGATGGGGCAGGGCAGTCTCGAGTCGCGCGGAGGGCGACTCGTGGCCTACATGCCGAATGCCGAGGGTCGTCTCGGCGACATCCGTGTGCTCTGGCCGCGTTCATCTGCCCCGGCGAGGACGATGCCCGTGGCCGCAGGCGCTGCGACGCTCGGCGATCCGTCGTGTCCTGCGCTTGGCGCACAACGCTTTGCGCCGCACGGTATCAATGCCCGACGTCTCGAAGATGGTCGCCACGTGCTCTACGTCGTCAACCACGGCGCTCGCGAGTCCATCGAAATCTTTGAAATGTTCGATGATGGTCGGGAAGTGGTGATCGAACCGCGAGGCTGCGTGCTCGCACCGCCCGATTCCACCACTAACGACGTGGTGGTACTTGCGGACGGCGGATTTAGGGTCTCAGACAGTTTTCGACGTACCGAGAACGTCATCGTGTCCGGATTGCGCATGCGTTACGGGTCGCACCGCCCGGGACTGGCCTGGGAGTGGCACTCCGGCAAGGGCTATTCGCGTATGGCCGATAGTGACGTCGCCTACGCCAACGGCATCGAGTCTTCGCCCGACGGGAAGTACCTCTACCTCAATGGATATTTCGAAAATGCCGTGATCAAAGTGGACACGACGACCGGCCAGCGCGTCGCCGAGGCGACCGTGATGGGTCCGGATAATGTCACGTGGTCCGATAACGGACGTCTGCTCGTGGCCTCTCATCACGCGGGTACGTTCGATCTTCTTAAGTGTCTCGGCATCGAGCGAGGAAATTGCGGCTTTCGATTTCAAGTCGTCGAGGTCGATCCGGACACCATGGCGACACGCGTTCTGCTCGATCGGTCTGGACCTCCGATCGGTGCCGTGACCGTCGCGCTACCCTTCGACGATCGACTCTATCTCGGCACCTTCGCGGGCGACCGTATCGCGTGGATGCGGATACCCGAGTGACGCCTCGAGTGGGTGATCGAGCGGAGGGTTATGTGACCGAGCTGCCGTACACGCTCGGTTACTACCCCGAGCTTAACCCCCGTCGGATCAATGAAACGCTAACCGCGGCGGGGTTTGGGGCCGTCTCCATACATCGTGCCTGCGAATTGGGTTTTGGTCGGGGCTTGAGTCTCGCGATCCACGCGATAGCGGGGGACGCCGAGTGGTGGGGAAACGATTTGCTTCCCGCGCACGTCGAGGAAGTACGGGAGTTGACCCGCGACCTGCCCGGACGCCCAGAGGTTTTTGATCAAACTTTCGTCGAATTTTGCTCGAGAGATGATCTGCCGAATTTCGATTTCATTGCGATGCATGGCGTCTGGAGTTGGATCTCCGAAGATAATCGCCGCGTCATCAAAGA
>JBEAXT010000225.1:0-5701 GCA_041159695.1 Pseudomonadota bacterium
GGGGTATCCCGCAAGCCATGCGGGCGATGGCAAAGCTTTACCCGGAGTACGCAAGTCGTCTCAAAGAGCGCGACCTCGTCGCTCAGTTCCGCTTGCGTGACGTCCCAGAGGGCCGCTGGATCTCGCTTCAAGGCGGCAAAGTTCGCTCGGGCGCAGGGCTCCACGCCGCACCCGATCTCACCATCCATTTCAAGAACCGCGAAATCGCGGAGAATTTTTTGACCCCGCCGTTCGACATGCTCGAGCGCATCGACGCGGCCAAAAATTTCAAGATCGGTCTCGATGGTCCGGACGATCTCGCCGTATGGTTCATGCAGACCCTGACCCGACTCGAGACGGTGACCTGGAAAGCCGGTACCGACATGGGCGACGGCGTCACCCGCTACACCAACGGGACCAATAGCGGACCGATCTTCGTATACGTAAAGGACGGCAAGATCCTGCGTACGACCCCCATCGACTTCGACGACGACGATGCACCCTCGTGGTCGATCTCAGCGCGCGGTAAAACTTTCACGCCGAGCCGACGCACGACGGTCGCCACGCACGGCCTATGTCTGAAGTCGATGGTGTACTCGAAGAATCGGATCCTGTATCCGATGAAACGCGTCGACTTCGATCCCGACGGCGAGCGCAACATCCAGAACCGCGGAAAATCCAAATTCGTGCGCATCAGCTGGGACGAAGCGCTCGATATCGTCAGCAAAGAAATCAAGCGCGCCAAGGCGGTGGGTCCGGGCGCCATCTGCGTCGCCAATGGCTCTCACCACCAGTGGGGCAACCTCGGTCATTACCTGAGCGCGTTCAACCGCTTCTGGAACCTCATCGGCGTCACCAAACTCGTACATACCCCCGACAGCTGGGAAGGCTGGTTTTGGGGCGCGATGCACCATTGGGGTAACAGTCTGCGTCTCGGATGCCCCGAGTTCTATGGCACGGTCGAGGACTGCCTCAAAGAGGCCGAGATGATCGTCTTTTGGTCGAGCGATCCCGATGCGACCTACGGGTTCGACGGCACCGAGCGCCGCGAGTGGGCGAAGCAACTCGGCATCAAGATGGTGCATATCGACCCCTACCTCAATCACACGGCGGCGCACCTCGGCGGCAAGTGGATCTCGCCAAAACCCGGCACCGATGCGGCCATGGCGCAGGCGCTGTGCCACGTCTGGATCACCGAGAACCTCTACGACAAAAAATTCGTCGCCGAGCGCACCACGGGCTTCGAGGAATGGAAGGCGTACATCCTCGGCGAGAGCGATGGCATCCCCAAAACTCCGGAGTGGCAGGAAAAAGAGACCGGTGTGCCCGCGCGCGATGTCCGCGCACTCGCACGAGAGTGGGGATCAAAGAAAACCTACCTGGGTGCGGGCGGCTGGGGTGTCGGTCTCGGCGGCGCCGGTCGCAGCCCGATGGGCGCGCAATGGGCGCGCATGATGACGATCCTCGGTGCGATGCAGGGCTACGGACGGCCCGGCTCGAACTTCGGCAATCTGCAGTTCGGCGCACCACTCGACTTCAATTTCTATTTCCCCGGCTACGGCGAAGGCAGTTTCTCGGGCGAACTCATGGCGAGCGCCAACTCGGCCAATAACTACCAGCGCATGCCGCATATCGTGACCATGAGCTCAGTTCGCCAGGCGATTCCGCGCATGTGGTTCCCAGAGGCCATCACCCAGGGCAAGGCCATGGGCTACCTCACCGACGTCTCGTCGATTCAGGGCCAGTTTTTCCCCTTCGGCTACCCTTCACCGGGTCACGTGCGCGTCGAGATGCTCTACAAATACGGCAGCTCGTCACTCGGTACGCAGGTGGGCTCGAACCGCTGGATCAAGGCCTACCAGCACGAGAGCCTAAAGTTCGTAGTCAACCAGTCGGTGTGGTGGGAAGGCGAGACGACCTTTGCCGACATCATCCTGCCCGCCTGTACGGTCTTCGAGCGCTGGGACATCGGCGAGTGGTACAACGTCGGCGCGGGCTATGTTCATCACATGTACTCGATGAATAATCATCGCGTCATCGCGCTGCAGCATAAAGCCATCGAGCCGCTCGGCGAATCGAAGTCCGATTACGACATCTTCCTCGCCATTTCCGAAAAGCTCGACATGGGTTCGGTGTACTCCGAAGGCGGCACCTCCGAATACGACTGGTGCAAGCGCGTCTTCGACTCCTCCGATCTCGCCAAAAAAATTTCGTGGCGCGAGTTCTTGAAGAAAGGGTACTTCGTGGTGCCGCCCGATCCCGAATCGGCTCGCGCACCCACCGCCAACCGCTGGTTCTACGAGGGTCGCAAAAAAGACACCCCGGAACCCTACCCCCTGCCCTCCGACTACGTGGCCGGTCTCGGCAAGGGACTACAGACCCCGTCGGGTAAGTTCGAATTCATCGCGACGACGCTCAAGCGTATCGATGATCCCGATCGTCCGCCGCTCAACCAGTACATGCCCGTCTACGAGGACGGCAAGCGCGAACCGGAGCTCGCCGAGTTCCCGCTGCAATTGCTCTCGCCCCACTCGCGCTACCCATTTCATCTCATGGGCGATGACGAGGGCTCGAGCGTGCGCGACATCCGCGAACACCGCGTTTTTAAAGATGGGCGTCACTATCTCGTCGCCCGTATCAACCGACAGGACGCCGACGCGCGCGGTATTCGTGACGACGACCTCATAAGGCTCTGGAACCACCGCGGTTCCGTGGTCTGCGCCGCGCAAGTCACCGACCGGTTGCGGCCCGGCGTCGTCTCGGCTTCGACGGCCTCGGCGGAGTACCGCCCTGTCGGCGAACCCGGCAAATCGACCGATCTCGGCGGCTGTATCAACATGCTGAATCCGAGCAAGGCGATCGCGCGTAAGACGCACGGCATCCGTCCCAACACCACGCTGATCCAAATCGAAAAATGGACCGGCATCGACACTTGGCAACCGCGCGCGGAGACGGCGTGATGGCAAAGAAATGGAACCTGATCGTCGACGTCGAGCGCTGCGATAATTGCCGCGGCTGCTACATCGCAGTCAAAGACGAACACGCGGGTAACGAGTTCCCGGGCTACGCGGCAGCACAACCGGCGCAGGGCCATCATTGGCTCGACATCCGTCGGAAAGAGCGCGGCAGTTATCCCCTGGTCGAGGCGCGCTTCCAACCGGTCATGTGCAATCACTGCGACGATGCGCCGTGCATGAAAGCGTCGCGTGATGGAGCCGTACAAAAACGCGCTGACGGCATCGTGATCATCGATCCCGTCAAAGCAAAGGGTCAAAAACAGATCGTCGATGCCTGTCCTTACGGCGCCGTGTGGTGGAACGAAGAAAAACAGTTACCGCAACACTGGATCTTCGATGCCCACCTGCTCGATGCGGGCTGGGACAAAGTCCGCGCGGAGCAGGCCTGTCCGACGAACGTGTTTCGGACGGTTCGAGTTGAAGATTCCGAGATGCAGCGCCTCGCCGAACAGGAAAATCTGCAAGTCGAGCGACCTGAACTCGGTACGCGGCCGCGGGTGTATTACAAGAACCTTCACCTCATGACCCACTGCTTCGTCGGCGCCACGGTGGTCCACCAAGTCGGCGATATCGAGGAATGCGCTCCCGGTGCATCGGTCGTACTCCGACAGGACGGGCGCGAAATCGGCCGGGCGACCACCGACACCTTCGGCGAGTTCAAGATCGACCGGCTGCCCCCGGGCAGCGGAGGCTACGTGCTGGAGGTCTCGGGGACCTCCGGACGGGCCGCCGCGACCTTCGATCTCGGCTCCGAAAGCCTCTATCTTGGGGTCCTGAGACTCTCCTAAGCCCTTGAAATCGGGATAGTTACCCCCACCTCTGGCGGGGAGCGAAGCGCTTGGCTACATTGTTGCAGCCGGTGAAACTTCGGTCCCCGGATTGAGTCCAATTCGCATCCACCGCTTTTAGGAGCTCTCAGAACCCATGAAACGCATTCTGCTCTTCCTCGTCACGAACTTGGCTGTCGTGTTGGTGCTGTCGGTCGCCATGAAGGTGCTCGGCATCGACCAGTACATTGCGGCTCAGGGTGGTAGCGCCTTCGGGCTGCTGGTGTTCGCGGCGGTCTTCGGATTTGGTGGCGCGCTGATCTCGCTGGCCATGTCGAAGTGGAGCGCCAAGCGAATGATGGGCGTACGCCTCATCGACCAGCCGCGTGACAACGTCGAGCGTTGGCTCGTCGACACCGTGCGCCGTCAGGCGCAAGAGGCTGGCATCGGCATGCCGGAGGTGGGCATCTTCGATTCGCCAGAGCCGAACGCCTTCGCCACCGGTGCGAACAAGAACAAGGCCTTGGTGGCCGTCAGCACCGGCCTGCTGCAGCGCATGCGTAAAGAAGAGGTCGAAGCGGTGCTCGGCCACGAAGTGGGGCACGTCGCCAATGGCGATATGGTCACGCTCACGCTCATTCAGGGCGTGGTCAACACCTTCGTAATCTTCCTCGCCCGCATCATCGGCAACTTCGTCGATAAGGCCATCTTCAAGAACGAGAATGGCGGTGGCATCGGCTACTTTGTCGTCGTCATCGTCTGCGAGATCCTTCTGGGCATCCTCGCGAGCGTCATCGTGATGTGGTTCTCGCGTAAGCGCGAGTTCCGTGCAGATGCCGCCGGCGCCTTGCTCGCGAGCCCGCAGGCCATGGTCGGTGCGCTCGAAGCCCTGAAGCGCGCACACCAACCCGAGGGCCTGCCCCAGCAGATGGCCGCTTTCGGCATCAACGCGGGCGTTCCGAGCGGGATCAAGCGCTTTTTCATGAGCCATCCGCCGCTCGACGAGCGCATCGATGCGCTGAAGCGCCAGCACGGCCTGATCTGAGAATCGGACCAAAAAAATCGCGGCGCTCCCGTGTTTGGGGGCGCCGCGAGGTGGTCACCAAAGCCTCCGTGTCGTGCAGCACCCTGCTACGGCACGTTTACTCGGGGGGCGGGCTTTGGCATCTTGATGCGAGAGACCGACAAACATGACTGAGCAAAGCCTCCCCTTCTGGCGTCGCTGGCTGAACGCCTTCGTCAATTGGTTCGACACGGGCCCGCTGGTGACCGCCCCCGAGGGCGCGGCGCTGCCGGATATCCCCGATCGTGTCGAGTGGGCACGCATACTCCCCTTCATTGCCGTCCACGCCACGTGCCTGAGTGTCATTTGGGTCGGATGGAGCCCGGTCGCGGTGACCGTCGCCATCGTCGCCTACGTCGTCCGCATGTTTGCGATCACGGGCTTCTACCACCGCTATTTCTCCCATCGATCTTTCAAAACCTCCCGCGTCGGTCAGTTCATCTTCGGCTTGCTCGGCGCCTCGGCCGTGCAGCGCGGTCCGTTGTGGTGGGCGGCCCATCACCGTCATCACCACGCCCACTCGGACAAGCCCGAGGACGCCCACTCGCCCGTCCAGCACGGCTTTATTCGCTCGCATATGGGCTGGTTTCTCACCGCACGCGGCTTTCGACCCGATCTGCGGCGCGTGCGCGATCTGATGCAATTCCCGGAGCTGCGCTGGCTCGACCGCTTCGACATCCTGATTCCGGTGGCGCTCGCAGTGTTCATGTTCGGTCTCGGCGTCCTGCTCGAGCGCGTGGCGCCAGAGCTCGGTACGAGTGGCGCTCAGATGCTCGTGTGGGGTTTTTTCATTTCGACGGTGGCCTGCTATCACGGCACGTACACCATCAATTCGCTCTCGCACGTGTTCGGACGACAGCGTTACCGCACCGGTG
>JBEAXT010000231.1:0-4026 GCA_041159695.1 Pseudomonadota bacterium
GCCGACCCTGCGGCTCGTGCGCTCGGCGATCGGTCAGGTATATCTCAAAGACCTTGCACCCGGCGAGTGGCGAAAGTTCGATCCCGCTTCGCCGTGGGCCGCGTAATCACTCAGCGCGCTATTCCCACTCGATCGTCGCCGGTGGCTTGCCCGATATGTCGTACACGACACGGCTCACGCCTTTGACCTCGTTCACGATGCGACGCGAGCACACGTCGAGCAACTCATAGGGCAAATGCGCCCAGTGCGCCGTCATGAAGTCGATGGTCTCGACCGCGCGCAGCGCGATCACGGGATCGTGACGACGACCGTCGCCCGTCACGCCGACCGACTTCACGGGCAGGAACACGGCGAAGGCCTGGCTCGTCTTGTCGTACCAACCCGCCTTGCGCAGTTCTTCAATGAAAATGTGATCGGCGAGGCGTAACGTCTCAGCGGCTGCCTCGGTCACCTCGCCGAGGATTCGTACCCCGAGGCCCGGACCTGGGAAAGGATGCCGATAGACCATCTCGGCGGGCAGCCCCAGCTCCACGCCGATCTTGCGTACTTCATCTTTGAAGAGTTCGCGTAGCGGCTCGACGAGCTTCAGCTTCATGTGCTCGGGCAAGCCACCCACGTTGTGATGACTCTTGATGACGTGTGCCTTGCCGGTTTTGCTGCCGGCAGACTCGATAACATCGGGGTAGATGGTACCCTGCGCGAGGAACTCGACGCGCTCCGCGGCACTCTCGCCTGCGAGTTTCTTGGCTTCTTCGTCGAACACTTCGACGAAGAGTCGACCGATGATCTTGCGCTTGGCTTCGGGGTCACTCACCCCTTTGAGTTCTCCGAAGAAACGCTGCGCGGCATTGACGCGGATGACGCGCACGCCGAGATTGCGGGCGAAGATATCCATGACGGCATCGCCCTCGCGATGCCGCAGCAAGCCATGGTCGACGAAGACGCAGACGAGCTGATCGCCGATGGCTTTGTGCAGCAGCGCAGCGACTACCGAGGAATCCACGCCGCCCGAGAGCCCAAGCAGCACCTTCGAGTTGCCCACCTGCGCGCGAACGCGATCGATCGCATCGTCGATGATGTTTCCGGAGTTCCAACTCGCCGCGCAGCCACAGATCTCATGCAGGAAACGCGCGTAGATCCGCTCGCCCTGTTTGGTATGCGTGACTTCCGGATGAAACTGCAGGGCATAGAAATGCCTCGATTCGTCGGCCATGCCTGCGATGGGGACGTCGCCCGTCGAGGCGATCACAGAAAACCCGCTGGGCAATCCGACGACCTGATCACCATGACTCATCCAGACGTCGAGCAAACCGTGCCCGTCGGCATTGACGCGATCTTCGATGCCTTTCAGCAGTGCCGAGTGATTACGGGCCCGGACTTCGGCATAGCCGAATTCGTGTACCGCCCCGGGCTCGACGCGACCGCCCAACTGCGCGGCCATGGTTTGCATGCCGTAACAAATGCCGAGCACCGGAACACCCAGCTCGAATACCGCGGCCGGTGCGAACGGCGCATTTTTTTGAGTGACGGATTCGGGGCCGCCCGAGAGGATGATGCCCTTCGGGGCGAACGCGCGGACGTCGGCGTCACCGGCATCCCACGGATGGATTTCGCAATAGACGCCGAGCTCGCGCACACGTCGAGCGATCAGCTGCGTGTACTGCGAGCCAAAGTCGAGAATGAGAACGCGGTCGGCGTGGATGTCGCGGGCGGTCATGACCTGCGACTCACGAGATCCGATAGTTCGGCGCTTCTTTGGTGATGGTCACGTCGTGCACGTGCGACTCGCGAACACCCGCCGTCGTGATACGCACGAAGGACGGGCGCGTCCGCATCTGATCGATGCTATGACTGCCCGTGTAACCCATCGCCGCGCGAAGCCCGCCCGCCAACTGATGCAGGATAGCGACGAGGCTGCCTTTGTACGGCACGCGCCCCTCGATACCCTCGGGGACGAGTTTTTCGAGTTCGGTGGTCGTGTCCTGGAAATATCGGTCGCTCGAGCCATGACGCTCAGCCATCGCGCCGAGCGAGCCCATGCCGCGATAACTTTTGAAGCTCGCGCCCTGAAAGAGCTCGACCTCGCCCGGCGATTCTTCGGTGCCGGCGAAGAGCCCCCCGATCATCACGGCATGCGCGCCCGCCGCAATAGCCTTAGCGACATCGCCGGAGTAACGGATACCGCCATCGGCAATGAGCGGCACGCCCGTACCCTCGAGCGCCGCGGCGACGTTCGCGACCGCTGAAATCTGCGGCACGCCGACACCCGCCACGATACGGGTCGTGCAGATGGAGCCTGGGCCGATACCGACCTTGACCCCATCGACGCCCGCTTTAACGAGCGCCTGGGCTGCCTCGGCGGTGACGATGTTGCCGGCGATCACCTGCAGCGACGGCCAGCGAGACTTCACACGCTCGACCATCTGAATGACGCCACGCGAGTGTCCATGCGAGGTATCGACCACCACCGCATCGACGCCCGCCTCGACGAGTGCCGCCACGCGATCGAGCGTATCGGGCGAGGTCCCCACCGCGGCACCGACGCGCAAACGTCCGCTGCTATCTTTGCAGGCGCGTGGCCGCTCGGTCGCCTTCTGGATATCTTTGACGGTGATCAGCCCCTTAAGCTCATGACCCTCGCCGACGACCAGCACCTTCTCGATACGATGCTTATGAAAGAGCTGGAGAACGTCTTCTCGCGGTGCATTTTCGGGCACCGTCACGAGACGCTCCTTGGGAGTCATCACCGACGAGACGGGATTGTCGAGCTGCGTCTCGAAACGCAGGTCGCGGCTCGTCACGATACCGACCACCTTGCTGCCCTTGACGACGGGCATACCGGAAATGCCACGCGCCTTGGTGAGCTCGAGCACCTGACGGATGGTGGTGTCCGGCGAGACGGTGATCGGATCGAGCACCACGCCACTTTCGAATTTCTTGACCCGCGCAACCTCGAGCGCCTGCGCCTCGATGGTCATGCTCTTGTGGACGATACCGATGCCCCCTTCTTGGGCGATGGAGATGGCGAGGCGGGCTTCGGTGACCGTGTCCATCGCCGCCGAGACCATCGGCAGATTCAGGCGAATGTGGCGCGTCAGTTGAGTCGACAGGTCGACTTCGCGCGGTAGAACTTCCGAATAAGCCGGGACCAAAAGCACGTCATCAAACGTGAGTGCTTCCTGGAGGATACGCATGCGGGGAGTCCGTCCAATGAGCTATTGGACGGCGCATTCTACGCACCCCAGCGGACCCGGTAAACTTGGCGCCCCCAGAGGCCGTTTTTCCGACCGGAACTCCACTTGCCCCAGCCCCCGACCGCCCCGGCAGACCGCGACGTTTATAGCGTCGGACGCCTCAACAAGGAGGTGCGGATGCTGCTTGAGCACGGCATCCCCCAACTGTGGATCGAGGGCGAAATCTCGAACTTCTCACGCCCGGCCTCGGGTCACTGGTACTTCACCCTGAAGGATCGCGATAGCCAGGTGCGCTGCGCAATGTTCCGCGGTCGCAATGCACTGCTGCGGTTCACGCCCGCCGATGGTCAGCGTGTGCTCGCGCGGGCACGGGTCACCCTCTTCGAGCCGCGAGGCGAGTATCAGCTGCAGGTGGAGCATCTGGAGGACTCGGGTGTCGGCGCCCTACGTCGCGAATACGAGCGACTGAAAGCCCGGCTCGAAGCCGAAGGTCTGTTCGATGCATCGAAAAAGCGGCCGCTGCCTACGGTGCCGAGCTGTATCGGGGTCATCACCTCGCCGACCGGTGCCGCGATCCGCGACATCCTCAATATTTTGGGTCGTCGATTTCCAGCGGCGAGGGTCGTCATCTACCCGACTGCGGTGCAGGGTCGTGATGCCGTTCCACAGTTGCTCGAAGCGATCGCGCTGGCTTCAGCCCGCAACGAGTGTGAGGTCCTGATCGTCGCGCGCGGCGGCGGCTCGATCGAAGATTTATGGGCCTTCAATGACGAGGCCGTAGCGCGTGCGCTGCGCGTCACGCCGATGCCCGTCGTGACGGGTATCGGTCACG
>JBEAXT010000233.1:0-4273 GCA_041159695.1 Pseudomonadota bacterium
AAGGACTCGTCGGGGAAGCGTAAGCCAAACCCATCACCCTGTTCGAAACTCACCGCACCTCCGCCCTCTTCGACCCGCTGCTGCGCCACCTCGAGCAACTCGGGCATCAGGTCGACCCCGATTACGGTCTCCGCCCCCGGAAACATTGCAGCCAGACGCAAAGTTGCCTCACCCGTGCCGCAGCCGAGATCGAGGATCCGAGCACCCCGAGGCAGTGCATAACGCGCCAAGAGCTTCGACTCCTGCGGCCACAGCGCTTCGATTTGATACCGGAGCGTTCGCAGCATGGACTCGTCGGTCATCTGGGCGGCTTGAGGATTTTGTTGAGATGAGTTCGTCATAAACCTCCAAATGATAGGCCAACAATGGGAGAATGAGGGCCCCGACAAGGATGGTCGGAATATTCCCATGAACGCCGTCGTCGCCGAACTGCCTCTGTTTGCACAGCCGGAAAGCGCAGCACCGCGCATCCGCGAGATCCCGTACAACTACACCTCGTTTTCGGATCGTGAAATCGTCATCCGCTTGCTGGGTGCCGAGAGCTGGGACCTGCTCGATGAGCTACGCGGTGAACGCCGTACCGGTCGGTCGGCCCGCATGTTGTACGAAGTACTCGGTGACATCTGGGCCGTACAGCGTAACCCCTATCTCGAAGACGACCTGCTCGATAATCCGCGTCGACGACGCCTGCTCATCGACGCGCTCGAGCATCGGCTCAGCGAAATCGATAAACGCCGTGAATCGGGCGGCTCATCGCTCGATCGTGAGCGCGATCGCAAAGTGGGGCTGCTGCTCGAGGCAGCCCAAGGCGCCGTCGATGCCTTCGCGGAGTCCTTCAAAACGACCAGCAAGCTGAGGGCGAAGGCACGTCGATTACTCGGTCGGCACACTCGCGCCGATGCGATTCGCTTCGACGCATTTGCGCGCGTCTCTCATGTCACCGACGCGACCGATTGGCGTGTCGAATATCCCTTCGTGGTCATCTGCCCCGATGCCGAGGACGAAATCCCGGGTCTCGTGCGTGCGTGTATCGAACTGGGCCTCAGCGTGATTCCAAGAGGCGGCGGCACCGGTTACACGGGCGGCGTCGTACCGCTCACGCCCCTCTCCGCCGTCATCAATACCGAGAAGCTCGAACGCGTTTCGGAAGTGGAGCATGTGGCGCTCCCTGGCCTCGGCGAGCCGGGCGCAGAGCGGCGCATTCCCACGGTGTTTTCGGAAGCAGGAGTCGTCACCAAACGCGTCGCGGATGCCGCCGAACGCGCAGGGTTCGTATTCGCCGTCGACCCGACGTCCATCGATGCGTCCTGTATCGGCGGCAACATCGCCATGAATGCGGGCGGAAAAAAAGCGGTGTTGTGGGGTACTGCCGTCGACAATCTCGCCTGGTGGCGGATGGTCGATCCGGAGGGCAATTGGCTCGAGGTCGAACGGATCGGGCACAACCTGGGCAAGATCCACGAAGCCCCCGAGGTCGAATGGCGCCTCATCTGGAAAGACGGGCGTGACTCCGCCGACTCCGCAAAGATTTTGCGCTCCGAGACACTGCGCATGCCGGGCGCGCTCTTTCGCAAGGCAGGTCTCGGCAAAGACGTCACCGATAAATTCTTAGGTGGCCTTCCCGGCGTCCAGAAAGAGGGTTGCGACGGGCTGATCACCGCTGCGCGATGGATCGTCCATCGAATGCCGCGTCACATTCGGACGGTCTGCCTCGAATATTTTGGTCAGGCTCGAGAGGCCATCCCCTCCATTGTCGAAATCATCGATCACATTGGAGCTGCGGACCGAGCACACGGCGTCAAGCTCGCGGGTCTCGAGCACCTTGATGAGCGCTACCTCAAGGCAGTGGGCTACGTCACCAAGAGCAAGCGCGCGCAATTACCGAAGATGGTGCTGATCGGTGACATCGTTGGTGAAGACGAGTCTGCCGTCGCACGAACGACGTCCGATGTCGTTCGCATCGCCAATGGACGCAACGGTGAAGGCTTCATCGCCGTCGGCGCAGATGCGCGCAAGAAATTCTGGCTCGATCGCGCGCGTACCGCTGCGATCGCACGACACACTAACGCCTTCAAGATCAACGAAGACGTGGTTATCCCCCTGCCGCGACTCGGTGACTACACCGATGCGGTCGAGCGGATCAATATCGAGTTATCCATCGCCAATAAACTGCGACTCGCAGATGCGCTTGAAGAATATCTGCGCACCGAATTACGTCCGGGTAAAACCGGTGATGCAGAGTTCGATGCGCTGTCCCGAGCCGAGATTCTCGCAGACCGCCCGCTGCGCGCCCGGGAACTCGTCGTCGAAGTACGAACGCGGTGGAAGCAACTCCTGAACGACCTCGACGCGCCCCTCGACGGACGGACGGTTTTCGCGGCGCTGCAGGATCGAACCCTGCGCGTCTCCTGGAAACGCGAGCTGCGAGACCCGCTCTCCGAAATATTCGCGGGAGATGCGTTTGCCCCCATACGGACTGAACTCAACGCCATCCATCAACGCGTGCTGAAGGGTCGCGTATGGGTCGCGCTGCACATGCACGCGGGTGACGGCAACGTTCATACCAATATCCCGGTGAACTCGGACGACTATCAGATGCTGCAGGAGGCCAATGCAGCCGTCGCGCGCATCATGAAGATCGCCCGCGATCTCGGGGGCGTAATCTCAGGTGAGCACGGCATCGGCATCACCAAACTCGAATTCCTTACGACCGAAGAAACTGCAGGCCTGCGCGATTACAAACGGCGCATCGACCCCGAGGGGCGGTTCAATAAAGGGAAGCTGCTGCCCGGTGGTGATCTCAGTCGAGCGTATACGCCGAGCTTCAATCTACTCGGCCACGAATCGCTCATCATGCAGCAATCGGATATCGGTACGATCTCCACGGCTGTCAAAGATTGTTTGCGTTGCGGTAAGTGCAAGCCGGTCTGTGCGACACACGTACCGCGTGCCAATCTGCTTTACAGTCCACGCAACAAGATCTTGGCGACCTCCCTGCTGATCGAAGCCTTTCTCTACGAAGAGCAGACCCGTCGTGGCGTGTCGATCCGGCATTGGGACGAATTCGGCGACGTGGCCGATCACTGCACCGTCTGCCATAAGTGCGAAGCGCCCTGCCCCGTCGATATCGACTTCGGCGACGTCTCCATGGCGATGCGCGATCTCTTGCGCCGCATGGGTAAAAAACGGTTCAACGCGGGAACCGCAGCCTCCATGCTGTTTCTCAATGCCACAAATCCGGAGACGATCAAACTCGTCCGCAAAGGCATGATCGAGTGGGGGTTCAAGGCGCAGCGCATCGGGCATCAGGTGCTGAAGACTTTTGCGAAGCCGCAGGTTCAAGCGCCACCCGCCACCACGGGTAAAGCGCCGGTCCGCGAGCAAGTGGTCCATTTCGTCAATCGACGCATGCCCGCCGGCGTACCTAAGAAAACGGCCCGAGCGCTACTCGATATCGAAGATCGCAATTACGTTCCGGTGATCCGCAATCCGAAAACGACGACGAGCGACGCCGAGGCCGTGTTTTATTTTCCCGGTTGCGGATCAGAGCGGCTCTTTTCGCAGGTGGGGCTCGCTACGCAGGCCATGCTCTGGCACGTCGGCGTCCAAACCGTGTTACCGCCTGGCTATCTCTGCTGTGGGTATCCTCAACGAGGCTCGGGCGACTTCGACAAAGCCGAAAAGATGATCACCGATAACCGGGTGCTCTTCCATCGCGTTGCCAATACGCTCAACTATCTCGATATCAAAACTGTCGTCGTTAGCTGCGGCACCTGCTTCGACCAGCTACAAGGCTACGAATTCGAGAAAATCTTCCCGGGCTGCCGCATCGTCGACATCCATGAGTACCTCATGGAGAAGAGCGTGCGTATCGAGGGCGTGACGGGTGTCCGCTATCTCTACCACGATCCGTGCCACTCGCCGATGAAGAGCTACGAACCGCTCAAGGTCGTCAATCAGCTCGTGAACTCCGACGCGAACGGCCGGGTCGCCAAAAACGATCGATGTTGCGGTGAATCGGGCACGTTCGCGATCTCGCGGCCCGACGTCTCGACACAGGTTCGTTTCCGCAAAGCCGAAGAAATGCAGAAAGGCATGCGCGCCGCGCGAGCCGACGGTTTCACGGGCGAAGTCAAAGTGCTCACCTCCTGCCCGTCCTGTCTGCAAGGACTCAAGCGATACGAAGACGAGACCGCACTCGATGCCGACTACATCGTCGTCGAGATCGCCAAGCACGTCCTCGGCGAAAACTGGATGCGCGAGTACGTCGAAC
>JBEAXT010000012.1:0-4477 GCA_041159695.1 Pseudomonadota bacterium
TAGGCCGAGAGCCCCTCGCGCGAGAGTTTGGTCTCGTCGTAATCACCTCCGTAAACGAGGCCCTGCCACCCCGGGAAAGACCAGGTCGAGGTTCCAAACCGCACGCCGTGGGGCAAATGCCCCGCGAGTGAGCGCACCTCGTCACTCACCGGTGCCGCAGCCACCTTGCCGCGCGCCGGTCGATCGTCGAAGAAATCGACCTGTCCGCTCAAGCCCCGAGCGCGACGCCGAAGGCTTGCTTGTACAGCCTCGCGAACTCCTCGCGGCCGAAGCGATGGTTCTGCGTCCCGTGGTGCGCGATCTTGAGCGAGCCCATGAGTGAAGCGATACGTCCCGTCGTCGGCCAATCGAGCCCGCGCTGCAAGCCGAACAACAAACCGCCACGGTAAGCGTCGCCGCAGCCCGTGGGATCGGCGATCTTCTCGGGCTTCACCGCCGGGATCTCGTGAACGATGCCGTCGGCATGAATGTGCGAACCCTGGGCGCCACGCGTGACAATCAACGCCTTAACCTTACCGGCGATCGTCTCGAGCGACCATCCAGTGCGCTCGACGAGCAGACTCGCCTCGTAATCGTTGACCGCCACCCAGCTCGCCTGACCGATCATGGCACGCAGGTCGTCAGGACCGAGCAGCGTCATCGCCTGACCTGGATCAAAGATAAAGGGAATACCATTCGCCGCGAATTGCGCGGCGTGATCACGCATGCCGAGGTGGCTCTCCGGCGCGACGATGCCGAGACGGATTCCGCTGTCTTTCGGCACCTTGTTGACGTGCGCGTGGTTCATCGCACCCGGATGAAATGCCGTGATCTGATTATTGTCAGCATCGGTCGTGATGTACGCCTGCGCTGTGTACTCGTCGTCGAGCTGACGTACGTGGTCTAGCGGCAACCCGTTGTCGATCATCCAAGCTCGGTATGGGCCGAAGTCGGAGCCGACCGTCGCCATGACCTTGCCCTCACCCCCGAGTAACTTGAGGTTGTAGGCGATGTTGCCCGCACAACCACCGAAGTTGCGACGCAGCCCAGGTACGAGAAAGGCCACATTCAGCATGTGGATGCGGTCGGCAAGGATGTGATCTTTGAAGTGTCCTTCAAAAACCATCACCGTGTCGTACGCCACCGAACCGCAAATGAGTGCTGTCATGTCCGTCTCCGCAATGAATGATCAGCGATCGAGCAACACCAGCGCCCAGACGACGACGAGCATCGCAAAGGACGTAAACACCGCTGCCGAACCGAGATCTTTGGCGAGCCCCGAGAGCTGGTGACGCTCGAGCCCGATACGATCGACTGTCGCCTCGATACCGCTGTTGAGTAGCTCGACGATCAAGATGATGAAAATGGGGCCCACGAGCAGTGCCCGCTCGACCCCGTTTTCGCCCAACCATAACCCGAGCGGAAACAGCACTGCGCACAGTGCGAGCTCCTGACGAAACGCCGCCTCTTCGCGAAACGCTCCGACATACCCCTTCCAGGTATTGCCGAAGGCGTTGAAGAGGCGGACGAGCCCAGTCGGTTTGGGACGATCGGTTTTCATCAGGCTGCGGAGTCTACCGGCTTCCAGGTGAGCTCGAGTTGTTTGGCGGCACGGACGTCATCGAGACGTCGTACCGGCATCGTGTACGGCGCCGCTTTGAGTTTTTGCGCGTCGACCGACGCCTCGCCGAGGATGGCCACCATCGCCTCGACGAACCCATCGAGCGTTTCACGGCTCTCGGTCTCCGTGGGCTCGATGAGCAGACACTCCGGCACCAGCAACGGGAAATACGTCGTCGGCGCGTGGAACCCGTAGTCCAGCAGCCGCTTGGCGATGTCCATCGCGGTCACGTTGAGTTCTTTGGCCTGCTTCTTCATCGTGATGATGAACTCGTGGCTCGCACGGCGATTCGGATATGCGAGATCGAAGCCCGCCGCGCGCAGGCGCGCCATGACGTAGTTGGCATTGAGCGTCGCAAACTCGCCGACACGACTCATCCCTTCGCGACCGAGCATGCGCATGTAGATATACGCCCGCAGCAACACGCCGGCATTACCCATGAACGCCGAGAGTCGGCCAATGGACTGCGGCCGATCGGCCTCGGTGAGCCAGCGATAGCCGTCACCCTCGCGACCGACCACCGGCACCGGCAGGAAAGGCTCGAGACGCGCGCTGACACCTACCGCACCGGCACCCGGACCACCACCACCGTGGGGCGTCGAGAAGGTCTTGTGGAGATTCATGTGGATGACGTCGAAGCCCATGTCGCCCGGACGAACCTTGCCGAGGATGGCATTGAGGTTGGCGCCATCGTAGTAGAGCAAGCCGCCTGCGCCGTGAACGATACGGGCGACCTCTTCGATCTTGCGTTCGAACACCCCGAGCGTCGAGGGATTGGTGAGCATGATGCCCGCCGTGTTGGGTCCCACCGCCTTCTTGAGGGCCTCGATGTCGACGTCACCCTCCGCATCGACCGGAATCTCACGAACGATGCAACCACACATGGTCGCCGTCGCGGGGTTCGTCCCGTGTGCTGCTTCGGGCACGATGATCTCGTTGCGCGCCAGATCGCCGCGTGCGCGGTGATAGGCACGGATCATCGCCACACCGGCAAACTCGCCATGTGCACCGGCCATCGGATTGAGCGACACGGCCTTCATGCCCGTCACTTCTTTGAGCATTTCCTGCAGTTCGAACATGCACGAGAGAAAGCCCTGACCCTGCGAGTCGGGCGCGAGCGGATGACGCGAGAGAAACTCCGGCAGCATCGCGTACTGGTTACAGGCTTTCGGGTTGTACTTCATCGTGCACGAACCGAGCGGATAGAAGTTCGTGTCGATCGAGAAGTTAAGCTGCGAGAGACGCGTGAAGTGACGCACGACATCGAGCTCACTCACCTCGGGCAGCATCGGCTTGCTCTTACGACGTAACGCCGCAGGCACATTACCCATCGCGTCCTGAGATGCCGACGCTGCAGCGCCGCGTAACGCGGGCGGATGCTGAGCCTCGGCGCCTCGACCATCGCGGGAATATTCGAAGATGGATTTTTCAAGAATCTGATTCATGAGGTACTCCGGTAGCGTCCGCGCTCAAGCGGCCCGCACAGCCTGTAACGCCGTACCGAGCGCGTTGGCATAGCGCTCGATGTCGCCGTCGGTCTTGGTTTCGGTGGCGCAAACGAGGATGGCGGAACCGAGCTCGGGGTAATCACCCGAAAGATCGACACCACCCAAGATGCCTTGCGACTCGAGCGCTCGCAGCACGGCTGCTGCCGGACGATCGAGGAGCAGCACGCACTCGTGAAAGCGTGGTCCAGTGAACGCCTGGCGCACGCCGCGCTGGCGACTCAACGCCGTCACGAGCTGATGCGTCCTCGCCATGGAGGTCTCAGCCACCCGCGCGAGACCCGCCGGGCCGATGAGACTCATGTAGATGGTGGCGGCGGTCATCAGCAAGCCTTGGTTGGTGCAGATATTGGACGTCGCCTTGCCACGACGGATGTGCTGCTCGCGCGCCTGCAGCGTCAACGTGTAACCGTGACGACCTTCGAGATCGACCGTCCGGCCGACGATGCGTCCTGGCATCGAGCGCACGTACTCCATGCGCGTGGTCATGAAACCGAAGTAAGGTCCACCTGAGGAGAGCGGAACGCCGAGCGGCTGCCCTTCGCCGACGCAGATGTCGGCGCCTTTCGTGCCCCACTCGCCCGGCGGCTTGAGCAGCGCGAGCGAGGTCGGATTGACGGCGGCGATGACGAGGATGCCCTGCTCGTGAGCCCAATCGGTGAGCGCATCAACATCCTCGAGTTGCCCAAAGAAATTAGGCTGCTGGATGACCATCGCGGCGATATCCTGACCCGCGAAGGCGGCGAGCGCCGCGAAGTCGATACAACCCGTCTCACGCTGATACGGCACCGTCTCGAAACGCAGCCCCTGGTTACCGGCCGTACTCACCGCGACGCGGCGATAGTTGGGATTGACCGTCGAGGGCACGAGCACGCGCAGACTCTTCGATTTGCGATGCGCACGAACCGCCATGAGCGCCGCCTCAGCGACCGCCGATCCACCGTCGTAGAGCGAGGCGTTGGACACCTCCATACCGGTGAGGCTCGAGATCATGGTTTGGTATTCGTGAATGAGCTGCAGCGTGCCCTGACTCGCCTCGGCTTGATACGGCGTGTAGGCGCTGTAGAACTCGCCTCGCGTCGTAATCGCCCACACGGCCGAGGGAATATGATGCTCGTACGCACCGGCACCGAGGAACGAGAGCGGACGACCGTCCTGTCTCGCACGCTCGCTCATGAGGCGGCCGATCTCCATTTCGGAGAGTCCCTCGGGAATACCCGCGAGGCCCTGGACTCGAAGATTTTGCGGAATCTCGTCGAAGAGGTCCTCGATCGACTTGGCGCCGATCGCTGCGAGCATTTCGCGGACGTCCGCTTCCGTATGCGGAATGAACGGCATGTCAGCCACCCTCCGCAGCAAGCACCGCCGAGTA
>JBEAXT010000079.1:0-5149 GCA_041159695.1 Pseudomonadota bacterium
CCGACGAGTCTCGCGAGGCCCGCGGGCATATGGATGAGCGGATGCCAATCGCGACCGCCCGCCTCGATCAGCAGAACAGAAACCTGCGGATCTTCAGTCAGACGATTCGCCAACACACAGCCTGCGGAACCCGCGCCGACGATGACGTAGTCGTACTCGCTCATAGGTCACGCAGTGTACCCGGTCGCTATCGGACCCCTGCAACGAAAAAGGGGCGTCACGCGAGCGCGCGACGCCTCAGTTCCTGAAGCGAATACTCGAGACGGGTCGTTCGCTCAGAGAAATTGTGTCCGCTACGGTGAGATTGAGGGAGGCAAGGTCAATGGATTGATAATCACGCGAAATCGAACCTCAGCAGCCGGGGGGAGCTGCCCGGCGAGATCGCGATGATGCTCCGCGACGACGGCAATCACGGGGTAGCCTCCCGTCACGGGATGGTCAGCCAAAAGCAGTACCGGCTGTCCGTCATGAGGGACCTGAATGGCGCCGCTCGTCATCCCCTCGCTCGGCAGCTCATGAGTTATCCGTCGGGTCAGCGTTTTTTCTCCGTGCAGCCTCAATCCGACGCGGTTCGACTGCGGCGTCACCCGCCACGACTGGTTGATTAAAAGTTGTAACGCCTCCTCGGTGAACCAGTCGGCACGTGGTCCGAGGAAGACATCGAGTACGACGAGATCGCCCGACCGCGGTAGAGGCCGCTCAGAGCACACCGTGACAGGACCGTTCGGTGGCACTTGCCCAGTGCTCCCGATGGGGAGGATCGAACCCTTGACGACCGGCGCTGGCCCGAGGGCTGCGAGCACATCCCTCGACGAACTGCCGAGGCTCTCTCGTACCTGAAAACCACCGCGGACCGCGAGATAGGTACGCACGCCCCGAGTGGGATAGCCGATGCTCACGCCATCTCCCGGCTGCAAGGCGATCGCCTCGTCGATCGATGCCTCAAAAATTTCACCTGAGGCACGGATTATCGTGATCGGCGTAAGCGCTCCCGCACAGGCGACCACGGTGTGATCCGTGCACTCGAAGGCGAAGTTACCGAAAGCAATCTCCAGAGCGGCAAGATTCTGCGGATTACCGACGGCCCGGTTCGCGCTCTGCAGGGCCTCACGATCGAGCGCTCCGGAGGTCGTGATGCCGATCGCAGCATGTCCCGGCCGCCCGAGATCTTGTACGAGCGCGGGTAGCGCCGCCTTCGTCACCGTAATGAATGGCCGAGCGCTCTCGCCTTTTATTTCTTTGACTACATTCTCGGTTGTCCGAACAGCTTCGCGATCGACGAACTTTACGCGCGTGCCCGGCGTCAAAATCACAGGTGACGCGCGAGTGGGCTCCCACATCGACATCGACGTCGTGCCGATGATTTGCCAGCCGCCCGGGCTTGCCTGCGGATACACCCCGCAATAGCCGCCTGCGAGTGCGACCGACCCCTTTGGTACGGTCGCGCGCGGCGTCGATCTACGGGGAACCCGAAGCAGCGGATCACCGCCGACGAGATATCCGAAGCCAGGCGAAAATCCGCAAAACGCCACCGTATATTCGCTTTCTTTATGTCGGCGAATCACTTCCTCGATGGCGAGCCCGGCGAGTCGTGCGACGTCCTCCAAATCCTCTCCGTCGTAGCGCATCGGAATTTCCACTAGATTTCCCGGAGCAGGACGGGGCACCGCGAGTTCTCGCTGCGAGAGCGTATCGAGAAGCACCGGGATCGACCATCGCTCGGGATCGACTCGCAGCATGAGTGTCTGCGCCGCAGGAATCATCTCGATGATTCCTTCAATCGGTTTACTCGCGAGACTCGCCTGAAGCGCAAGCGCCTCGTCGAGGTCCGCCAGTTCGACGAGCACCGTTGAACGATTTACAGGCAGAACGCGCATCGTACGGCGCAACGTCATCGTCCTTAGGCGCGAGGCGAGACGCCGCGCAGCGTCGAGAACGCGGCGATACCGACACCCTCGGCTTCGAGTCGGCGTCGTACCTCGCGGGCGATGGCGACGGCATCCGCGCTATCTCCATGAACGCAGAGCGACTGCGCATCGATCGCGATGACGCTGCCGTCAATGGCCTCGATCGTTCCGTGGAGAGCGAGATGCACCATGCGCTCGGCGATCAGCGAAGGGTCGTGCAGCACAGCACCGGGCTCACGCCTCGAGACGAGACGCCCCGCTGGCGTATAGGCCCGATCAGCGTACGCCTCGGCGACGGTATGAAGCCCGGCAGCGCGCGCTTGCCCGATGATCGGCGCATTGGCGAGACCCATCATCGCGAGCGATGGATCGATGGCCTTGATCGCCTCGATCACCGCCGCGCCCTGTACGGGATCGACGGCGATGCGGTTGTACAGCGCGCCATGGGGTTTTACGTAACTCACCGTAGCGCCCACGGTCGTCGCGAGCCCCTTCAAGGCGCCGATCTGATACACCACATCCGCGACGAGATCCGCCGGGGCGATATCCATATCACGCCGACCGAAGCCTGCGAGGTCGGGATACGACACGTGCGCACCAATGGCGACGCCACGCCGTGCCGCGGCTTCGAGCGTCCGAAGTATTCCGGCCGGATCGCCCGCATGAAAGCCGCAGGCGATATTGGCGCTCGAGACGATCTCGATCATCGCGACATCGTCTCCCATACGCCACGCGCCGTAGCTTTCGCCAAGATCGCTGTTGAGATCGATCGTTTTCATGATGGCTTCCTGAGCTTAAGGATCGAGCAGCGCGAAGATCGGACCGATCGATTTGTATCCCATGTACCACGTCACCGTGCAAACGAGCACGCCAAGACCGAGCAACCAACGCGGATATCGATGACCGCCCATCAAGTCTGATCTTGCCCATGCGGCATATAAAAAAATCGATAGACCGATCGGAAGAATCAGCCCGTTTAGTCCGCCGACGAACACGAGCATTTTCGCAGGCGGAGTATTGATGAGCAGATAGAGCGCGAGAGAAAGTCCAATGAAACCGACCGTGACGGCGTTGCGGAAGCGCTCACTCATGTCCGCTTTGAAAATCGTGAGGAACGATACGGAGGTGTACGCTGCCCCGATCACGCTCGTGATAGCGGCCGCCCAAAGAATCGCTCCGAATATCCGTAGCCCGATCTCACCCCCCGCTGCCTCGAACGCTTGCGCGGCAGGATTAGCGCTGCCACCGGAGAGATTGATCACAGTACCTGAGGACACCACACCGAGGACCGCGAGAAACAATACGAAACGCATGGCGCCCGTCACGGCGATACCGGTCAGAGCGGCATGACTGACCGCCTTGAGATTTTCTGGTCCGGTTAACCCCTTGTCGAGCAAGCGATGCGCACCGGCATAGGTGATGTACCCGCCGACGGTACCCCCGACGATGGTGGTGATGGTCGCAAAGTCGACTTGATCGGGTAACACGGTCTGACGCAGGGCCTCGCCGATCGGCGGCGAGGAGTTAATCGCGACATAAGCCGTCAACGCGATCATGGTGACACCCGCAACGATGATCACTCGATCAAAAGCGATACCCGCACGCCGAGAGAGAAAGATACCGATCGCGAGCAACGCACTCACTGCCCCGCCCCATTTGGCATCGAGACCGACGAGCGCATTCAGACCGAGCCCCGTGCCACCGATATTGCCGATGTTGAAAAACAGGCCGCCGATCACGACGAGACCCGTCAGCAGATAGCCCGAACCCGGTATTGCCGCGTTGGCAAGCTCCGATGCCCGCATCCGCGTCAAGGTCACAACGCGCCAGATGTTCACCTGAACGACGAAGTCGATGAGGATCGAGGCCAAGATCGCGAAAGCGAACGCCGATCCCAGAGTGCTGGTGAAGGTCGCAGTTTGAGTGATGAAGCCCGGACCGATCGCCGACGTCGCCATCAAAAAAATGGCCGCCGTGAGCGACGCGCGGCGCGATTTCACGAACTCCACTCCCTGATTCATGACGCAGCACGATACCCGAAGTCACGAACAGAGGATTCCAAAAAGAGAAAGCCCCGCCGGTTTCCCGACGGGGCCTTTTCGTTCGACGCACAGGGTGGGCGAACGACGCTGTCGCGTCATTCGCCCGACAGGCTTACATGCCCATGTCGCCCATGCCGCCCGGGGCCGGATGCACGTGGTCGTGCTCGTCCTTCGGAGCCTCGGCAATCATCACCTCGGTCGTGAGCAGCAGGCCCGACACCGACGCTGCGTTCTGCAGCGCGAGGCGCGTGACCTTGGCCGGATCGAGGATGCCGAAGTCGAGCATGTCGCCATACTCGCCCGTGGCGGCGTTGTAACCATACGCGCCTTTACCGGCCTTCACCTGATTGAGAACCACGGCGGCGTCTTCGCCCGCGTTCTCGACGATCTGGCGAAGCGGCTCTTCGATCGAGCGAGCGAGGATACGAATACCGACCGTCTGGTCTTCATTCGCACCTTCGAGCTTCTCGAGGGCCTTGGTCGCGCGGATGAGCGCCACGCCACCGCCCGGCACCACGCCTTCTTCCACCGCCGCACGCGTGGCGTGCAGGGCGTCCTCGACGCGCGCCTTCTTCTCTTTCATTTCGATCTCGGTGGCTGCGCCGACCTTGATCACCGCGACACCGCCGGAGAGCTTGGCGACACGCTCCTGCAGCTTTTCTTTGTCGTAGTCGCTGGTCGCTTCTTCGACCTGCTGACGAATCGACTCGATACGCGCCTTGATGTCACCAGCCTTGCCCGCGCCATCGATGATGGTGCTGTTCTCTTTCTCGACGACGACCTTCTTCGCCTCGCCGAGATCGTTCAGCGTCGCCTTCTCGAGCTGCAGACCGACTTCGTCGGAGATCACGGTACCACCCGTGAGGACCGCGATGTCCTGCAGCATCGCCTTGCGACGATCACCGAAGCCCGGCGCCTTGACGGCAGCGACCTTCAGGATGCCGCGGATATTGTTGACGACGAGCGTTGCGAGCGCCTCGCCCTCGACGTCCTCAGCGATCACGAGCAGCGGACGGCCCGACTTCGCAACGCCTTCGAGCACCGGCAGCATTTCGCGGATGTTCGAAATCTTCTTGTCGACGAGCAGGATGAACGGCTTCTCGAGCTCGACGGTTTGACTCGCCTGCTGGTTGATGAAGTACGGCGAGAGATAGCCGCGGTCGAACTGCATGCCCTCGACAACGTCGAGTTCGTTCTGCA
>JBEAXT010000080.1:0-3800 GCA_041159695.1 Pseudomonadota bacterium
TCGATCGCGCTACTGCACTGCAAGGGCTAAACCGACGAACGGGTCTACCGGAGATTCGTGGTCTCGTAACCTTGCTAGTGCAGACGATGCAACTTGGCACGGGAATCGCCGATTCCTTGCGTGTGTATTCGAGCGAGTTCCGTGACCAGCGGATGCAAAAAGCTGAGGAGCGCGCTGCAAAGACCGGAACAAAAATGATTTTCCCGCTGGTGTTCTGCGAGTTTCCTGCGTTCTTTTTAATTGCCGTCGGGCCCGTAGTGATTCAGATCTACAAGAACCTACAGCTTTGATCAGGCAGGGGGTTATCGAAATGTCGTTGAAGGTATGGGCACTCGTTCTGATGGCTTCGTTGGTCGGCTGTTCAACGACCTCTACGACATCGACTACGTCGATGCGCAATACGAAGTCGACGCCCGACGCGGTCGTACCAATCGACCCGGCGGTACAGGCGGAACGAATCAGTATGCTACTCGCTCAAGGTGACATCGCTGCTCGTGACGGCAAGATCGATCAGGCGTTCTATCACTACATGACCGCTGAGCAGCTCGAGAAAACTGATGATCGCGCACTGGTTCGCGCGGGCAATCTGCACCGAACATTGGGTAATCGCGACATCGCTGAAAAAGCATGGCGACTTGCGCTGGCACGTAACCCTGGCAACGGTGCGGTTCACGAGAGCCTAGGCTTCCTGTTGCTCGATGCCGGTCGATACGCCGAAGCCTTGGGTGCATTCGAATTGGCCGTTCAGCATTCTCCGCAGTCGCGGCGCGCTGCGATCGGCATGGGTCTCGCCAGCGAAAAAAGAAACGATTTCGTTCGCGCGCTATCGATCTACGAAGACGGCCTCGTACGTGAGCCGACCTCCGTCGAACTACGAACATATCGTGCCCGAGCGTTGATGAATCTCGGCCGATTCGCCGAGGCGAAAGCCACGATCACGGGAATCGTCGATGAGCCGATGCCGGTCACCTGGATTGTTCGTGGTGATCTCTTCGCGATCGATGGCGAGTATGCCGCTGCACTCGGGTCGTTTCTCGAGACGCTCTCCGAGCCTTGGGCTTATCAGCGTCTTGGTGAACACGCGCTGCGGCGTAAAGATTATGAGATCGCCATGCGCTATTTCGCGCAGGCAGCCGAACATTCGCCCAATTTCTTTGAAGACGCGAGTCGTGGCTTGGCCGTTGCACGCGAACACCTCAGAGCGCAGGGACAGTCTAGATAAATCGCATTCAGTATCGTGCGTAACCTATTGTTTAGGTGCGGTTTCGCACAGATCAAAATGCCGGGGGTTTCTACATTGAAGACGTTCAGATTCAAGTGGGGTTAAAGATGGTTTCCGTCAAAGAATTAGATCGTAACGAGTTGCTGTTCGCGCTCCCGATAGAGTTGCGCGAAAGTCTGGCAGCTCGGTTGGAGCCGGTCAGTCTCACCGATGGGCAGATTTTTCGAGAGATCGGCGCCCGCTCGTCCGATGTGATTTTTCCGCTCTCCTGCATCGTCTCGATGGATTACGTACTCAAGGACAGTTTCTCGGCTGAGTTTCTGATCGTGGGCAGCGAGGGGGTGATCGGTCTGGAGTCGTTATTCGATCAGAGGCCGGGACCTGTGAGGATGGTCGCCCTTCAGGGCGGAACGGCACTACGGATCGATAAGGACGAACTTCGTCGTCGATTTCTCGATGTGCAGGCCATTCAGCAATCGGTCTTTCAATATACGTTCTCGCAGATCAGGCTGATGGCGCAGACGATTACGTGTAACTGCCGTCATCGGCTCGACCAACGCATGTGTCGATGGATCTTGTCGGTACAGGATCGTTCACCGTCACGAGTGATCAAGATCACCCACGAGATGATGTCGCATTTTCTCGGTGTTCGCCGGGAGGCTGTCACCAACACCGTCGGTCGATTGCAACGTAATGGCATGGTGGAGTACAGCCGCGGATATCTGACGGTAGTTAACCGGGACATGCTTGAGAGCGAGGCGTGTGAGTGTTACCAAGCGGGGCTCGAAGTCGTGAGCCTCAGACGCTTGAACGGTCACAATCCCCGTCGTGGCTGCGAACGCGTGAGTATCGAAACGACCTGCTGGGATCGCGCCTCGCCGGTGGCGAGAAGAAAGTGAATGACCGCGTGCTTCGGACGGCCCGCTACGAACGGCGTGGGGCCCTTCGAGTGGTGTGACGCGCTTCGAGCAAGAGCAATTTGCGCTTTCGATTGACCCCCCACCTGTAGCCGGAGATCGAGCCGTCGCTGTGAATAATGCGGTGACAGGGGACGGCGATGGCGATCGGATTGGCCCCACAGGCCCCTGCAACAGCGCGGACGGCTTTTGGTGAGCCGATCGCCTGCGCAATGTCGCGGTAGCTCGCGGTTGTTCCAAAGGGTATTCGCATCAACGCCCGCCATACCGATCTTTGAAAAACCGTACCGCGCAAATCGAGCGTAAACCGAGGGGCCTTCCAGGGTGCGGCGGGGTACTTCAGGGCTCGACGCAGCATCGGCATTGCGGGATGGCGGGGTGAGGCGGGCGTCGCGCCGGGGAATCGACGCGCGAGATCCTCGATGAGTTCTGCTCGACGATCGGCAAAGGCCAGCATGCAGATTCCGCGGGCACTCGCGGCGGCCAAGGTGCTACCCAAGCGAGATGTCCCGATGACGTAAACGAAGGACCCGGGTGACTTTGAGGGACTAGCCATATCCCGGAAGTATCCCACGCGATCCGATCGGGTACACTTTTGACATGCTGGATCCGGTCGAAGTCCAAGTCATCGTCGTAGTCGGATTATTGTCGCTCTTCGCGATCGTCGAACTCGTGCGGGGCGGATTCTTTCCGCGTGAGGCAGACCCCGAAGACAACAAACTCGATCTGGCCGTGCTCGTGATGTTTCCGATCGTATCCGGATCCGTCGGTCTAGCTGCGGCGGCACTCTGTAGCGCGATCATCCCCGAGTATCGCGGTGCGCTGGTCGACTGGCCCTGGTGGGCGATGGTCGGGACGTTGTTGATCGCTGACGACCTCACGCAATATCTTTGGCATCGACTGTCACACTCCAGCGTCATGTGGCCTCTGCACCGAGCGCATCACTCGGCAAGCTACATGAGTGTTCGGATCGTCTACCGCAACAATGCACTTTATTACGCATTAATGCCCGGGCTTTGGCTGTCGGGTCTGCTCGTCTTTCTCGGATTCGGTTGGGTTTACATCGGATACATCTTCGTCAAGCTGTCGGTGATCATCGGAGCGCACTGCAACTGGCGTTGGGATGAGGCCCTTTATCGGGTGCCGGCGTTACGTCCGCTGATGTGGGTCGTCGAGCGAACGATTTCGACGCCGGCGACGCACCACGCACATCATGCGCTGTCCGAGAGCGACGGGATCGGACACTACTCCGGTAACTTCGGCAATCTGCTCTTCTTCTGGGACGTGCTGTTCGGAACCGCGGTCATCACGCGCCGGTTTCCACCGGCATACGGACTCGCGGACGATCGCAGTTACGGCCATGAAAAATGGTACGTGCAGTTGCTCTATCCCTTTTTGCGCTCGAAGCGAGAGGCGTCAGCGCTCGCGATTCCGCCGGGACGACCGCCGGTTTAGCGTCTGCGCCGGGTCATGATTTACCGCGAATCTTTTGTCATCGATCCGCCGACGCAGGTTTCGTTGCCGGTACGCGGCATCAATCAAAGATTTCCGGTTCGTCGAATTTATTGTGTGGGTCGCAACTATGCGGCGCATGCCAAAGAGATGGGGAAGGATCCTGAGCGAGAGCCCCCGTTTTTCTTTCAGAAACCTGCCGATGCCTT
>JBEAXT010000214.1:0-10455 GCA_041159695.1 Pseudomonadota bacterium
AAGGACAGCAAGAAGTTGACGCGCGAGGCGAGCGTGGCCGTGCGCCGGGCCTTCGCTTTCTCTTCATCGGTGGCCGGGACGACGCCGATGACTTTCTTTTGATTCGGCCAGATCAGCACCCACACGTTGAACAACATGATCGTGCCGAGCCAAGCGCCGATACCGATGACGACGCTGCCTTCTTGAAGGGTGAACGCGTCCATGAAGCGCCCACCGAGCAACCAACCGCCGGTGAGCCACGTGGCGAGCGCCATCCAACGAAACCAAAGCAAGGCACGCGGAGCGACGTACTTGACGATACCCGCACCGCCCGGACCGCCCGTATCGGCATTCGCCGCGGCGAGCGCCGGGATCTGCGCAACGTTGAAGTAATAGAGCAGACCGATCCAGAAAATTCCGGTGACGATATGCAGCCAACGACCGAGTCCGAGGTTGTTGAACTCGCCGCCGGGAGTGCCCGGCAAAACCATCACGATAATGGCGAACAGAACGCCGAGAGTGACGGTTGCGCCAATGCTGTCGAGAGGATTTTTCATTGGTATTGAAGCTCCAGCAGATGAAGGAACGAACGGATTTGAAGAATAGGGGACGAACCCCCATAATTCAACGCGTTAGCCCGGTTCGGGCACCCCAAGGAAGGGATTCATGGCGGATGCTGGTTCAGAAACCCGGCGTGCGCGGCCGATGTCGCCGTGCATTAGCGTGTGTGCGCTCGATCACTCGGGTCACTGCGCGGGGTGTTTTCGTACGCGCGACGAGATTGCCGGTTGGATCCGCATGACTGCGGATCAACAGTGGGATTTGCTCCGTGAGCTCGAGCGGCGACGCGCGGGTCGGCAGCTGAAACGCGAGATTTGAGGAGATTAAAGTCGATGGATGTCACCGAAAGAATCAAAGGGCAATTGGCAGCCGCTCCCGTGGTGCTCTTCATGAAGGGGACGCCCGATTTTCCCCAGTGCGGATTTTCCGCTCAGACGGTCGGTGCATTGCGCGCCTGCGGCGCCACGTTCCACCACGTCAATATTTTCGAGGATCCGGAATTGCGTGAAGCGCTCAAGCGCTACTCGAACTGGCCGACCTATCCGCAGTTGTATGTCAAAGGTGAGCTGATCGGCGGCTGTGACATCGCACTCGAGATGTACCACAGCGGTGAGCTGAAATCCTTGCTCGGCGAGGCCGGCGCGATCGCCTGATTCATCGCCTCAGGGTGTGTTTTCGTCGGCGACGGGCGAGGTCGGGCTCGTCTCGCCGTTGGGTTCATCCAGCCAGCCCATCGCTCGGGCTCTTTGTTCGGCAGCCAAAAAGCTCGGCTGACAGTCGTTGCAGACTTTGCAAAAAATGTCTGCGGTGCGCTCTGCATCGTAAGCGGCGGCATGCGCCGCCGAAGAGTCCCATTCGAGTCCGATCGCGAGCACGGCTTTTGCCAGTACCGTCTGACCGAGCGCGGCGCCAGCCAATGAAACCGTATCGAAACTCGAAAAAGGATGGAAAGGATTACGCTTGATTTCGGTTCGTGCGACGGCCGCGTTGAGGAAACCGAGATCGAATGACGCATTGTGACCGACGAGGATCGCGCGCTTGCAGCCATGACGCCGTACCGCCTCCCGGACTTCTTTGAAAATGCGGGTCAACGCGTCTTTCTCGTCGATGGCGGGACGCAGAGGATGAAACGGGTCGATGCCGGTGACCGCGAGCGAGGCGGGCTCGATCTTCGAACCCTCGAAGGGTTTGACGTGATACGTATGCGTTTCGCCCCGAGTCAGTAGTCCGTCGGGCGTAATCTCGATGAGCACGGCAGCGATCTCGAGCAGCGCGTCGGTGGCGGCATTGAGACCGCCCGTCTCGACATCGATCACCACCGGAAGAAAGCCGCGAAAACGGCGCGCGAGACTGGGAACGGCTGCGTTCACTCGGCGATCATCCGCCAACGAATTTTTTCGTTCGCCCGCATCGGGATTACCACGTCGCTCCCGAACGCGTAAGCGCCAGGTACAAGCCATGTCTCGCGCCGCAGCGTAATGACGCCTTCGTTACGCGGTAACTGGTAGAAATCGGGGCCGAAACACGATGCGAATCCCTCAAATTTATCGAGCGCGCCGACCTCTTCGAAGGTCTCGGCATAGAGCTCGAGGGCGGCATGGGCGGAGTACATACCCGCGCAACCGCATGACGATTCTTTGGAGCCTCGTGCATGGGGGGCGCTGTCCGTCCCGAGGAAGAAGCGGCTGTTGCCACCCGTCGCTGCCTCGATCAGAGCGCGTCGGTCGACTTCTGTCTTGAGCACAGGCAGACAATAAAAGTGAGGTCGGATGCCGCCCCGAAAAATCTCGTTGCGATTGAAAAGAAGATGTTGCGGCGTGATGGTGGCTGCCACGCCGGCGCGAGCTTGCGCGACGAAGTCGACGGCGGCGCGGGTGGTGATGTGCTCGAATACCACCTTGAGTTTGGGGTGGCGCTCGACGAGAGGCGCAAGCGATTCGTCGATGAAGCGCTCTTCACGATCAAAAATATCGACATGCTCGTGCGTCACTTCGCCGTGCACCTGCAATACGACGCCGAGTTCCGCCATGCGGGCGAGCACGCCGTCCACATGCCGAATATCCGTCACGCCCGCATCGGAGTGCGTCGTAGCGCCGGCTGGATACAGTTTGCATCCGGCGATGAACCCGGCTGCCTTGGCGCGGTCGATTTCTTCGATGGGCATGTTGTCGAAGAGGTAGAGCGTCATCAGCGGTTCGAAGTCGCTGCCCGGCGGGCGGGCGGAGCGGATGCGATCTCGATACGCCGCAGCGAGCGCCACCGTGGTCACCGGCGGCTTGAGATTCGGCATGACGATAGCTCGGGCGAATTGCCGAGCCGTGTGCGGGAGCACCGATGCCAGCGCTTCGCCGTCACGAAGGTGCAGGTGCCAATCGTCAGGACGGCGAAGGGTGATTTCCACGGTCATGGGGGGCGGGATGCTAGCACACGCTTACGGCTCCCCTGAGACGGCCCCGACAAGTTAACATACGGTTTTTCACAAGCACGGAAAGCAGGACGGGGGGTATGTCCGAAAGTCCGAAGGCTGATATCGATCCGGGAGAAACCCGAGAGTGGTTGGAGTCCATCGACTCCGTGCTCAAGACTCATGGTCCGGAGCGCGCGCATTTCCTTCTCGAGTGTCTCATCGACTACACGCGACGTTCGGGAGCCTACCTTCCGTTCAAACCCAACACCGCGTATCTCAATACGATCTCGACGGGGCAACAGCCCGAGTATCCGGGCAGCCGTGAGCTTGAGCGCCGTATCGAGGCGTACATTCGTTGGAACGCGATGGCGATGGTGGTCCAGGCCAATCGTATTTCGGCCGAGTACGGCGGCCACATCTCGACCTATGCGTCTGCCGCCACGCTCTATGAAGTGGGCTTCAACCATTTCTGGCGGGCGCCAACGACCGAGCATCCCGGCGACATGGTGTTCGTCCAGGGGCATGCATCGCCCGGTATTTATGCGCGTGCGTACCTCGAAGGTCGATTGACCGAGGATCAGCTGCGTCACTTTCGCCAAGAGGTGGCAGGCGATGGCCTGTCTTCCTATCCGCATCCTTGGCTCATGCCGGACTTCTGGCAGTTTCCGACGGTATCGATGGGCCTCGGGCCGATGCAGGCGATTTTTCAGGCGCGGTTCCAGCGTTATCTCGAGCATCGCGGTCTGGTCGCACCCTCTGATCGCAAGATCTGGGCGTTCCTGGGTGACGGTGAAATGGACGAGCCCGAGTCGATGGGTGCGCTCACCATGCCGGTGCGCGAAAAGCTCGATAACCTCGTGTTCGTCATCAACTGCAACCTGCAGCGACTCGACGGACCGGTGCGCGGCAACGGCAAGATCATTCAAGAGCTCGAAGCCGCCTTCTTGGGAGCAGGCTGGAACGTCATCAAAGTGCTCTGGGGTTCCCGTTGGGATCCGCTGCTTGCCAAAGATCGTCTCGGATTGCTGCGGCGCGTCATGGAAGAGTGCGTCGACGGCGAGTATCAAAACTTTAAAGCTAAGGGCGGCGCGTACACGCGCGAGAATTTCTTTGGTAAGTACCCTGAGTTGAAGGCGATGGTCGCCAACATGTCCGATGAGGAAATCTGGCGTCTTAATCGAGGGGGGCACGATCCACGCAAGGTTTTCGCAGCCTACGCTGCGGCGATGCAGCATAAGGGTCAGCCCACGGTGATCCTTGCCAAAACCGTCAAGGGCTTTGGCATGGGCAAGGCGGGTGAAGGGCAAATGGTCACCCACCAGCAGAAAAAATTGTCGGACGACGATCTGCGCGAGTTTCGGGATCGTTTCAACATCCCGGTATCCGATGACGAACTCGCGCGGCTCCCGTTCTGCAAGCCTGAGGAAGAGAGCGAGGAGATGCGCTATATGCGCACCCGCCGCGTATCCCTCGGAGGCTATTTGCCCGCACGACGTCGCGCGGCGGCGCCGCTCGAGATCCCGCCGCTCGAGACGTTCAAGCCACTGCTTGAGAGCAGTGAGGGCCGTGAGATCTCAACGACGATGGCCTTCGTGCGATTGCTGACGACGCTGCTCAAAGATAAGCAGATCGGCAAGCAAATCGTGCCCATCGTGCCGGATGAGGCGCGTACCTTCGGTATGGAGGGATTGTTCCGACAAGTCGGCATCTATTCGTCGGTGGGTCAACTCTATACGCCGCAGGATGCCGATCAGCTGATGTCTTATCGCGAGGACAAGAAAGGACAAATTCTCGAAGAGGGCATCAACGAGGCGGGGGCCATGTGCTCCTGGATGGCGGCCGGTACGGCTTACACCAATCACGGCATCAATATGGTGCCGTTCTACATCTTCTACTCGATGTTCGGGTTCCAGCGTGTCGGAGATTTCATTTGGGCTGCGGGCGACATGCAGACTCGTGGATTTCTTTTGGGCGCGACGGCGGGGCGAACGACGCTCGCGGGAGAGGGGCTGCAACATCAGGATGGGCACAGCCAGTTGCTCGCAACCACCGTTCCGAACTGCCGATCCTACGATCCGACATTCGCTTACGAGCTCGCCGTGATCATTCACGACGGTCTGCGGCGGATGTACGTCGAGGGCGAGCCAATTTTCTATTACGTCACGGTGATGAACGAGAACTACGCGATGCCCGCCATGCCGCAGGGTGCGGAGCAGGGCATTCTGCAAGGCCTCTACCCATTCTCCACCGTGAAACCGACGGGCAAGCCGAAAGCCAAAGCGACGCTGCTCGGCTCCGGGACCATCTTGCGAGAGGTCATCAAGGCCGCCGAGCACTTGGCTGCCGACTACGGCATCGAGGCCGATATCCTGTCAGCGCCGAGTTGGAACGAGCTGCGTCGTGAGGCGCTTGAGTGCGAGCGCTGGAATCTGTTGCACCCGGGTGAGCCGCCTCGCAAGCCCTATGTCGCATCGACTTTGGCGGCCCATGAGGGTCCGTTCATCGCGGCTAGCGATTACGTGCGCAACGTGCCCGATCAGATCCGGCAGTGGGTACCAGGGCGCTACGTCGTGCTCGGTACCGATGGCTATGGCCGCTCCGATGCGCGCGAAGCCTTGCGTCATCATTTCGAAGTGGACCATCGATTCATCGTGTTGGCGGCGCTACGCGCGTTGGCTGACGAGGGGCAGATCTCGATCGGCGTGGTCGAACAGGCCATCCAATCACTTGGCATCGATCCTGCTAAATCGGATCCGCTCGTCAGTTGACGGACTTAACGATCATGGCACTCAAAGAAATACGCGTTCCCGATCTCGGTTCCTTCAAAGATGTTGCGGTCATCGAGCTGCTCGTCAAGCCCGGCGACTCACTCGAAATCGATACGCCCATCGCCACGCTCGAAACCGAGAAGGCCACGATGGATGTACCCTCGCCATCGGCGGGAGTCCTAAAGGCCTTGCACATCACGCGTGGGGCCAAGGTCAATACCGGTGATCTCGTCGCGGTCGTCGAAGTCGACGAGTCCGCCTCTGCGGTCGCACCCGCCGACGGGCCGAAGCCAACGGCATCACCGCCGGTCGCGCCCCCGCAGCCTGCTGCGACGACGCCGAGTGTCGCCCCGGCGGCGTCCGCGCCTGTGCCGACGTCAGCCTCGGCCATCCCCGGCGCCCGGACAGATCTTGCACCGATCCAGGAGGCGGGCTTCTCGCGCGCTCATGCGGGGCCCTCCGTGCGACGTCTCGCGCGCGAACTCGGCGTTGATCTGGGGCGCGTTCAGGGTTCGGGCATCAAAGGGCGGATCACGCACGATGACGTGAAGGCTTGGGTCAAACAGGCTCTGCAGGGCGGGTTTGCAGCATCCGCGCCAGCTTTGCCGAAAGTGCCCGTCGTCGATCATGCTGCATTCGGCGCGATCGAAGTTCAGCCTCTCAGTCGTGTGCGACGGATTTCGGGTCCCCGTCTTCACGCCTCGTGGGTCAACATTCCGCACGTCACGCAGTTCGATGAGGCGGATATCACCGCGCTCGAAGAGCGACGTCAGGCATTGAAGGCGGAGGCGTCGAAGCAAGGGGTCAAACTGACGCCGCTTGCGTTCATCGTCGCCGCCTGTGCGCGGGCGATGGCGCAGTTTCCGAATTTCAACGCATCGATCGACGAGTCGGGACAAAATCTCGTCCTCAAAAAATACTGTCACATCGGCTTTGCGGCCGATACGCCTAACGGCTTGCTGGTACCTGTCATTCGCGATGCCGACCGTAAAGACGTGTTCGCGATCGCGCGGGATCTCGCCACGCTTTCCGAGCGTGCGCGTCAGGGCAAGCTCGCGGGTGCCGACATGCAAGGGGGATGCTTCACGGTGTCAAGTTTGGGTGGCATCGGAGGTACGGCCTTCACGCCCATCATCAATGCGCCCGAAGTCGCTATCCTCGGTGTGTCGAGATCCGTGATGAAGCCAATGTGGCGTGACGGCGCGTTCGTGCCGCGTCTGATGCTGCCGCTTTCGCTTTCCTACGATCATCGCGTCATCGATGGCGCGGAAGGGGTGCGCTTCACGACCTGGCTCGCAGACACGCTGAGTAAACCCGAGGCGCTCGTCTGATGAAGATCATCGACATTGCGGTTCCCGATCTCGGTAATTTTGCGGAAGTGCCGGTGATCGATGTGCTCGTGAAGGCGGGCGATGTCGTCGAGGCGGAGGCGCCCCTCATCACGCTCGAAACCGACAAGGCCTCGATGGATGTGCCGGCGCCGGTCGCCGGTCGTCTCGTCGAGATCCTCGTTGCGAAGGGGGCGAAGATCTCCAAGGGAACAGTGATCGCGCGTATCGAGTCGGCTGAGGTGGCTGCAGTCACCGCGCCCGCCGTGCCGCCCCCGGCTTCGACAGCCGTTGCTTCGGCTGCACCCGCGGTCGCCGTTGCGGCGACCACGACGGCGATCGCGCCCGAAATCGAGAGGGGCCCCGTACCGGGCGTTTCCAAGCACACCCATGTACTGGTTCTGGGTGCGGGTCCAGGAGGCTATACGGCGGCATTTCGCGCGGCCGACCTCGGGCTCGAGGTGACGCTGGTCGAGCGTTGGCCGACCTTGGGTGGCGTCTGTCTCAACGTCGGCTGTATTCCGTCCAAGGCCCTGTTACACGCGGCGAAGGTAATTGACGAAGCGGCCTCCATGTCGGCTCACGGCATCGAGTTCGGCGCCCCGAAAATCGACGCGGATAAGCTTCGCGGCTGGAAGAGCGGCGTCGTCAAAAAACTCACCGGTGGCCTCGAGGCGCTCGCGAAACAACGCAAGGTTACCGTGATGCGGGGGAGCGGACGTTTCGTGGCGCCCCGGGTGCTCGAAGTGACCGGCGATGGCGGTGCGACGCGTATTAGTTTCGACTACTGCATCATCGCGGCAGGTTCCGAGCCCGTACGTCTGCCGTTCGTTCCGCAGGACCCGCGCGTCATGGACTCGACCGACGCGCTGGAGTTGCGCGAACTGCCGAAGCGCTTGCTCGTGATCGGTGGTGGCATCATCGGCCTCGAAATGGGCTGCGTTTACGATGCGCTCGGCACACGAGTCAGCGTGGTCGAGGTGATGAAGCAGCTCATGCCCGGCGCCGATCCGGACCTCGTCAAGCCGCTCGAAAAGCGGTTGCGTAAGCGTTACGAGCAAATTCTGCTCGGCATCAAAGTCAAAGCCGTGACGGCATTACCCGAGGGCTTGCGAGTCGAGTTCGAGGGCGAAGGTGCGCCGGAACCACAGACGTACGACCGAGTGCTCGTTGCGGTGGGTCGAAAACCGAATGGCGGCATGCTCGATGCGGAAAAAGCGGGCGTGCATGTCGATGACCGCGGCTTCATTCGTGTCGATCGGCAAATGCGCACCAACGTCCCGCATATCTTTGCGATCGGTGATCTCGTGGGACAGCCGATGCTCGCGCACAAGGCAACGCACGAGGGCAAGGTCGCCGCCGAGGTGATCGCCGGAGAGAAGCGCGCGTTCGATGCGCGCGTGATTCCCTCCGTCGCGTATACGGATCCTGAAGTCGCTTGGGTGGGTCTCACCGAGAGCGAGGCCAAGGCGAAGGGTATTGCCGTTCAAAAGGGGATGTTCCCGTGGGCGGCAAGCGGACGCTCGCTCGCGCAGGGCCGGGACGAAGGCTTCACGAAGCTACTTTTCGATCCGCAGACACACCGCGTCGTCGGCGGTGGTCTCGTCGGCCCAAATGCCGGAGAACTCATCGGCGAGATTGCGCTTGCCATCGAGATGGGCGCGGATGCGAGCGATGTCGGTCTCACCATCCATCCGCATCCGACTCTCTCGGAATCGATCGCGTTCGCTGCTGAAGCGTTCGAGGGGACGCTGACCGATCTCTACGTTCCTAAGCGGAAGTAACGAGTCGTTCGAGATCTTCGAGGTAAGCGCGCTCATCGGGCGCGCGACCTGCGCGCTGGGCTTCCCACAGGGCTTTGCCGAGTGCTTCCATCATTTGATGTTCAGCCGCGTGCTGATCGCGGCGCGAGGCGAGCGTCGCGTGGATGCGCGTGATGCCCTGCGGTCGATTGGTCGAGACCTGTTCGCGCAGCGCAAGATGCATCGATAGATGTAAAAACGGGTTCGTGCGCCCGCCCTCCGGTGCGAAATCGGCTTGCAGGGCGTCATCGCCGCGCTCGAGCCAGTCGTGATATTCCGGGTGCTCACGAATCAGGTCGACGAGTTGGCTCTCGAGCGCCGTCAGTAGAGCGCCACTCTGGGCTTTTTTAAACGCGTCGAGCCAGCCGCGTCGTAGCGCCTCTCTGGAGTTTCCGAAGAGCATGTCAGTTATCCGCCCGAGTCTTGCGTTTGTAACTGCACAAGTCGGCGATCGGGCAGGCCGGACAGTTCGGCTTGCGGGCCTTGCAGACATACCGTCCGTGCAGGATCAGCCAGTGATGCGCATCTTTCAAAAATTCACTGGGGATATTTTTTAGAAGCTTTTTTTCGACGGCGAGCACGGTACGGCCGGGCGCGAGTCCCGTGCGGTTGGCGACCCGAAAGATATGGGTGTCGACCGCCATCGTCGGTTCGCCGAAGGCGGTATTGAGGACGACGTTCGCGGTCTTGCGACCGACGCCGGGTAATGCCTCGAGCGCCTCGCGGGTCTTCGGCACCTAGCTTTGGTGTTGCTCGATCAGCAGCCGACACGTGGCCAGAATATTTTTAGTCTTACCTTTGTACAGCCCGATCGTTTTGACGAACTCGGTGAGTCCCGTCTCGCCGAGTGCCAAGATTTTGGCCGGCGTGTTGGCCACAGGGAACAACTTGCGGGTGGCGATATTGACGCCCTTGTCCGTGGCCTGTGCCGACAGGATCACGGCGACGAGTAATTCGAAGGGCGTGTGATATTCGAGCTCCGTGGTCGGATGCGGGTCACGCGCCCGCAAGCGCTCGAACATTTGCTGTCGGCGTTCGGGTTTCATGCGTCGTGCCGCGAGATGCGCTGCTTGCGTTCCTCGAGCAGTCGTCGGCGCTCGGTCTCACGTTGCATACGTCTCGTCTCGTGAGCGTTGAAGCGCAGCAGATTACGCTCCGCGCTCGGTTCGGGCGACCCGGTCTTCAGTGAGGCCCGAGGGACGATCGAAATACAGTCGACGGGACACGGCGCGATACATAATTCGCAGCCCGTGCAAAGCTCGTTGATGACCGTGTGCATCTGTCGCTGCGCGCCGACGATGGCGTCGACGGGGCACGGCGGTAAGCATCGAGCGCAGCCGATGCACTTCGACTCGTCGATGACGGCGACCGTCGGAGGCCCCTCGGCGCCGCACTCAGAATCCAGCGGCAGAATGTCCCGCTGCAAAAGCGCGGCGAGTTGGGCGATGGTCGATGCCCCGCCCGGCGGGCAGCGATTGATGGGCGCGTCCCCGGCGGCGATGGCCTCAGCATAAGGTCGGCAGCCCTGATAGCCGCAGCGGGTGCACTGCGTCTGCGGGAGCAGCGCGTGGATGCGGTCGGGGTCGGCGCGCATCACCAATGGCTCGTGC
>JBEAXT010000032.1:0-3893 GCA_041159695.1 Pseudomonadota bacterium
GAGTACGTGGCCGGGGAGTGCGCGCGTGGCCTCATGGAGGCCGGCCTCTCGACCGGGTTACCGATTATTTTTGGTGTGCTCACGGTGGATAACCTTGCGCAGGCCGAGGAGCGCGCCGACCCGGCGCGCATGAACAAAGGTGGCGAGGCGCTCGAAGCAGCCCTCGAAATGATCCAGCTGCTTCGGGAGAATCGTTCGTGAGTCCCATCAAAGATCCTCGCTCGGGTGCGCGCTCCGTCGCCCGCAAACTGGCCATGCAGGCGCTCTATCGCCTGCAGCTCAACGAGGCGCCTTGGCAAGATCTCCTCAGCGAGTTCGCCGCCGAAGAAGACATGGCACGCGCCGACCGCGAATACTTTGACGAGATCGTGCGCGCCGTTGTCGAGTCTCGCGCGACGCTCGATGAGCAACTGAAGGGCTGGGCGGACCGCGCGCCGGCCGAGCTCGACCCGGTCGAGCACGCGGTGTTGCTCATCGGCGTCCACGAGCTCGGGCATCGCCCCGATGTGCCGTGGCGCGTCGTGGTGAACGAGGCCGTGAGTCTCACGCGCCGTTTCGGCGCGACGGACGCGCACAAATACGTCAATGCCGTGCTCGACCGCGCAGCGCGAGCGCTGCGACCGCACGAACATTGAGCCGAATGCCACTCGGTGAATTCGAACTGATCGATCGTTTTTTTCGCGAAGCCGGGGGTCGCCGCGGAGACGTCGTACTCGGGGTCGGTGATGACGGCGCGATCCTGCGCCCGCCCGAGGGTTTCGATCTCGTTGCCGTGAGCGACACCCTGGTCGAGGGCGTGCATTTCCCCATCGGCGCGCCCGGCCGCTCCGTGGGGCATCGAGCGCTCGCCGTAAACTTGAGCGATATCGCCGCCATGGGTGCTGCGCCCGCGTGGACGCTACTCGCACTCACCTTGCCGCGTGCTGACGAGGCCTGGCTCAGAGAATTCGCCGAGGGGTTTTCTTTGCTCGCCCTTGAGCACGAAGTGTCGCTTGTCGGCGGCGATACCACCCGGGGTCCGCTCATGGTCAGCGTCCAGGTGCTTGGGTTCGTGCCGCACGGCAAGGCGCTACGGCGCTCGGGTGGACGGCCGGGCGATCTGATCTGCGTGTCGGGTACGCCGGGTGATGCGGCGGCGGGACTTGCGCTGCTCGCACCCGATACGACCGCAGGCGCCACGTTGCGACGCGCTCATGGCGATACGACGTCTCGTGAGGCGCTACGCGCACGGTTCGAGTTTCCGACGCCGCGTTTGGCGCTCGGACGAGAGTTACTCGAGATCGCCACCGCCTGTATCGACGTCTCGGACGGGCTCGTCGGGGATATCGGCAAACTCGCCGCGGCGAGTGGGTGTGCTGCGATCATTGAGCTCGAGCGTATTCCGCGGTCCGCGGCACTGGCCGCACTCGTTCGCGAAGGTGCGTTCGAGGAGCGTGAAGCGCTGCGCTTCGTGCTAGCCGGAGGCGATGACTACGAACTCGCGTTCACGGTGTCACCCGAGCATCGCGAGCAACTCGCCGAGCTCGAGGCGCGAGGCGAGGTGTCCGTGATCGGCACACTCGTCGCGGCGGAGCCGGGCACACCCCGTGTGACGGTCCGCACCGAACAGCCGGCGGTACAGAAGTATCTTGACGCTCTGCCGTCGAGCTTCGATCACTTCGGTCATGCCTAAACACCACGTCGAGTTCCTTGCTGTTCTAATGATTTCTTTGCTCGGCGCTTGCTCGAGTGAAGGGGGATCGACGTTTGCGGTTTCGGTGTCGTTCGGCTCTGGCGGCTCGGTCAGCCCTGCCACGATCTCAGTTCGTTCCGGCACGACGACGAGCTTCACACTTGCGCTTTCAACCGGATATGAGGTTGCCTCGATCAGCGGTTGTGGCGGGCAACTCTCGGGGACGACGTACGTCACGGGCCCGGTCACCAGCAACTGCACGGTCACAGCCTCCTTCCGACTCAAGCGCTACAACGTCGTAGCCAATGCGAGCGCCGCAGGATCAGTAACGCCGGCCGCGCTGTCCGCCGAGCATGGTTCAAGTGCTGAGTTTTCTGTCATCCCTGGCGCCGACGCCGTCCTCGCGGGGGTCAGCGGTTGCGGCGGCACGCTGGCAGGATCTCGTTACACGACGGGCCCCATCACGGCTGAGTGCTCGATCAATGCGACGTTTGCGCGGCCAGAGTTACTCATGCAGGGGATGAGCTCGCCTTGGGGGATCGCGGAACTTCCGGATGGTCGGCTACTGGTCACGGAGCGAGTCGGGACGCTCGTCGTAACTAACGCGGCACGGACAGCTATCGAGACGCGGATCAGCCTTCCGCTGGCGATCGGAGTCGAGGGGCAGGGAGGTTTGCTGGATGTCGCGCTCGATCCGGATTTCAGCACCGACCCCAGAGTGTATTTCACGTATACCGAGGCGGGCAGCGGCGTGGAGGCGGGTCTCTTCGGTACCGCTGTCGCCCGGGCGAGGCTCGTATCCAATTCGCTCAATGATTTCGAGGTGATCTATCGACAGGTGCCCAAGGTCGGTGGTGGCGCACACTTCGGTTCGCGCATCGTCTTTCGGGCAGACAAAACGATGTTCGTGACGTTCGGTGATCGAGGTAACGGCCCGTTTGTACAAAACCTTGCCTCGTCGATCGGCAAAGTTATCCGTATCGCCCGTGATGGGTCCGTCCCAACTAACAATCCGCTTCTCTCGGGCGCCCGGCCTGAAATCTGGAGTGTCGGTCATCGTAATTCGCAGGGCGCTGCGTTGCGACCGGGTACCGATGAACTCTGGCTCAACGAGCATGGCCCTCAAGGCGGCGACGAATTGAATCGAATCATCGCAGGGGGCAACTACGGCTGGCCGAATGTCAGTTATGGATGCAACTACGGAGACCCGGTTGGCGCTGCCTGTCGTATCGGCGGCGGTACTCATGCGCCGACGTACCTTGAGCCCGTGAGCTATTGGGTCCCGACGTCGATCGCGCCCGCAGGTCTCGTGTTCTATACCGGCTCTCGCTTTACGCCGTGGCAGGGTCACGCGTTGATGGGTGCTCTCGCCGGTACGGCACTTTGGAGAGTCGAGCTTAATGGCAACGTCGAGGTATCGAGAGAACGTCTTTTCGGAAGTCTGGGCGAGCGCATTCGAGACGTACACCAAGGCAGCGATGGCTACCTCTACTTCATCACCGACAGCGGAAAACTCTTTCGTATCCGTGATTGAGTTCTAAGCTGTCGCGTCCTTATCGCGCTCGATCAGGGCGTACGCCGAGTGGTTATGGATCGACTCGAAGTTCTCCGCCTCGATACTGTACGCTGCGATGCGATCCTCAGCATTGAGCCGCATGGCGATATCGCGCACCAGATCCTCGACGAACTTCGGGTTGTCGTAGGCTTTTTCCGTGACGTACTTTTCGTCGGGACGCTTCAGGATGCCGAAGACTTCGCAAGAGGCCTCGGACTCGGCAATGTCGATGAGCTCTTCGATCCAGAGGTGCTCGCGCAGCTTCGCCGTGATCGTCACGTGCGAACGTTGATTGTGCGCGCCGCGATCCGAGATGCGCTTGCTGCAGGGGCAGAGGCTCGTGACGGGTACGATCACGCGTACCCACAGCTCCGCAGCCGTGCCGCGCTGCTCGCCGATGAGCGTAGCGCGGTAGTCCATCAGGCTCTCGACACCCGACACCGGGGCCTTCTTCATGACGAAAAATGGAAAGCTCATCTCGATATGACCCGACTCCGCCTCAAGGCGGCGCGTCATCTCGCCAAGCATCTTCCGAAAGTTCTCCACCGAAATCTCGCGCTCGCCATGCAGGATCTCGACGAAGCGCGACATGTGCGTGCCTTTGAAATCATGCGGCAGGTTCACGTACATGTTGAACGTGGCGACGGTGTGCTGCTCGCCGCTCGA
>JBEAXT010000035.1:0-10527 GCA_041159695.1 Pseudomonadota bacterium
CGATCAGCGCCTCGGGCGTCAGCCCCTCGGACTGTGCCTTGATCATGATCGGCGTGCCGTGGGTGTCTTCAGCGCACACGTAGAGACAGTCGTGACCCTGCATCCGCTGGAATCGAACCCAAATGTCGGTTTGGACCGCCTCGATGATGTGACCGAGGTGCAGCGGGCCGTTGGCGTAGGGCAGGGCGCTGGTGACGAGGATCTTCCGTGACATCCGAAAATTATCGCACAGCGACCCGCCTCGCCGCCGCGCGAGCGGCTAGAATTGCGCCATGTCCCAGACCCTCGATCCGAAGGCGCTCGAAGCCGAAATCGGGCGCTTTTTCGAGCCTAATTTACGCCAGACCCTGGCCGAGGCCCGGGCTGTGCGTTCCGTCGAGTCGAGCCCGTCGGGTGCGCGCGTGGTGCTCGAGCTCGGGCTACCGGTCGGCGGCTATACGCAAGAGCTTTCCGGTGCGTTACGGCGTCATCTTGCCGAGGCCGGTGTAGCGCCGGTGACGCTCGATCTTCGCCTCGAATCGGATATCACGACGCATGCGGTTCAGCGGGGGATGACCCCGCTCAAAGGCATCAAAAACGTGGTGGCAGTCGCTTCGGGTAAAGGCGGTGTCGGCAAAAGCACCGTTGCAGTCAATCTCGCGCTCGCGTGGGCCGCTCAGGGCGCCCGCGTAGGCGTACTCGATGCCGATATCTATGGCCCCAGCCAACCGATCATGCTCGGACTGCAGGGGCAGCGTCCCGCCACGCGCGACGGAAAACGGCTCGTGCCGCTCGCGGCCCATGGCGTGGTGACCATGTCCATCGGATTCCTGGTCGATGTCGAGCAACCGATGGTCTGGCGCGGTCCGATGGTGACCTCGGCGCTCAATCAGCTGCTGTCGGATACCGATTGGGGTGATCTCGATTACCTCGTCGTCGATATGCCGCCCGGAACCGGTGATATCCAGCTCACTCTGTCGCAGCGTGTTCCGGTTGCCGGTGCCGTGATCGTCACGACGCCTCAAGACATCGCGCTCGCGGACGCCCGAAAGGGATTGCGTATGTTCGAGAAGGTGAACGTTCCGGTGCTCGGTATCGTCGAGAACATGAGCGTGCACGTCTGCTCGAACTGCGGCCATGCCGAGCACGTGTTTGGTGCCGGTGGCGGCGAGCGCATGGCGGCGCAATACGGCGTGCAGTTGCTCGGGTCGCTTCCGCTCGACGGTCGCATCCGTGAAGAGGCAGACGGCGGCAAGCCGACCGTCGTCGCCGATCCGACGAGCGCACGCGCTCAAGCTTATTTTCATCTTGCACGGCGTACGGCCGGCGAACTTGCGCGGCGGGGTAAAGACCGCAGCGCTGCATTTCCAAAAATCATCGTCGAGGACACATGAGTATCAAGTCCGATCATTGGATCCGTCGCATGGCCGACTCTCACGGCATGATCGAGCCCTTCGAGCCCGGTCAGGTCCGCACCGCCAACGGCGGGCGTATCGTCTCGTACGGCACGTCGAGCTACGGGTACGACGTCCGCTGTGCGCGCGAATTCAAGATTTTCACCAACATCAACTCCACCATCGTCGATCCGAAGAATTTCGACGAGAAGAGTTTCGTCGACGTCGATTCGGACGTGTGCATCATTCCACCTAACTCGTTTGCGCTGGCGCGCACCGTTGAATACTTTCGTATCCCGCGAAACGTGCTCGTCGTGTGTCTCGGCAAGTCGACGTATGCCCGTTGCGGCATCATCGTCAACGTGACGCCGCTCGAGCCCGAATGGGAGGGGCATGTCACGCTAGAGTTTTCGAACACCACCACGCTGCCCGCCAAGATTTACGCCAATGAAGGCGTCGCGCAAATGTTGTTCTTCGAGAGTGACGAGGTGTGCTCGACGTCCTACAAAGATCGCGGCGGCAAGTATCAAGGACAGCGCGGCGTAACCCTGCCGCGAACGTGAGGCCTCGTTTCGCTCAGCGCCGGTAGATCAGCGTCGATAATTCTGGAGCCGCATCGACCACTCGAGCTTGTCGCCCTTGCGGCGTTCGGCCTGAATCGGCAAGTACCCGAGCGAGGGCGCGTACCAAACACGCGTCAACCGATTGGCATTGGGGCGATGGCTGACCCAGACGACCGTGTCGATCTCGCCCATCGTGGTGCGCAGTCGAACGGGTTTTTCGGCCGAGTACACGTATTCCTTGATCTCGTCCTTGTCGATGAGTTTGAAGCCGGTCGGCGTTTCGCCGCGTGCCAAGGCTCGCATGAGCGCGATCTGTACCGACATACCATCTTGCAGCCCGCTCTCGATGGGCACATCGACGGGTGCGTTTTCAGCGGTTCCTCGCACTCGTCCCGCAGCCCAATCAAATTGCAGCTGAATATCGCGATCTTTGGATCCGGTGCCGTCGTCGGCCTGATAGCGCAGCGGTTTCACCCCAGACTCGGCGAGCGTCAGGATGCTGGTCTGACGGATCTCCCCAGGAAAGGCGAGACGAAAGATTCCGCGCGCTGTGTTTTTAGAGACGTAGCGCCACGTACCGCCGTTGTCGCGCGTGAGTTCGAGGCTTGCGGAACCCGCGTTCATGCCGCGGAAGTTCACTTCGAAGTTGACCGTAAAAGGTGCGAGTTCGCTTTCGGCCGCCATCGAGGTGGGCGAGGCCATGAGCGTCGAGATCAGTAGCGATGTTGCGAACGCGAGTGTTCTCACGGAAGCCTCAAAAGTCGAAATCCTGAACGATCGGCACAACGAGTGGACGCCCGTCGAGCATGGGCTTCTCATCGATGTAGCGCAATCGTCCGGAGGCGTACCATTGCGCGACCGTGGGGTAGATCACGTGCTCGCAGCGCTGAACCCTTGCAGCGAGGGTCGACTCGTCATCACCGGGGCGGATCTTGATGCGTGCCTGAAGCACGACTGGTCCGCCGTCGAGCTCCGGTGTGACGAAGTGTACGGTGGCGCCGTGCTCGATCTCGCCCGCCTCGAGTGCCCGCCGATGGGTATGCAGGCCCTTATATCGCGGCAACAAAGAGGGGTGAATATTGAGTAAACGGCCCTGTAGGGACTGCACGAAGTTCGTATCGAGAATGCGCATGTATCCGGCGAGCAGCACGAGATCGGGTTGCAGCGCGTTTATAGCGGCGAGAAGTCGTGCGTCGTGGGCGCTGCGTGATTCACCGGGGGCGATCGGTAGGGCCTCGGCGTGTAACCCCCGTGAGCGCGCACGTTCGAGTCCGGGCGCAGCGGATCGATCCGACAAGACGCCGACGACCTGCGCGTTGAGTGTGCCCTGGCGACAGGCGTCATCGAGGGCGAGCAGGTTGCTGCCTGCGCCGGAGATCAACACCACGAGCCGCAAGGGCGAGGACATCACGCGATGACGACGTCGCCGTGTCCGTTGCGGACTTCGCCGATCAGAGTTGCGGTCTCACCTTGATTGCGAAGTAACTGCAGCGCTGCCTCTGCCTGATCTTTGGCGACGATCACCACCATACCGATCCCACAGTTGAAGGTGCGGTGCATTTCGGCGTCTGCAATCCCGCCTGCGCGCTGTAGCCAGTCGAAGACCGGATCCCGATGCCAGGCGTCACGTTTGAGGGAAACGCCAAGATGATCGGGCAGCACGCGCGGAATGTTGTCGGTGAGACCGCCACCCGTGATATGAGCGAAGCCATGCACGGGCATCGCCTGTGCGAGCGCGAGCATCGAGCGCACATAGATGCGCGTGGGTGCGAGCAATCGGTCGAAGAGCGATTTCCCATCCACCAGGGTGGTTTCGTCGGCCTTGGCGAGGCTGACGAGACGACGGATGAGCGAGTACCCGTTCGAGTGAGGGCCGGATGACGCGAGGCCGAGCACGGCGTCACCGGCGGCAACCTTCGAGCCGTCGATGATGGCGTCTTTCTCGACCACACCGACGCAGAAGCCCGCGAGATCGTAATCGCCCCCGTGGTACATGCCCGGCATTTCCGCTGTTTCGCCGCCAACCAAGGCGCAACCGGCTTGGCGACAACCCTCGACAATGCCAGCGATGACGCTTTCAGCGACATCGACATCGAGTTTCCCGGTGGCGTAGTAGTCAAGGAAAAAGAGCGGCTCCGCACCCTGGACCGCAACATCGTTTACGCACATGCCGACGAGGTCGATGCCAATCGTGTCGTGTCGCCTCGTATCGATGGCAAGCCGAAGCTTCGTGCCGACACCGTCGGTGCCGGAGACCAGCACAGGACGCCGCCACTTTCCGGGAGGCAGTTCGACCAGCGCGCCAAAGCCGCCGATCCCTGCGAGAACCTCGGGACGTTGTGCGCGTTTGACGAGCGGCTTGATGCGTTCGACGAGATCATCGCCGGCGTCGATATCGACGCCTGCATCGCGATAGGTGAGTCCCGTGGTTTTCTCTGGCGGCTGGGTCATGGGCGTCAAGGCAGGAAAAATCGATGTGATATTGTACGCGCTTTCACGTATGACCACGGAATTCGCGAGCTTTTCCCGGTATTTACCGCGGTGGATGGTAGCCGCGGTCCTCTCTATTGCGATGTCGATTTCGGTTTCGGCCTATGCGTCACAAGTGGTCGCCGTAGGTGAAGTCGAGGTCGAATCCTCCGGCGATGCTGCATTTCAAGAGGCGATGCGGATCGCGCTCGTGCGCTGGTCCGGCCGACGGTCTGCGGCAGACGATCCGATCTTCGAGTCTTTGGTGCGCGAGTCACGGCGCTATGTGCAAATCGTACGTCCGCCCTCGAACGGGAGCGCGGTGCGAATCACGCTCGATGCCGCCGCGATCGAGCGCGCGATGCAGGGGCTCGGGCAGCCGGTGTGGTCGCGTGAGCGTCCGCTCGTGCTGGGTGTGGTGACGAGCGCGCCCGCCGGCGCTGAGGCGGCTCAGGTGCGAGCCGAACTCGAGCGCGCGGCGACAGAGCGAGGCCTGCCGCTCCGTCTGAGTTCAGCCGCCGCACTCGGCTGGACGGTAGGCCGTAAAGTGACGCCCGAGGCGGCGCTTGAGGCCGCGCGTCGCAGCGGTGCCGATGCGGCCCTCGTCGGCGATGCGGAGGGCGCTGAGTGGCTGTGGACATTGTTCGATGGCGTGACGGCGACCGTCTTTCAAGGCGGCTCCACGGCAGGCGTCGAGGGTGCGGCCGATGTCATGGCTCTCAATTCCTTCGCAGCCATCGCGCAACCGGTCGCCGAAATCGAAATTCGGATCGGCGGTGTGCTGACGCTCAAAGATTACGCCGAGGTTCGACGAATATTGATCGCGCTGTCTGCGGTCAAGTCTGCGGAACTCGTGGCAGCCGAGGGAGATGGTGCGTTGTTTCGAATCGAGGTTGCAGGCGGCGTGGCGGGACTCGCCGAGGCGCTCGCATCGCAACCGCGGTTGCGGAGCGAATCGACCCGCGACTCGATCCCGAGATATCGCTTCGGTCGTTGAAGATCGGGGATTAATTGGTGTTACGTCATCTGCCCAATGTCATCTGCGTGCTGCGTATCGTCATGACGGTGCCGACGGTGGTGGCCATCGATCGTGGTGAGCACCTTTTGGCCCTCGTGATTTTCTCGATTGCGGCGATCTCCGACGGCCTCGACGGTTTCCTGGCCAAGCGCAATGGTTGGACCTCCGATTTCGGGCGCATCCTCGATCCTATCGCCGACAAGATTTTATTGGTGGCGACATTTCTGGCCTGCACGTGGCAGGGCCTCATCCCGGTGTGGCTCGCGGCTGCGGCGGTTGCTCGTGACGTCATGCTCGGGGGCGGAGCGCTCATTTATCGAGTTTGGTTCGGTCGCATCGAAGGCAACCCGAGCATGCTCTCCAAAGTAAACACCACGCTGCAAATCATCGTCGTGATCGTCGCGATGCTGAACGCGGCCATGCCGCTCGTCCCGGGCGTCCTCGTGCTGATTCTCGCCGTCATCACGTTCATGACCACCGCGCTCTCCGGAATCGACTACGCGAGGCGATACTTCATCAACGCTTGGGCGCGATTGCCGGCGCCACGATCTCCATGACGATGCAGCAGATTCCCCTCGGTGTGCAGTTGCGCGAGCGGTCAACGTTCCCGACCTTCGTCATCGGCCCCAACGTCGAAGTCGTGACGAGGCTGCAAAACGTGGCGATGCAGCGGACTCGCGCCGTACTCTGGCTCTGGGGAGCCGAAGGCTCGGGACGCACGCATTTGTTGCAGGCAGCCTGTGCGGCCGCGCCGCTCGGGTCACGAGTCGCTTACCTGCCGTTACGCGATCTCGGCGAGGCCACGGTCGATTTTTTAGGCGGAGCACTCGGCGTCGATTTGTTGTGTCTCGATGATCTCGAAACGGTGATCGGTGTGCCCGCGATCGAGCAAGCGTTGTTCATCGCCTATCGTCGGATCGAGGAGCAGGGCGGTCGGATCATTGCGACGGCCTCCGCAGCGCCCGCGGCACTGCGCTGGGGCCTTGCCGACATCGCTTCCCGATTCGGCGCAGCCGAGGTATTTCAGATTCGCTCACTCGATGAGGTCGGTCAGCACGAAGCGCTTCGTTTGCGTGCGGCCCAGCGTGGTCTCGAGCTACCCGAGGAGACGGCGCGTTACTTGTTGCGACGATTCCCTCGCGACATGCGCTCGCTCGGCAAACTTCTCGACGATATCGATATTGCGTCTTTGAGTGCGCAGCGCCGACTTACCGTGCCGTTCGTTCGCGAGATTCTCGGCGAGCCTTGAGGGCGAGCGCGATGTCGGCCACGCGGGCGCCGTGAGCCTTCGCGAGCGATTTTTCCTCGTCGGTGAGGGCGGTGGGTTTTCCGTAAGGCGTGAAATGAGAGGCGCCGTAGGGCGTGCCGCCCGAGCGGGTGCTCGACAAGGCCGATTCCGAGAACGGGATGCCGACCATCACCATGCCGTGATGCATGAGCGGCACCATCATCGAGAGGAGCGTGCTCTCTTGACCGCCGTGCAGGCTGCTGCTGCCCGTGAAGACACCCGCCGGTTTTCCGATGAGTGAGCCGTCTGCCCACAAGCCGCTCGTCGAGTCGAGGAAGTGCTTGATCGGCGCGGCCATGTTGCCGAAGCGCGTGGGGCTGCCGAGCAATAGTCCGTCGCAGCGTCGCAGATCATCGAGTGTCACCCACGGCGCACCCGAGTCAGGCACCTGCTTAACGGAGCGCTCATGCTCGGCCGACACGTCAGGCACGCTGCGGAGGGTGGCTACTGCGCCGTCGATGGACTCGATGCCGCGACAAATGTGACGTGCCAGTTCGGCGGTGGCGCCGTGACGCGAGTGATAGACGACCAAGATCTCCGCGGCATTCATCGAGCGACTCCGAGTATGTGGATTGAGCGCAGCGCTAGGCCCGCTGATGTACGGCGATCAGCCGCGAGAGGACCTCATCGATCGGCCACTCTTCGTTGGCCGTGGCACGACGATGTCGGTACTCGAGCTTGCCGGCATCGATGCCTCGGTCGGAAATCACGAGCCGGTGCGGGATGCCGATGAGTTCGGTGTCCGCGAATTTCACGCCCGGACGCGCATCGCGATCGTCGAGTAGGACATCGACGCCCGCCTTAAGCAATCGGGTGTACAGGTCTTCGGCGAGCGCCCGGACCTTATCCGATTTGGCCGCATTCAACGGTACGAGCACCACGGTGAAGGGCGCAAGGGGTTCTGGCCAGAGAATTCCAGCGTCATCGTGGTTCTGCTCGATGGCCGCAGCGACGATGCGGGTCACGCCGATGCCGTAGCAGCCCATGAACATCACGACGGGCTTGCCGGCCTCATCGAGCACCGTCGCCTGCATCGCCTCGCTGTATTTGCGGCCAAGCTGGAAGATGTGTCCCACCTCGATACCGCGTCGAATTCGAAGACGTCCGTTACCGCCTGGGCTCGGATCGCCCTCGATCACGTTGCGTATGTCGACCGCCGAAGGTTCGGGGAGATCGCGGCCCCAATTGACGCCGGTCAGATGGTGATCTGCTTCGTTCGCACCACAGACGAAGTCGGCGAGAGCGAGCGCCGCATGATCGGCATAGATCGGACATGTGAGGCCCACGGGGCCAAGGAAGCCCGGCTCGCAACCCGTCGCGGCCACCACGGCCTCTCGCGAAGCCATCCGCAAGGGGCTGGCCACTCCCGGTAATTTTTGAGCCTTGATCGCATTGAGTTCGTGGTCGCCACGCAACGCGAGTGCGACGACGCCGCCCTCACTGCCGTCGACCATCAAAAGTTTCAGCGTACGTGTCGCCGGTACCTTCAAAAATTCGGCGACATCCTCGATGGTTTTTCGCCCGGGGGTCGCACGCTTTTCGAGTGATGTTGCGGCCTTGGCGCGTGGTTCGGCGGAGGGCAGTGCGGGAGCCAATTCCAGATTGGCTGCGTAGTGGTCCGCGCCGTCGGAGACGGCGATGGCATCTTCGCCTGAGTCGGCGAGCACCTGGAACTCTTCTGAGGCGGTACCGCCAATGGAGCCCGTGTCTGCTTTGACCGGGCGAAACTCGAGACCCATTCGCGTGAACATGCGGACGTAGGCCTCACGCATGAGGTCGTACCCCTCCTGAAGCGAGGCTTGATCGAGATGGAAGGAGTAGGCGTCCTTCATGATGAACTCGCGCCCGCGCATCACGCCGAACCGCGGCCGGATCTCGTCGCGAAACTTCAGTTGGATCTGATAGAAGTTCACGGGGAGTTGGCGGTAGCTCTTGAGTTCGCGCCGCGCGAGATCCGTGATCACTTCTTCGTGAGTCGGTCCGATGACGAAGTCGCGCTGGTGGCGATCTTTGAGACGAAGTAGTTCGGGTCCGTATTGCTCCCATCGACCCGACTCTTGCCAGAGCTCGGCCGGCTGAACAGCAGGCATCAGCACTTCAAGGGCGCCCGCGCGATCCATTTCCTCGCGGATGATGTGCTCGACCTTGCGCAGCGTCCGAAGGCCGAGGGGCGTCCAGGTGTAAATCCCGGCGGCCAGACGACGAATCAGGCCGGCGCGCAGCATGAGCTGGTGGCTGATGACCTCCGCTTCAGAGGGGGTTTCCTTGACGGTGTTGATCGGATATCGGGACCAGCGCATGAGGGGGCAGGGCTCTCGTCGTAAAGAAGGTGCGACATGTTACGGGCGCAGAGATTGTCCCGAAAGGTTTGGCCCCCTATGATGGTCCGGTTTTTCGTCCCCCACGGGAGTTCCAGGCCCTTGACGAGCCCCCAGAGTGCTTCTCAGCCCCCCTCAGGTCCGCGCCGGGGCATTTTCCTGCTGCCCAATCTGCTGACCACAGCCTGTCTGGGTTGCGGGTTCTTCGCGATCATCTCAGCGCTCAACGGGGATTTCGGACGTGCCAGTGCGACCATCTTTCTCGCCATGATTTTCGATGGTCTCGATGGTCGGGTGGCGCGTTGGACCCGAACCGAGAGCGTGTTCGGAAAAGAGTACGACAGCCTGGCCGATATGGTGGCCTTCGGCGTTGCGCCTGCGTTGGTGGCCTACAAGTGGGGATTCGCGGCCATCGCTGAGTACGGCACGTCCTGGGCGCGTTTCGGGTGGGTCGCATCATTTCTCTACGTAGCCTGTGCGGCGCTTCGGCTCGCGCGATTTAACGCGCGGGCGGCCACCGTCGACAAACGCTACTTCGAGGGGTTGCCGAGTCCGTCCGCAGCGGGTCTCGTTGCAGCCTACGTCTGGTTCTCGAGTGTGTGGTACGACCTCGGCTTGCTCGGGCTCGTGCTGACGTTCGCCGTTTGCATGTTGGCGGGGATCTTGATGGTTTCCGGCATTCCCTATCCGAGTATCAAGCAGATCGACTGGAACGCACGCATGAAGTTTTTTTACTTCGTGATCGTGCCGATTTCCTTGGCGCTCGTAGCCGCCGAGCCGCCGATCATGCTGCTCATTCTTTTCTCGATCTACGTGTCGCTGGCGCCCGTGATGTTCGTGATCCGGCGCTTGCGCCGGGCCGGCTGATGACTGACGAGTTGCGACGGGCGCGTTACCTCGACGCGCTCGGAATCGAACAATGGGTTCGACGAGCCCTGTCCATCGAACCCGCGGCCGCTGTAGCACCCCAAGCGGATTCGGCAGCATCGTCATCGTTGGTTGACGGTCTCGATTGGTCCGCGCTGAAGGACTGTGTTCGGGAATGCCAACGTTGCGGATTGCATCAAGCGCGTACGCAAACGGTGTTCGGCGTCGGCGATCCTGCGGCTCACTGGATGGTGGTGGGGGAGGCGCCCGGGGCGGACGAAGATCGCCTAGGCGAACCCTTTGTGGGTGCGGCAGGCCAGCTGCTCAACGCGATGCTGGCGGCGATCGACCTTCCGCGCGAGTCGGTATTCATTGCCAACGTCCTGAAGTGCCGGCCCCCTGAAAACCGCGACCCCAAGCCCGAAGAAGTGGCTGAATGTCTGCCCTACTTGCATCGACAGGTATCGCTCGTGCGACCGCGCATCATCCTGGCGTTCGGGCGGGTCGCCGCTCAAAACCTTCTGGGCGTCGAGACGCCTCTCGGTAAACTGCGAGGCAGCGTACATCGCTTCGGCGCTCTCAACACGCCGGTGGTCGTCACGTATCATCCCGCCTACCTGCTGCGCAGCCC
>JBEAXT010000066.1:0-4452 GCA_041159695.1 Pseudomonadota bacterium
GGCGAAAACCGTACTCCACCAATGTTTCTTTACGCGATCGATCGCCCTTGTACATCGCTCCGAGCTGGGGCAGCGTCTGGTGACTCTCATCGACCACCAGCAAGGAATTCGGCGGCAGATAATCGTAGAGGCATGGCGGCGGCTCACCGGGCTCGCGACCCGATAGGTAGCGCGAGTAGTTTTCGATGCCCGCGCAATAGCCCACTTCTTTCATCATCTCCATGTCGAACATGGTGCGCTGCTCGAGTCGTTGCGCCTCCACCAATTTATCGGCCGCTCGCAGTTCGATGAGCCGTTCGCGCAACTCCTCACGAATTTGGTCGATCGCTTGAATCAGGCGCTCTTTCGGCGTGACGAAGTGAGTTCCGGGATAAACCGTGAAGCGCGGAACTTTGCGAACCACGGTTCCGGTCAGCGGATCGAAAATGGAGAGGCTCTCGATGGTGTCATCGAATAGCTCGACTCTCACCGCATCACGACCCGACTCGGCCGGAAAGATATCGACGATATCGCCGCGCACTCGAAACGTCCCTTGAGAAAAATCGATCTCGTTCCGCATGTACTGCATATCGGCGAGCCGCCTGAGCAGTTTGCGTTGATCGAGGCGTTCGCCCCGAACGAGGTGCAGCACCATCGCAAGGTAGGTCTCGGGGTCACCGAGACCATAGATCGAGGACACGGTCGCAACGATGATACTGTCGGGCCGCTCGAGCAGCGCTTTGGTCGCCGACAAGCGCATCTGCTCGATGTGCTCGTTGATCGATGCGTCCTTCTCGATATAGGTGTCACTGGCGGGGACGTACGCTTCCGGCTGGTAATAGTCGTAGTACGAGACGAAATACTCGACGGCGTTATCCGGAAAGAACTCGCGAAACTCCCCATACAACTGTGCAGCGAGCGTCTTGTTATGGGCGAGCACCAAGGTCGGACGCTGAACTGCCTGAATGACATTCGCGATCGTGAACGTTTTACCGCTACCCGTGACCCCGAGCAGCGTTTGGTGCGCAAGACCACTCTGCAGGCCATCGATCAGGCTCGCGATGGCCGCGGGCTGATCCCCCGCGGGCTGGTAGTCCGATTTGAGCCTGAATTCAGCCATGGGGATCTACTATATCGGCTATCTCGGCAATATCGGCTCCGAAGGGCCTGTGTTTCGTCGGCTTTCGGCAGAGCGTGCGGCGCCGCTTGACGCAACGCAGCGCATTCCAGAGAATGCGCGCCTCTTTTCGCCTGCTGTTCCCCGGTAGCTCAGTCGGTAGAGCGTCGGACTGTTAATCCGCAGGTCGCTGGTTCGAGTCCAGCCCGGGGAGCCAATCTCGGGTCGGTGGTCCGCCACCCGCCCGAGCACCGAACCTCGCCAGAGGCGAGCTCAGTAATTCAATTTTTCCGGCGACGCTTTGAAGCGTTGCACGGAGTCGAGCACGATTTGTTTAGCCTGCTCGGCATCTCCCCACCCGCTGATCTTCACCCATTTGCCGGGCTCGAGATCTTTGTAGTGCTGAAAGAAATGGCCGATCCGTTCCAACCAGTGCTTCGACACTTGAGTAATGTCGTGAACGTGCGAATACCCGTTGAACACTTTGTCGACGGGGACCGCGAGCAACTTCTCGTCCGATCCTGCCTCGTCCTGCATCATCATCACCCCGACTGGGCGACAGCGAATGACCGATCCCGGGACGAGCGGGAGCGGCAAGATGACCAACACGTCCGCCGGGTCGCCATCGCCACATAACGTGTGCGGAATGTATCCATAGTTGCAGGGGTAGCGCATAGGCGTCGACAGAATCCGATCGACGAAAATAGCGCCGGTCGCCTTGTCGACTTCATATTTGACCGGGTCAGCATCTTTCGGAATTTCGATGATGACGTTGACGTCTTTCGGGACGTCCTTGCCCGTAGGTACCAGATCGAGTGCCATGCTTCCGTGCTCCTGTTAAACCGATCGCGAGATGAGTTCCTTCATGATCTCGTTCGTGCCGCCGTAAATTCTTTGAACACGTGAGTCGGCGAACATGCGACAGACGAGATATTCGTTCATGTACCCGTAGCCCCCGTGCAACTGCACACACTCATCGAGCACCTGCTGCTGCATATCCGTGACCCAGTACTTCGCCATCGACGCCGTCTCGTTATCGAGTTTCCCCGCGAGATATTTCTGGATGCAGTCGTCGACGAACACTCGCGCGACGCGAGTGACGGTGGCGCACTCGGCGAGTTTGAATCGAATGTGCTGCATCTGCCCGATGACCTGACCGAACGCCTTACGTTCTTTCACGTACTTCGAGGTTTCGGCTACGGCTCCTTCCATGGCGCCGACACCGCACAGCGCAATAATGAGGCGCTCGTACGGCAGATCGCCCATCAACTGATACATGCCAAGGCCCTCTTCGCCCCCCAACCGGCAATCCGCCGGGACGCGAACATCCTCGAAAAAGAGTTCGGCCGTGTCCTGCGCAGGCATGCCCATCTTGTCCAACACACGACCGACCCGATAACCCGGGAGGTTTTCCGTCTCCACCATGATGAGAGAGAGACCCCGCTTTCGGTCTTCAGTGTTGGTGCGGGTCACGAGCATCAGTAACGAGGCCTGACCGCCATTGGTGATGAAGATCTTCGAGCCGTTGATACGGTAATGATCGCCCTCGAGTACCGCTCGGGTTCGAATACCTTGTAGATCGGAGCCGGCGCCGGGCTCGGTCATCGCGATCGCGCCGATCAGCTCACCGCGCGCCATTCGAGGCAGCCATTTCTTCTTTTGAGCTTCCGTGCCGTAGTTGTAGACATAGTGCGCGCACATGCTGTGCACGCCCTGACCGAAACCCGACAAACCACGACGCGCTTGCTCTTCGTAGAACACCGCCTCGTGACGAAAGTCGCCACCACCACAACCGTATTCGGCGGGCAGATCGAGACACAAGAGCCCCATCTCGCCCGCCTTGCGCCAGATTTCTTTGCCTACGGTGTGTTGACGCCGCCAAGCGGCGTCATTCGGCACCATCTCTGTGTCGACGAATCGCGCTACGTTTTCGCGGAACAACGCGAGTTCGTCGTCGACCCAGGGTGAAGCGTGCGGAAGCATTGATAGACTCCTGACTCCCGCGACGCGGGAAAAATAGGGACTTAACGGCGCTTAGTTGGCTTGTTGCTCGGCCGAGCCTCGACCACCTTACGAAGGTGCGCCCGAAACTCTTTACCGAGCGCGGGGTGCGCCAACGCGTAAGCCACCGTCGCTTGCAGATAGCCGAGCTTGCTGCCGCAGTCGTACCGGGTGCCCTCGAATTGATGGGCGTACACGGCTTCTTCCTGCAGCAATCGGGCAATGCCGTCGGTGAGCTGGATCTCGCCACCGGCGCCCCGCCCGATCCGCGCGAGATGATCGAAGATAGCCGGCGACAACAAATAACGACCCACCACCGCAAGCGTAGACGGCGCCACGGAGGGCTTTGGCTTTTCGACGATACGTCGAATGCGCGCGGTCTGCCCCGGCGCCTCCACCGCGACGATGCCGTACTTGTCGGTGTCCCGACGCGGAACCGTTTCGCAACCGATGACGCTCGCGCCCTTGGCGGCATACACCTCCGCCATTTGCGAGAGGCACGGCGGGTCACCGGCGATCAAGTCGTCGGCCAAGTGCACGAAGAAAGGCTCGTTTCCAACCGCCGGTCGCGCGCAGAGTACGGCGTGACCGAGCCCGAGCGGCGCAGGCTGACGGATATAAATACACGTGGCGTAACTTGGCAGGACGCTGTGGAGCTGTTTGACGAGATCGGACTTGCCCTGGGACTTGAGCATCCCTTCGAGTTCGCGATCGGAGTCGAAGTGATCTTCGATGGCCCGCTTCGACGCGCCGGTGATGAACACCAACCGCCGCGCACCCGCCGCGAGGGCTTCCTCCACGGCGTACTGAATCAGCGGCTTATCGACCACCGGGAGCATTTCTTTGGGACTTGCTTTGGTCGCCGGAAGAAATCGCGTGCCGCGTCCCGCAACCGGGAAGACCGCCGTTTCGATCAGGGGGCGCTTGGCCATCTGCCACTCCGAAAAAAATACGTGGCGGAATGGTAAACCAAGCGCCCCCGTCGGGGCAGAGACGTTAACGTCCGCCGGCGCGGTCTTTCGCGGGGTCCTGCCCTGCGGAGGTCGCGGGCGGCGGGGTCCTTGGCGCGGGTTTTCCAGGTACCGGACGTGTTGCCGGGCCGACCGCACCCACGGTCAATCGCGAACGGTTGTTCTCGAGGGTTTTGGCTCCGATTCCTTTGACGAGGGCGAGCTCGTCGACCGCGCGAAACGCTCCGTTTTTCTGGCGGTGCTCGACGATTGCTCGTGCCTTGGACTCCCCGATTCCCGTCATTTCGCGCGCGAGCGTCGCGGCATCCGCTGTGTTGAGGTTAATTAACGCGGGGGCCACGCGCGTTGTCGGCGCGGCTTGGGCGAACGTGAACGGCACGGATT
>JBEAXT010000134.1:0-2973 GCA_041159695.1 Pseudomonadota bacterium
CATCGGTGAATCGTGCAAAGTCACTCGCTGCGAGCGTCTCGCGGCAGAGAAGCTTTCCTGCGCCGTCACCGCCCGCAGAGGCGTCATACAGTGCAAACCGCGCGTTCGTGCCACCGATGTCCCCGACGAGCAAGCAATCAGACGCAAACGAAGCACTTGCTGACATGACAGCTCGAGATCCTACTTAGCAGCCGATTCACGGGCAATGAGTGAGGACACTCTGGGTATGGTGAGCATCGTGCTCGCAACAGCCATCAGCAATAAGGCTGTGAATGCGGTCGAGGTGATGATTTCGCGATCGAGGAGGACACTCGCAAAGATGATTTCGATGAGCGCCTTGGTCTGCAGGAGCCACCCTGCCACTTTTGCCTCATGAGACGTCCATCCGAGAATCCGCCCGGCGATTCGTAATCCGAGCAACTTTCCGGCTACGGCCGCAAGCAGCAAAACGGCAGCACCGAGAATCACTGCGAGACCCCCCATCTCCCACTCCGTTCGCAGTCCGGTGCTGAGAAAAAACACGGGCATCAGGAATAGCAGAACGAGTTTACGCGCCGAGGCCAGCTCCGCATCTCCAAACCACTCAGGGTTAAGGACTGCGCCTGCCAGGAAAGCGCCGACCATGAAGTGCAAACCGCACCAATCGGCGCCGAGCCCACACGCCGCCAGCCATAGCAGCGCGATATACCAGCGGTCGACCAAACCCACTCGGCCCATCAGCCGCCGTATTCCGATCGCCAGAACAAAGAATGTCGCGAGAAAAATCCCCTGCCGTCCAAGACGCTCCCAGTCGACCAAGATCAACGCGAGGACGCCCCAAATAAAGATATCGTCGAGACTGGCGTAACGGAGAATCCGCTGACCTAGTGGTTGTTTCAACAATTGCAAACGTTCGAGAAACAGCACGAGGATGGGTAAGGCCGTGACAGCGCAAGCCATCCCTATACCGAGAATGAATTGCCAGTTCTCGGCTTTTGCGCCGATCCATCCACCCTGATTCAGGAGCCACAGGCCCGCGACGATGCCAGCACACAACGGCGTGACGAGGGCGAACCCGGCGGCAACCGCACTCTCACGCCGCTCGCGCCACGCGCTTTTTAGATCAAGCTCAAGACCCGCAAGAAATACGAATAGCATCACCGCCCATAGCGCGACGGCATTAAGCGACTGCACCACCGGCGGCTGGAACACGAACTCGTAATAGTCCGGGAAGATAGCCCCCACAACGCCCGGGCCCAGCACGATTCCGGTGACGATCTGAACCACGACCAGCGGAGCAAAGTGGTCGGTACGAGCGAGTCGCCATATGAGATAGGGCACCGTGAAGATCATCAGCAGTGCCAGAAGATAAATCTCGCTGACCGTCATTCTCGTTGCCCCGAGCGCTCATCTCGCGTGTAAATCGCATAACCCCAGGGGCGGAGTGCGATCGATGTCTCCGCCGATAGCTTCGCGACGGTTCCTGTGAAGAATTCCGTGTACTCGCCATGCGCGAGAGTCTCCGACAGCTCGATCCGTTGCGGTACTGCCGAGAAATTGAAGACCGCCAGCACCTTATGCCGATCGTTCGCACGAACGAAGGAGAGGACCCGCTGAGGCGCCGAATTAGACACTCGAATCATGCGAGCGCCCCAAGGACCGTTATGAAGTGCTGTATTCTCGGTCTTGAGCGCAATGAGTCGGCGGAATAGCGCTTCATGCTCATGATCCTTCCAAACAATGGGATCGCGCTCAAAAAAAGCGAGTCGCTTGGTATTGCCCGCCTCCTGCCCGTTGTAGATCAACGGAATGCCATCGCCCACGAAGGTAAGCACGATCGCCGCTTGCACGCCATCACCAAACATCTCGAATTCGGTGCCTTCCCAAGAGTTCTTGTCGTGATTGCTCGTGAACACCATGCGCATACTGCCGCGCGGAAACAGATTGTCCTGCTCCGAATAATGTCCGGCCAGGGCGTCCACCGAGGCACCTTTTCGGATGACGTCGTGGAGCCCGGAGTGCAGTCCCCAGGCATAGGTGGCATCGAAGGCCTCGTAGTGCATATCGCGCGAGGCTGCTTCAGCGAGCATGAATACAGGCTTGATCGCCTCGAGCTCACGACGAACGTCGTTCCAGAAGTCGATCGGCACATAGGCCGCGACATCACAGCGGAACCCGTCGACGCCCACGTCCCTCACCCAAAACGCCATGGCGTCCGCCATGTATTCGCGAAGCTCACGCTTCGAATAGTCGAACTCGATGATATCGGACCAATCCCACCAAGACGTCGGATGGAAATCGCCCTTCCAATTCCGTTCGTACCAATCCGGATGCTGGGTGACGAGCGGGTTATCCCACGCGCTGTGATTGGCGACCCAATCGAGGATGACGCGCATGCCGAGCGCATGCGCACGCTCGACGAATCTTTTGAGATCCTCGAGAGTCCCGAACTCGGGGTTCACGGCGCGGTAATCACGCACGGCGTAGGGACTGCCGAGCGTCCCCTTCCGATTTTTTTCTCCGATGGGATGGATCGGCATCAACCAAAGGATGTCGACGCCGAGCGCCTTGAGTCGCGGCAACTGCGCCTCAGCGGCAACCAAGGTGCCCTCTTTCGTGAATTGCCGAATATTGATCTGGTAAATGACCGCATCCCGCGTCCAATCAGGCGGCGTGACCTTCACCAAAGTTTCGGGTGTGTGACGGGCTGTCTCTTTTCCGACCGAGCGCGAATCGCACGCGATGAGCGACGCTCCTGCGATCGCTAGGAGAGCAACCAGTCGGCATGATCGCTTCATCGAAGAGCCTCGAGTCGAATCGCGAAACCACCGCCCGCTGCCACCGGAATGTCGAATCGATCACCCTGCTTGGCCATGCGCGTTTCGATGATGATCGAGTGCGGATTAGTCTGCCAACTGGCGTCGTCTCCGTCGCGATATAGGCGGGCGCGATACCGTTTTCCGGGTGTCAGAAAGTCGAGCGGAACACTCAGTG
>JBEAXT010000135.1:0-19175 GCA_041159695.1 Pseudomonadota bacterium
TACGCGCTTCCCGCACGGACTTACAGCACAACATACGCTGCGTATTGAGTTGATCGGTGCCGTAAGCGGCAAGATTCTGGAACGGCATCGCCAATGCACCCGCCCAGAGCGTGAAGTTGACACGCGGGTCGGTGCTCCACTCGATGATCCGAGTTTTTCCTTCCGACTCCGCAGCGGCCATCAAACCCGAAAAACCATCCGGGTAGCCATGAGTCACATAAAGAATGGCAATGATGCCGCCTGAGACGAACATCACGAACTGCACGACATCAGACCAAACCACGGCTCGAATACCACCGAGCATCGTACTCAACGCAGAAACACCTACGCTCAAAAATACACATCCGACAAAATCGAGGCCCGTCAAAAGCTCGAGCACTAACGCAACCGCGAAAACTCGAACGCCCTGTCCGAGTACCGCTCCGATGAAGAACAGAAATGCCGAGAGCTTTCCGAATACCGGACCGAGCTTATCCCGGATGAAATCGTATGGACTCGCATAATTCTTTTCGTAGAGTCGCGGAAGAATCCACTGTCCCAAAATAGCCTTTGAAATAAGTCCCGCTAGGCAAAACTGCAGATAGCGAAAATCGCCTTCCTGCGCGAACACCAGCGAGGGAACTCCGATGAACGTGACGCCGCTAACTGCCGTCGCGACGATCGACATCGACACGGCGTACCAAGGCAAAGAACGCGAACCCAGAAAATATTCCCGCGTGCTGCCCTGAAGATCTTTGACTCGATGCCCGATCCAGGTCACCAGCGCGAAGTAACTGAAGACGATCGCCCAGTCCGCCGGATGAAAATAAATGCTACCCACGCGTCACTCGTCGCAAGGTTCGGCATGAACCTCGCCCCGGATACACGCGGCCGTTCGCACCAGGATACGCGTAGCCGTTGATCAGTACGCGTCGAGGAACGGAGGAATCGTTCGATGTACTTCCATGTATTGCATAGGGGCCAAAGAATAGAACGGATCCTGCAGCACCCGTTATCGTCACCGCTTTGGACTCATCAAAGAGCGTGGTCGCCGTGCCGGAGGTCATTGGCGTACTGTAATCATAGGACGCATCGGATAAGCGGCCCTCGCCTTTCACCGCGCTACGCGGAATGAATTTCAGAGGGCCGTTGTGCTCAGACATGTCATCGATGAGCACGATCGTCTGGACGTACGAGCCGCGGCCGTTGAGGTCGCGCCATGTACCAGGCCCTTTGTCACGATGCTGGACGTCTTGATGCCAGTCGAACGATACGCCATCGCCGGGCATTTTGAAGTGGGCCTGGCACAGCAGCTGCTCGCAGTGATCACTATCGAGCAGATGCAACGCAGGCTCGACGACCCGTGGATCAGCACTCAACGACAGAAGATCGGGCTCTGCGCCGCCGGCCCAGACGACCCTCTTGACGATAACCTCGCCGGCCGGCGGTGCATCGAGGACGAAGTAGGCCCCCTCGTGATCTTGAGTGGTACGCAAACGCTGCGCTGTTGAATAGAGGCGCTCGAAGGCCCGTCGTGCGGCCTGCATTTCGTCGATCGAGAATAGCCCCGGTATGACCGTCCAGCCTTGCTCGAAAAACTCTCGGGTATTGGCCGCGGAGAGAATCATGTCATCGTTACTGTAGCCGATTCGCGGCGGATACCGCCACGCATCGGTATTGCTATGCTTCATCCCATGATTATTAAAGCCCTTCTCAAAGTCGCAGTGGGTGCCTTGTTTTTGTTACTTCCGGTTCACGGATTCGCCGATTCCGACCCGAAAGTTTCACTCGGCATCGACGTCCTGCTCGAGCCTCAGAGTCCGCATATCCAGCTCGTAGCCGGAAAACGTATCGGGCTTGTCACGAACCAATCGGGTGTCGATGGGGCGCTCGTGCCGACCGTCGACCGGCTAGCAAGTGATCCCCGTATTTCGTTGACCCGGCTTTTCGGGCCCGAGCACGGTATTCGTGGTGAAATCCCCGCGGGAGAAAAAGTAGCCGACGAGCGAGATCTGCAGACAGGGATCCCCGTCGTCAGTCTTTACGGCAAAGATCGTAAACCCTCGAAAGCCGCTCTCGAGGGTGTAGACCTGCTGATGTTCGATATCCAAGACGTTGGCTCGAGAACCTACACCTATATCTCGACGCTGGGCGAGGTCATGCGCGCTTGCGGCGAAACGGGAATCCCGCTGGTCGTTCTGGATCGCCCGAACCCGTTAAGTGGCGCCCACTTCGAGGGTCCGATGATCGAAGAGCGTTTTCGAAGCTTTATCGGCTGGGGACCGATGCCGGTTACGCACGGCATGACTCTCGGCGAGGCGGCGCGCTTTTTCAACGATCAACTCAAGTTAGGCTGCACCTTGAGCGTTGTGCCGATGCGAGGCTGGGCGCGATCGATGATTTGGGATGACACCGGCCTCACGTGGACCATCACCTCCCCTCACATTCCCTCGGTGACGCAAGCTTATCTTTACGCGACCACCGGTATGATTTCGGCAACGCTTCAGGGCGTGAACGACGGCGTGGGTTCGACGATGCCCTTCGAGGTGATCGGCGGTGAATTCATTGACGCACTGAAGCTCGAGCAGGCGCTACAGTCCCTCAGACTTCCGGGTGTGCGCTTTCAAGCCATCTCTTACAAGCCGTTTTACGGATCTTTTAAAGATAAACCCTTACGGGGTGTACGCCTGCGGCTGACCGATCCGAAAGCCTATCGCCCGATCCGTACCTCGATCTCGATCCTGACGACTTTACGGACAATGTATCCGGACAAATTCCTGTTCAAAGAGGAGCGTCCGGTGGGAATTCATTGGGGTAACACAGACCTACGAAAACAGCTTGAGTCAGGTCTTGGCACAGAAGCCATCATCGACTCATGGCGCGCAGGAAATGCGGATTTCGAGACGGCGCGTCAACGCGCGTTGATCTACGACTGAGTTCGCCGAGAAAAAGCCCGAAGCCAGTGTTTCTAGTACCAGCCCTGATGATCCCTTCACCATCAGAGTAGTGGACGAGAACCGCCCACCGCTTCGGGCTTAGCGATTCGCGATTATCCCCAAGGGGCGGAACGTTCGCGATCTCGACGGGAGACAGGATCTCGTAAATCCATCGCGCAGTCCGCGCGACGTCGCACGAAAAATACCGAAACCGTCGATCAGCCTTTCAGAGCGACGAAAACCTCGTCGAGCATCTTCTTGGCATCGCCAAACAACATACGATTGTTTTCTTTGAAGAAGAGCGGATTGTCGACGCCCGCATAACCCGAGGCCATCGAACGCTTCATCACGATCGACGTCTTGGATTTCCACACTTGAAGAACCGGCATGCCTGCGATGGGGCTCGTCGGATCATCCTCGGCAGCAGGATTGACGATATCGTTCGCGCCGATGACGATCGAGACGTCAGTGTCCGGAAAGTCATCGTTAATTTCGTCCATCTCTAAAACGATGTCGTAGGGGACCTTGGCTTCTGCCAGTAATACGTTCATATGCCCCGGCATACGGCCTGCAACCGGGTGAATGGCGAACCTGACGTTCACGCCCTTCTCGCGCAGCAGCTTGGTGATTTCATAGACCGTATGCTGTGCTTGCGCGACCGCCATTCCGTATCCCGGAATGATCACGACGCTCTTGGCCGAGCGCAGCATCTCGGCGGTTTCGACGGCGCTGACCGCCACCACTTCGCCTGCCGGCTGCTCGCCTGCCGCCGCGGGTGCAGTACCCCCGCCCGTCCCGAACCCACCCGCGATCACGCTGATGAAGTTGCGGTTCATGGCGCGGCACATGATGTACGACAGAATGGCGCCCGAGGACCCGACGAGCGCACCGGTCACGATCAACAGATCATTCGCGAGCATGAAGCCTGTCGCCGCAGCAGCCCATCCAGAGTAACTGTTGAGCATCGACACCACGACGGGCATATCGGCGCCGCCGATCGCCATCACCATATGAATACCGAAGAGCAAAGCGATCAGCGTCATGATCGCAAGCGGAATCATTCCGGAATTCACGTCAGGCGCCATGACGAATTGCGCGCCGTACCAAATGACGACGAGCAACGCCAGCAGATTGAGCCAATGTCTCGCCGGCAGCAGCAGCGGCTTGCCACCGATTTTTCCGGATAACTTTCCGAAAGCGATGACTGAACCCGAAAACGTCACGGCACCGATCAGGATGCCGATGTAGATCTCGACTTCGTGAATCGTCTTTTCGGCTCCCGTATAAACCACGGAGGTATCGACATAACTAGCAAAGCCGACGAAACAGGCTGCAAGACCGACCAAGCTGTGCATGAGGGCAACCAACTCGGGCATCTGCGTCATCTGCACCGTGCGAGCCGCGTACAAGCCGATGCCTCCACCGATAGCGAGCGCCCCGATAATCCATGGCAACCCGATCGCGAGATCGACGCGCGGGCCGAATACGGTGGCGAGTACCGCCAGGGTCATACCGACCATGCCGTAAAAGTTGCCACGACGCGAGGTCTCGGGGTTCGACAACCCGCCGAGGCTCATGATGAAGAGAATGGCGGCGCCGAGATAAGCAACAGTCGCGATATTTTCTGACATGGCGGCAGCCCCTTATTTACGAAACATCGCAAGCATGCGACGGGTCACGGCGAAGCCGCCGAACATGTTGATTGCGGTCAACGCGAGTGCGGCGACGGCTAAACCCAAAATAAGCGTGTTGGGTCGATCGATTGCAGAGCCCGCAAGAGGTGGCGCGACCTGCACGATGGCGCCGACGGCGATGATGCTCGAGATGGCATTAGTCACGCTCATGAGCGGCGTATGCAGCGACGGCGTGACATTCCAGACGACCATGTAGCCGATGAAACAGGCTAGAACGAAAACCGTGAAATGTCCGAGGAACGACACCGGCGCGTAAGCACCGATCAGCCAGAACAACACACCAGCGACTGCAAAGATTCCTGTCAGCGTCTTAGCGGACATCGGCTCGCCGGCACCATGACCGTGGGACGTTTTCTTTGCTGCAGGCGCAGCGGCAGCAGCGGGCTTCGCTTGCGGAGGTGTCGCAGACAAACGCGGGGGCGGTGGTGGCCAGGTGATCTCTCCGTTTTTGATGACCGTCGCGCCACGAATCGCTTCGTCTTCAAAATTGACGTTGATGATGCCGTCTTTCGTCTTGCAGAGCTCTTCGGTCAGACGCAACAGATTGGTCGCGTAGAGCGTCGAGGCTTGCTTCGACAGCCGGCTCGGCAGATCGGTGTAACCGATGATCGTGACGCCTTCACGCACCACCACCTCGCCCGGAACCGTGAGTTCGCAGTTCCCACCTTGCTCGGCGGCCAGATCGACGATGACGCTACCGGGACGCATGGATCGAACCATGTCCGCGGTGATGAGCTTCGGTGCGGGTTTTCCTGGAATGAGCGCCGTGGTGATGATGATGTCGACGTCTTTCGCTTGCTGCGCAAAGACCTCGCGCTGAGCTTTTTGGAAGCCCTCGCTCATCACCTTGGCGTAGCCGCCGACACCGGTTCCTTCTTCCTGGTAACTCACCGGCACGAACTCGGCGCCCATCGACTTCACCTGATCGCCCACCTCCGGCCGAGTGTCGTTGGCACGGACGATGGCACCGAGACCGACGGCGGCGCCGAGCGCCGCAAGACCGGCCACACCGGCGCCGATCACGAAAACCTTTGCGGGTGGGACTTTCCCTGCGGCGGTGATCTGTCCGGTGAAAAATCGACCGAAGTGATGCGCTGCCTCGATGACCGCACGATAACCGGCGATGTTCGCCATCGACGAGAGTGCGTCCATCTTCTGTGCTCGCGAAATACGCGGCACGCTATCCATGGCGAGCACGGTCAGCCGGCGCTCTGCCATTTGTTTCATGAGTTCCGGATTTTGCGCGGGCCAAATGAAACTGATGACGGTCGTACCCGGTCGCAGGGCGACGACCTCTTCCGGCGAGGGAGCACGAACCTTGAAGATGATGTCCGAGCCTGCAAAAAGCTCTGAGGCATTTGCCGAAATACTCGCGCCTGCTGTAACGAATGCCGCATCGCCAAAATTTGCAGCGGCACCAGCACCTGATTCGATGCAAACCTTAAAACCGAGCTTGATGAGCTTCTCGACCACTTCGGGAGCCGCAGCGACTCGTTTCTCGCCGGCGAAAGTCTCCCTCGGAACGCCTATGGTCAGGGACATGGCTACCTCATCACAAATGACAGCAGGGCGACCCGCCCCGGGGGATCGAATAATACTCGAAAGAGTTGCCTTTATAAGGTCACAGCCAGCAGCGTAGCCTGGCGGATCGCGCGCTTGGCATCGAGTTCTGCGGCAACGTCGGCACCACCGATCAGATGGACCGGGATTTGCGCGGCCCGAAGAGGCGCCTCCAGCTCTCGGCGGGGCTCCTGTCCGGTACAAAGGACGATACTGTCCACTTCGAGCGTGCGTGGCTGGCCGCTCTCAAGGATGTGCAGTCCGCGATCGTCAACGCCCAAATACTGCACTCCCGAGATCATCTGGACGCGCTTCATTTTGAGCGCAGAACGATGGATCCAGCCGGTGGTTTTACCCAACCCGGCACCCGGCTTGCTCGCCTTTCGTTGCAGCAGGAACACCTCACGCTCTGATCGCGACGGCGCGGGCGCAACGAGTCCACCACGCGCGATGGCGGGATCTGCAACACCCCACTCTTTCATCCATAGGTCGCGATCGAGCGCCAGCGACTGGCCTTCGTGAGTGAGAAAGGTGGCGACGTCGAATCCGATCCCGCCTGCCCCAAGAATTGCCACTCGACGACCGACCTCGCGACGTCCCATCAATACATCGAGATAGTTCATCACGGAAGCATGCGACTGCCCGGTGATTCCCGGATCGCGCGGTACTACACCGGTCGCGATGACGACATCGTCGAATTTGCCTTCTATGATTTCGGTCGTCGAAACCGCTTTTCCTAATCTGACATCGACTCCCGTCTCGCGAAGGCGCTCATTGAAATAACGCAGAGTGTGTTCAAACTCTTCTTTGCCTGGCACGAGTTTCGCGAGATTGAACTGCCCGCCGATACGTGAATCCGCCTCGAATAGCGTGACCTGATGTCCGCGTTCAGCCAAGGTCGTGGCCGCGGCGAGCCCTGCGGGGCCCGCCCCCACGACGGCGATACGCTTGGCGCGCCGCACAGGCTCGATGACGATTTCGGTTTCGTAGGCTGCCCGCGGATTCACGAGACAGCTCGCAATTTTTTTGGAGAACGTGTGATCGAGACATGCCTGATTGCACGCGATACAGGTGTTAATGCTCGCAACTCGGTTCTCGGTGACCTTACGGACAAAGTCCGGATCAGCGAGTAAAGGTCGAGCCATGGATACGAGGTCAGCATCGCCGTTTGCCAAAATTTGCTCTGCGGTCTGCGGATCGTTGATGCGGTTACTCGTACAAACCGGAATCGAAATCTCCGATTTCAATTTTTTGGCGAGCCACGTGAATGCACCCCGAGGAACAGAGGTCGCAATGGTCGGAATACGCGCTTCGTGCCAACCGATACCCGAGTTGATCAGAGTGGCGCCTGCGCGCTCGATCGCTTTGGCGAGCATCACGATCTCATCCCAAGTCTGGCCGTCCGGGATCAGGTCGATCAGCGACAGTCGATAGATGACGATGAAATCGGGGCCGACGGCCTCACGAATGCGCTGCACGATCTCGACGGGTAACTGCATGCGGTTTTTATAGTCACCGCCCCACTTATCGTCGCGACGATTGGTAGCGCTCACGAGAAACTGATTGATGAAATATCCCTCAGATCCCATCACCTCAACACCGTCGTAACCCGCCTCTCGCGCTAATACCGCGCAACGCACGAAAGCACGAATCTGCCGCTCGACACCTGCTGTGCTCAGCGCGCGCGGGGTGAATGGTGTGATCGGCGATCTGATGCGAGACGGTGCAACCGTGAGTGGATGGTAGCCGTAACGTCCCGCATGCAGGATCTGCAGCGCGATGCGTCCTCCCTCTCGGTGCACGGAATCGGTGACGAGCCGATGCCGCTCAGCCGCCCTGCGTGTCGTTAATCGGGATGCGAAGGGCGCAAGCCACCCCTCGATATTGGGCGCGAATCCGCCCGTGACCATGAGCCCGACACCACCTCGCGCGCGAGCCGCAAAATATTCGGCGAGTCGGGGAAAGTATTCGGCGCGATCTTCGAGCCCCGTGTGCATGGAGCCCATCAGCACACGATTCGGCAGGGTGATGAATCCGAGATTGAGTGGGGCGAGAAGATGCGAGTACATAGCTCGAGATTGTGTCACAACACACCGAGGATTCGGCGAGCCCCTTCTACGATTTCAGCATGCATCCAATCGCTGGATTCCGAAATTTTTTGCTCGTCGCCGTGACCTCGACGATTATCGCCTCGTGCGGGGGAAGCGACGATAATGAATTCCAACCTATCGCACCGAACAGTGGGTTTCTGACCGTCGGCCTCACAGACGCGCCCATTGACGATGCGGCTGAGGTCATTGTCGTGTTTACGGGAATCGAGCTACAGCGCGGCAGCGCGAGCACGATCAACATCGACTTCGAGACCCCTAGATCGATCGATTTACTGTCATTTCGAGACGGCAAAACCATCAATCTCGTCGATCGAACTCAGGTTCTTCCGGGTAACTACGAGTGGATCCGTCTCAAAATTCGCGCCGAGCAAAACATTCAGGATGGTTCGCGAATCCGTCTTCGGGATGGGCGCCAATTTCCTCTATATATTCCGAGCGGTTTGGAGTCCGGCCTAAAGCTCAATCGCCCCTTTGTCGTGGCTCAGGGGGCAACCACGCGGCTACTCATCGACTTCGATTTGCGTAAGTCGATCGTCGCTCCTCCGGGGCAAGGCACGAATTGGATCCTCCGCCCCACATTGCGCTTGGTTGACCAACTGCAGGTCGGTAATCTCACGGGCACAATCGATGTGGCGGGACTTGCGGCCGCACAACAGATCGCCGCGTCAGTCTGCCGTGCCGGCGTTTATGTTTACCGGGGCTTTGATATGACGCCGGACGACATGGACGGGGAGCCCGCCGACGGCGCCGATCCGGTGGCTTACCAGCCGATCATTACGCCATCGCCGCCGGCAGCGACCCCATACACCGTGCATTTTCTCGAATCCGGCGAGTACACCGTAGCAGCAACCTGCCAGTTCGACGTGGATCAGGACCCATCCCGAAGCGAATTTGATCCGGCTACGGTGGTACCACCCGGATCGGTACCCGCGATGCAATTTGCCCGAAAAAACACCCTGATCACGACAGGTACGACGGCTCGAGCAGATTTCCCCTAACGTCGCACCAGGGTGCGTCAACGCGGGATATCATGCCCCACGGCATGGCCTCGCCCCGCAACCCACAGCTCTACCTGCATCTCTCGAATCGACTCGAGAAATTGGCGGACCAGCTCGCGACCGATCTCGCCAATTCACCGTTAGATCCGATGGCGCTTCGAACCGTGGCGGTCTCCAGTTCCGAGACCGGACGCTGGCTGTCGATGCGACTCGCGGACCGTCAAGGCATCGCCATGGGAGTTCGTTATCCCTTCCTGCGACGGGTCATCGACGAGTTGGCCACGGGAAGCCTCGGCGGGACGCGACGCTGCTCTCCGCAATTCAGTCGCGAAGCTATGGGCTGGTGGCTTTTCGATCGATTACCCGCCTTCATGGAGCTAGAGACCTTTTCGGTCGTACGCGGTTATTTACGGGACGGTTCCTCTCTTCGCCGCTTCGAGCTTGCACGACGCCTCGCGGATTTATTTGATCAATACCAAATTTACCGACCACAAATGCTCCGCCTGTGGGACTCCTCCAAAAACCAAGGAGGCTGGCAAGGCGTGCTGTGGCGTGCGCTCCGGGAGGACTTCCCCGATGAAGATTCCTTCATTGATTTGCACGAGGCGCTGATTGACCGAAGCGATGCGGAAATGGATCCGGCTCATCTGCCGGCTTCTCTCGCAATTTTTAGTCTCAATACGATTCCACCCGCATTCCTAGATGTTCTAAGAAAAGCATCAGGCGTCGTCAGGATCGATCTGTATCTCCTCTCACCAACCGAACACTACTGGGCCGATCTGCTCACCAGAAAGCAGCAACTCAAATCCGGAGCTGAGATCGATCAACTCGAAGGTAATCCCCTCGGAAATTCTCTGGGAAAACTCGGACGTGATTTGCTCGATCAACTGATCGTGCGCGAAGCCCAACAGACGAGCGAGCAATTCGAGGATGTCGAAGCATCGACTCTTCTTGAGTGTCTTCAGGATGACTTGCGGACGCTCCACGATCGGACTACGAGCGCTGAAAAAAAACGTATCGCTGACAACGACTCCTCGATCGAGGTGCATTCCTGCCATGGACGGATGCGGGAGATCGAGGTCCTGCATGACTATCTTCTCGGACTATTTCAGGCGGATCCGACGCTCACGACGCGCGACGTCATCGTGATGGCGCCAAACATCGACGTCTACGCCCCCTTCATCTCCGCGGTTTTCGGTGTTCCTGAGAGCGATTCGTCGCAGATCCCCTACTCTCTTGCCGATCAAACGGCCCGATCTGATTTCGATACCGTCGATGCATTTCTGAAGCTGCTGAATGTCGGACTTTCACGCTTCGAGGTAGATAATGTCCTCGGCGTACTTGAGAGCGGCGTATTTCGCCGATGCTTCAAACTCGATGCGACCGATCTAGAGCGTATCCGCTCATGGATCAAAGAATGCGGAACGGTATGGGGAATTGACGCCGAACATCGCGCCCAGGTCGGTCTCGACAACACCGACGATTTTTCTTGGGCTCGACTCGAGGCCACCCTACTCGAAGGTTATGCGATGAACGGCAGGGGTCGGACGCTGCACGGGGATGTACTACCTTTCGCAGATCTCGAAGCGGATCACCTCGATACCTTGGCGCGCTTCTTATCGGCATTCGAGCTGATTCGATGCACATCACTACAGCTTCGAAACGCTCGCACTCGTACGCAGTGGTCTGAGTGTCTCTTGCAGATCATTCATCGCCTCAAAGCGGACGATGCGCTGCCGTCGAAGGAAATCCACTCGATAAGGCGGGCGATATCAGAACTCGCGGACACGAGCACCGCGCCATCGACCGAGCCGGTGACTGCCGAGGTCATCGTGGAGCATCTCGATCGCAGGCTCCGTGATACGCCCGCATCAGAAGGGTTCTTAGACGGTCGGGTGACATTCTGCTCGCTCAAGCCGATGCGGGCGATTCCGTCAAAAGTCATCGCCATTCTCGGCATGAACGAGGCTGACTTTCCGCGACAAAATATCCGCCCGAGTTTCGATTTTATTTCGGCGACTCCAGCTCGCGGCGATCGCTCACTACGAGATGATGATCGTTACTTGTTTTTGGAAACCCTGCTCAGCGCGCGTCAGCGGTTATTCATCAGCCATGTTGGGCAGTCATACCATGATCCGCGTAAATCTCCCCCATCGAGCGTCGTGATCGAGTTACTCGACTACATCGATCGAGGCTTCTCCCTGCCGGCAGCGGTCTCACGCCGACTCGATATCCAGCATCCGATGCAGGCGTTTAGTCGCCGGTACTTCGACGCAGTGCGCCCGCTAAGTTTTTCCAAAGAGAATGCGGACGCAGCGTCGGTCCTCGCGAAAATGGCGCCAAAGTTGCGCGAAGTGTTCTCTCGACCCTTGACGGAGGCAGATGCTAGCGCCCGAAGAGTTACACCGACTAGCCTCTGCGATTTTTTTGTGAATCCATCGCGACAGATTTGCGAGCGGCGTCTCGGCATTCGACTACATCGCGAGCAGGACGGGTTACCGATGCACGAGCCTGTCGATCTGGATGCGCTGTCGAGATATCGACTGCAGCAAGAGCTCGTGGACGCAAGGTTACGGGACGAAGATTGGCCGATTTGGGATGCCGCTCGCGCAAGAGGCCGTTTGCCGGTAGGGGCGTATGGCGAGATTACCGAAAACGCGATCGAGCAACGCGCTGATCTATTCGTTGGCTTGGTGCGGCAGCAAATCGGAAATCGTTTCCGGGAGCACCGTCTCGTAAGCTGGGAGAAAACGCCATGGACGCTCGAAGGGCGTATCGATGGACTCTACGGTAACCAGCTACTGAGAGCGCGATGCGCCACATTGAAGGCAAAGGATCTTGTCGCGTACTGGATCGAGCATGTGATGGCCAATCTCATATTTCCGGATATCGGTACCCAACTCATCGACCGAGACGGGACGGTCCGGGAGTTCAAGGCGCTCCAGTCCACGAGCCAGGCTGAGTCGATCATGCTTCCGCTTCTCGAGCTGTACTGGCGAGGCCTACGCCAACCTCTTCGCTTCTTCCCCCAAACTTCGTTGATGTATGCGGCGACAGCGCGTAAGGCGGTCGTCCAAGAACCCCCCAACAAGAAAGGCCTGCGCGCCGCGATCAATGCGTGGTATCCGAGCGAGTTTTCAAAAGTCCCGAGAGAGAGCGAGGATCCCTGGAACTCACTGCTTTACGGCGATCGATTGCCGATCAACGACGAATTTTTTGAGGCTGCCATTACGGTTTACGGTCCGTTGCTGGATCACTTCGAGGGCAAGCTCCCGTGAGTAGCATCTCGGCCTTTAGCTTGCGCTCGACCCCGCTGAATCCGGGTATCACGCTACTCGAGGCGAGTGCAGGCACCGGCAAGACGTTCACCATTGCCGGCATCGTCGTCAAACTGATCGCCCTGAATGGCCTTGCGATCAGAGAAATCCTCGTCGTGACGTTCACCGAAGCCGCCACACGCGAGCTTCGTGATCGAATTCGAAAACGGCTCGTTCAGGTATCGAAGGAGCTACTCGAAAACGAGGGCACCGACCCCGTCACGACAGCGCTCCGCGAGTCTGGCATCGAGATCTCTATCATCTGCCGACGACTCGCTCTCGCCTTAGCATCTTTCGATGAGGCGGCGATCTCAACGATTCACGGATTCTGTCAAAAGCTTCTTCGGGATCATGCCTTTGAAGGAGACGCGCCCTTCGAAGCAGAGGTCGTCGCTAATGCCTCAAGAATGTTCCTTGATCTCGCTCACGACTTTTGGCGCCATCAATTGGCGAATGCGCCTGCCCTCTTCGCAGCGATCGCGCATCAGTCCGACATCACACCTGAGCGTCACGCTGAATTGCTCCTCCGCTTGTCGCGTCATCCGGGCGTTTTGGTACTGCCAAAAGCCGAAAAATCACTAGAAAAATCTGCGGATACAACGATTAAGGCTTACGACGCCGTCATCGACGCCTGGGCAACGGAGGGCGGTCGGCTTTGTGCGCTGCTCGAATCACACAAATCCATCAGCAAAAATAAGGACACCGGATTTCCGTCCGCCCGAGTGACCGAGCTACGTCTCTGTCTCGATCGGGTCGTCGGCGGTGGTATCCCATCGGAGGCAATACTCGACGCTATCGATTCGCTCACTGCCGAACGCATAGACAGTACGCGGCTCAAGACCAAGGCTGCCGCGCAAGATCCGTTCCCGCACGACCCGTTCTTTTCGCTGTGTAGTGCATTTGCCGCAGCAAGACAGACTTGGATCGCCACCCTTCGACAGGCATGGCTCGACCACTCGCAGACAGAGCTGCCCAAGCTCAAGAGTGCGCGGCGCGTCATGACCTTCGACGACATGTTGACGATGATCCATAGGGCGTTAAGGGGTACTCAACGTGGCGCGCTGATCACGGCCGTTCGTCAACACTATCGTGCCGCCCTCATCGACGAGTTTCAGGATACCGATCCGCTTCAGTACGAGATTTTCAACACTTTCTTCGCGACCCCTCCTCTTCACCTGATGCTAATCGGTGATCCGAAGCAGTCGATTTACGGCTTTCGAGGGGCGGATTTGTTCACGTATCTCGCTGCGCGAGGCGATGCCGAGCGCACCCTACCCCCGCGTATTCACTCTCTCGACACCAACTTTCGTTCGGCTCCGAGGTTAGTTGCAGCGGTCAACGATGTGTTCGGTATGGAGCCCGGATGCTTCGTGCAGCCTGGCGTAGATTTCACGCCGGCCACGGCCGACGGCAAAGTGGCGGCCACCTCTCCCCTCCGCAACGCAGACGGCGTGACTCCGCCTCCGCTGGTGCTGATCGATACGACGTCCAAACCGAGCGATGTCCTGGTCGATGATGTTCGAACATGTATCGCTGAGGACATCGCAACGGAAATCAGCAAGCTGATCGGCCGATATCGACTGGGCGACGAGTCCGTTACGGCGGCGGATATCGCGATACTGGTCCGCTCACATCGCGAAGCCGCGGTGATCGAAGAAGTGTTACGCGAGGCGCAAATTCCCGCGGTTCGGCGTACCGATTCGAGTGTGTTCCACTGTCTCGAGTCGTATGAACTGTCGCGGATTCTCGATGCCGTAATCGAACCCGCAGACGAGCGGATCATGCGCGCTGCGCTCGCCGGGTCATGGTCTGGGTGTGATGCGACCGACATTGCTAATCTCGATATTGATCCGGTCGCCTTATCCAGATGGTTGGATTTTTTCTTCGAGCTGCGCGAGCGATGGAATGCACGCGGGTTCGCAGCGATGTTTCGACACTTTTTGAACAAACAACACGTACGCCGAAAACTGGCAGAGCAACAAGGGGGCGAACGTAAACTCACCAATTGGCTGCAGCTTGGCGAGCTTGTGCAGCAAGCCGAGCAGCAGCAACGACTGACTCCAACAGGCGTCGCGGAGTGGATTCGTGAACAGAGGCGTCAGGAACGGGTGTCCTCGGAAGATCACGTCCAGCGGCTCGAGCGCGATGACGAGGCGGTAAAGATCGTCACGATTCATAACTCGAAGGGGCTCGAGTACCCCATCGTATTTTGTCCTTCGCATTGGACCGGAAAGCCGGTTAAAGATGTCATCTTCCACGATCCGGACAATGGCGATCGACTGACGCTCGATCTCTCCGACACGCCATCTCAAAAGAATAAATCGGTTGCAGCGCAAGAACTTCTTGCCGAGGAAATCCGACTGTTCTACGTCGCGGTGACCCGCGCGGTGCATCGATGTTACGTCTATATCGCTGACCCGAAAGACTCCAATCAATCCGCTCTCGAGCGCGTGTTGGGCAAAGAGACGTTGAAGACTTGCCAGAGACTGTCGCAAGAAGCACCGGATCGATTCGAGCTCCGCGCGTTGCACGATGAGAGGCAGCAGCTCGATACGCCGGCGCTCCCGGAGGCTCGGGATCTCCAACCGCGCAAGGTCGATCGAAAGCCGAGTGGGGATCGACTCATCGGGAGCTTCAGTCAGTTGATTGCCGGTGCGGTCGAGGAGAGTGCTCAAGACCATGATGAACTCGACGTGCGCCCGGGCCCGCGTACGCCATTGCCGAGTGACGCGACGCCGCTCGCCCGACTGCCGCGCGGCGCCGCAACAGGCATTGCACTGCATGCCGTGCTAGAGCACGCCGATTTCACGCGCCCGGAAACGCTCCGGCCGTTGGTGACGGCACATTTCGGTGCGCTCAACTTAGATGACAGTCTGCTAGAGGCCCTGACTCAGCATCTGGAATCGATGATGTCGCATCCTTTGCTTCCCCCGAATGACACCCTGCGGCTAAAAAATATCGCCCCGGGAGATCGTTTGAACGAAGTGGAGTTTTATTATCCGATCAAGCGGTTCGATTCGCGCGAACTTTCGTCGGCGACTGCCCTGAATCTCGGTCGACTGCAATTCAGCCCCGTCGATGGTTTTCTTCGGGGTTTCATGGATCTCGTGTTTCGTCATGAAGGTCGTTACTACCTCCTCGACTGGAAATCGAATTGGTTAGGACCTCGTCCGAGCGACTACTCGCGACAAAATCTCGATCGGACGATGCAGCAGAGTTTTTATTCTTTGCAGTCCTTGCTCTACGCATTGGCGGTCGACCGCTACCTGAAGCAGCGATTGCCGGAATACCGCTATGACCGCGACTTCGGCGGAATTTTTTATATCTTCGTTCGCGGTCTCGATGGCTCCTCTCCGGAATATGGCGTTCATTACTCGAGGCCCGATCACCATCTTTTGAGCCGACTGGGAGCCGCCTTGATACGCGAGGGGCAGCTCCGATGACCACCGTCGCGCTCGAGCAATTCCTTGCGTATGACGGGTTCAATGCTCTCGATCGACAGTTTGCGTATCGAATGACTGATCTTGCCGGCCCGAAATCGGTGTTAGTGGGTCATGCCGCTGCCATTGCAAGCGCGATGCTCCGGCGCGGACATCTCTGCGCACGACTCGATGAGATGCCTGATTTTGGCGATGCCTTGCCGCCGGTCATGGATCCATGGCCGACTCTCTCCCAATGGCGAGCGGATCTCGAGGCGAGCGGTCTCGTCACGGATCACGTCGCGCGATTTCTTCCTCTCGTGCTCGACGCTCAAGGCCGTCTGTACCTTCATCGTTACTTCGAGTACGAGCAACGGCTCGCAGAGGCAATTCTTGCGCGAGTCGAAGCGGGGCGTTTTAAGGTCATCATCGGCGGTCCTGGCACCGGTAAAACGACCCGAATCCTCAAAGAATTAAACGATCTGATCGCTCAAGATCCCAACTTGCGTTTTGCACTTGCAGCACCCACAGGCAAAGCAGCGAAACGAATGGAAGAGAGCGTCCGACAAGGCAATCCCGCGTCGATTAAAACGGCCTCGACCATACATCGGCTGCTCGGAGCGCGGGGTGATTCCGCGTTTTTCAAACATCATGCGGATAACCCGCTGATCGAGGACGTAGTCATCGTGGATGAGGCGTCGATGGTCGATCTACCCTTGATGGCCAAGCTACTCGATGCACTCAAGCCGACGGCGACACTCATTCTCGTCGGTGATCCCGATCAGCTCGCCTCCGTCGAGGCGGGTGCCGTACTCGCGGATATCGCTGAGGCGGCCCGCTCTGCTGCTTCAGACATATCACCGCTCGGATCCGCTCTCGTCACGCTGCAAACACAGTATCGGTACGCGGCAGACAGTGGCATCGGCCGACTCTGTGAAGCGATTTGCCTCGGCGATGGCGATGGTGCGTTGGCGTTGCTGAATGATGTGAGCTTCACCGATATTCGCTTGCGCGATCTGCCCTCGCCCCAAAGTCTGGATGTCGCGCTGCGCAATGACGCGTCGCTGAATGATCTACGCGATGTGCTCGAGCTCGATGATCCGGCTTTGATCTTGTCGGGATTAGGCCGTAGAAGGGTACTCTGCCCCACCCGTCAAGGCCCTTACGGGCTCGAGGTCATCAATGCGTTGATTGCATCCGGTCTCGGAGGGTTTGGCCGAATTCGCCCTATCGTCCTCACCCGCAACGATCACGCGCTTCAGTTGTTCAACGGCGATAGCGGCGTGATCCTCACCGACCCGCGCGGCGGAGAGTCGTGGGCATGGTTCATGGGCCCTCAAGGTATGCCGGTGCGTCTGCCAGCCGGGAGACTTCCTCCTCACGAGACGGCTTATGCCATGACCGTACACCGAAGCCAGGGCTCTGAGTTCGATCGGATTCTGATCGTGCTGCCGCCGGGATCCAATCCCAGCATGACGCGAGAGCTGCTCTATACGGCCGTGAGTCGAGCACGCAAAGAGGTCGAGATCTGGGGTGATCCGCAAACCGTACGTGAAGCGTGCTCGCGTAAGACTCGTCGATATTCGGGACTCATCGATCGATTGCGTTAGGTCGTCATCCACAGGCGCGCAGCGCCTCGTACTCCAGAAGAATCGCCCCACTGAGCACGAACGATTCGTGCGGTCCACGCATCCGAGAATACATATCGGCGAATTAAATCCGGTAGAGCCTCGTATAACTCGCTAACGTTTGCCATGCCGCCGCCGAGCACGATCACCTCTGGATCAACAAGATTGACGACGACTGCGAGCGCGCGCGAAAGTCGATCGACGTATCGCCCAAGAGCGGCAATAGCAGGCGGATCACCCCGACGTGACGCCGCCACGATATCCTCTCCACTCAACTGGACTCCCGTCGTCTCAAAAAAATCTCGCTGCAGACCCGAACCGGAGATCCACGTCTCTTGACATGAGATCTGACCGCACCAGCAACGCGGCGCCTGTCGTGCCTCATCGGGAGTAGGCCAAGGCAACGGATTGTGTCCCCACTCTCCCGCGATCCCGTTTGCACCTTCAATCAATCGGCCATTGATGACTAAACCACCGCCGCACCCGGTACCGATGATGACGGCGAAGACACAGTGCCCTCCCGCAGCCGCACCGTCGACTGCCTCCGACAACGCGAGACAGTTTGCATCGTTGCTCATGCGCACTCGCTTTCCGAGCGTACGTTCGAGATCCTGCGCAAACGACCGACCGTTCAGATAAGTCGTATTGGAGTTTCTCAAGAGGCCCGTGGCTGGCGAGATCGATCCGGGCGCCCCGACACCGAGACGATCAAAAACGATCGTCTCTGCCTCAATGGACGTCACGAGATCGCGAACCGCTTCGAGCGCCGACCCATAATCTCTTGGCGTCGCGACTCTCTTCCTGATGATGGGTCTGCCTGCAAGATCAAGGACAGCCGCTTCGATCTTCGTGCCACCGAAGTCGACGCCGAGCATGAGTGGATCATTCGTCATGGGACTATTACACCCGTAACGCGATGTGATAGGCAAAAAAAACGGCGACGCTTTCGCGCCGCCGTCTTCTTCCGGCGTGACTGAACTGGAGAGATCAGAGCCGGTCGAGGTTCATCACTTTGTCCCAAGCTTTAACGAAGTCCTTCACGAACTTCTGCTGACCGTCGTTTGCGGCATAGACCTCGGCGACTGCGCGCAGCTCCGAGTTCGAGCCAAAAACGAGGTCGACCGGAGTGGCGGTCCACCGGGTATTTCCGGAGCCGCGATCAACGCCTTCGTACACGCCGTCGATCGAAGACTTGCGCCATGCGGTCTGCATGTCGAGCAAGTTGACGAAGAAGTCGTTCGACAGCGTACCCTGACGCGAAGTCAGCACGCCGTGAGCAGACTTGCCGTGGTTTGCGCCGAGCGCACGCATTCCGCCAACCAGTACAGTCATCTCAGGGACCGTCAGCGTGAGCAAGTTGGCGCGATCAACCAGCGCTTCGGCGGGCGATAGATAGCTCGCCGCCGTGTAGAAGTTACGGAATCCGTCGGCTGTCGGCTCGAGCGGTCGGAACGACGCCACATCCGTCTGGGCCTGAGAGGCATCCACACGGCCCGGTGCGAAAGGGACCGACACGTCGACGCCCGCGCGCTT
>JBEAXT010000195.1:0-7616 GCA_041159695.1 Pseudomonadota bacterium
GGGCTCGCCGCGTGATCTCGCGAAACTCGCGATTGTAGGCGGCAAAGGCTGCGGCGATCCGCCGAGATCCTTCTTCGATCAGGTTCTCGGCGGTCACCGCATGGCCCTTAGAGATTGCCGATCAACGCGTCGGCGAACTCGCTGCATTTGACTTCCTTCGCGCCTTCCATGAGACGCGCGAAGTCGTAGGTCACCGTCTTTTGACCGATGGTGCGATCCATGGCGGTGATGACGGCATCGGCCGCCTCGGTCCAGCCCATGTAACGCAGCATCATCTCACCCGAAAGCAACACCGAGCCCGGATTGACCTTATCGAGATTGGCGTACTTCGGCGCAGTGCCGTGGGTTGCTTCGAACACTGCATGACCCGTGACGTAGTTGATGTTCGCCCCCGGTGCAATGCCGATACCACCCACCTGCGCAGCGAGCGCGTCGGAGAGGTAATCGCCATTGAGGTTGCAGGTGGCGAGCACATCGAACTCGTCGGGGCGGGTGAGTACTTGCTGCAGCGTGATGTCGGCGATGGCATCTTTGATGATGATCTTGCCCGCTTTCTTGGCAGCATCCATCTCGGCGTTGGCGGCTTTTTCGCCTTTCTCGGCCTTCGTGCGCTCCCACTGCTCCCAGCCGTAGGTTTGGCCTGGGAACTCGCGCTCAGCCAGTGCGTACGACCAGTTACGGAAGGCACCTTCCGTAAACTTCTGGATATTGCCCTTGTGAACGATGGTCACGCTCTTGCGTTTGTTGACGACCGCGTACTCGACGGCAGCACGGAAGAGTCGCTCCGTACCCTCGAGCGAGACCGGCTTGATACCGATACCGGACGTTTCCGGGAAGCGGATCTTTGCGTAAGCCTTAGGGAAATTAGCCTTGAAGAGCTCCTTGAATTTTTTGTTCTCCTCGGAGCCGAGCTCGAACTCGATACCGGCGTAGATGTCCTCGGTGTTCTCCCGAAAGATCACCATGTCGACTTTCTCCGGTGCCTTTACCGGTGAAGGGACGCCCTTGAACCAACGCACGGGACGCAGGCAAACATAGAGGTCGAGCAACTGACGCAGTGCGACGTTTAGCGAGCGAATGCCGCCGCCGACGGGCGTCGTAAGCGGGCCCTTGATCGACACGAGATACTCGCGGCAGGCCGCGACGGTTTCGTCAGGCAGCCAGGTATTGAACAGCTTGTTCGACTTCTCGCCAGCGTAGACCTCGAGCCAGTGGATCTTGCGCTGACCACCGTAGGCCTTGGCGACTGCCGCATCGATGACACGGACGCTGGCGCGCCAGATATCGGGGCCCGTGCCGTCGCCTTCGATGTAGGGGATGATCGGATTATTGGGGACGACGAGTTTGCCGTCCTTGATGGTGATTTTGGCGCCGCCGGCTGGAGGCGTGAGGGTGACTTTGGAAGCCGTGGTCATGTGCTGAGAACTCCTTCTGAATCGCCCGGCGTTTATTCGAAACCCCCGCCGTTGCGTGGCGCAATTCTACCATGGGGTGCGGGGTCGGCCCGTCCGAGCGGCGGCTCCGATAGAATCCCGCGAATGAGCGATTCCTTGACCTCAACGCCGCTGGCCGACGGGTTCCGAATGCCCGCGGAGTTCGAGCCGCATCGGGGCTGCTGGATGCTGTGGCCCACGCGGCCGGATAACTGGCGCGAATACGCGAAACCCGCGCAGCGGGCATTCGCAGCGGTGGCCCATGCGATCGCGCAGTTCGAACCGGTATCGGTCGGCGTGGGTGCTACGCAGTTCGACGAGGCGCGGCGCTTGCTCGAGCCGCGTATTCGTGTCGTACGTCTCGAGAGCGACGATGCCTGGATGCGCGATGTGGGGCCGACCGGTGTGGTCGGCCCAAAGGGCGAGGTGCGCGGGGTCGACTGGCATTTCAACGCCTGGGGTGGTCTTGACGGCGGACTGTATTTTCCTTGGGACCGCGACGAACTGGTCGCGCGCCGTGTGCTCGCGCTTGAGGGATTGGCCCGTTATCGCGCGCCGTTCGTATGCGAGGGCGGCGCTCTTCATTCGGACGGCGAGGGGACTTTGCTCGTCACTGAAGAGTGTTTGCTCAATAAAAACCGTAATCCGGGGCTCGGACGACGACAGCTCGAAACCTTACTCAAAGCGTATACCGGTACGACTGAAATCATCTGGCTCGGTCGCGGTGTGTTCAACGATGAAACGGACGGACACGTCGATAATCTCGCCTGCTTCGTCGCGCCCGGCGAAGTTGCTTTGCTGTGGTGTGACGATCCTAGAGACCCGCAATCGTCGAGCTCACGCGATGCGTTCATGCGATTGAGTGATGCGCGCGATGCGCGCGGGCGACGGTTGAAAATTCATCGTATCCCGATGCCGGGTCCGCTCGAGATGACCGATATCGAAGCAGCGGGATTGTTGCCGAGACCGGGGACGAAGCCGCGCCGAGGCGGGGAGCGCCTCGCGGCAAGTTACGTGAATTTTTATATCGCCAACGGCGGCGTCGTCGTGCCGATGCTCGATCGGCGATTCGATGCAAAAGTCATCGCGCAACTGCAAAGAATTTTCCCGAACCGTCGTGTGGTCGGGGTGCCGGCACGGGAGATTTTATTGGGCGGCGGGAACATCCATTGCATCACGCAGCAGATTCCGCGGGGTCGTCAGCGCGAGCGCCAGTCGACGCCGAGATACGCACTGCGTTCGCGCGCCGGAAAGTAACGCCAGTCACCTTGAGCGAAATCGGCCCGATCGGCCAGAAGTTGATTGGCGAGATTGTCGACCTCCACCGTCAGCGCCAGGTCGGGCGTCCATTGCCAACGACTCCGAAGACCCAGCACGGTTTGCGAGGGATGTCGCCGAGCGTTGGCGGCATCGGCGAAATACGCGCCGACACGCCGCGCGTCGATTTCGATATCGAGGCGCGAATGAGGTTTGACGGAGAGAGCGATGCGATGGATCTGTCGTGGCGCGGTGTCGATGTCGCGACCGGCGGTGATGGTCTCGCCCCCTTCGATGGCGCGAGAAAAATCGTATCGGTGTCTCGCGACGGTGCCGCCGAGATCGGCTCGTATCCAGGGTAGTGCCTGCCAACTGAATTCGTACTCGATGCCTTCGTGGCGAGTTTTGCCGCCGATCACATTGAAGCCGTTAGCATCACGCAGAATAACGTCGCTTTTGCGCGCCCGATACAGCGCAAGGTTGCCACGCAGCAGAGGTGCGGCGCTTTCGCCGAATGCGAATCGCCAACCGACCTCGGCGCTCTGCATACGCTCGGCATCGAGCTCGGCGACCGACTGGTTACGTTGCAGTCGGTAGAGCTCGGTGATCTCGGGCGGACGGAAGCCTTCGGCGAGCACGCCATAGAGGTGCTGTGTGGCACTCAGATGACGGACGACCTCGAATCGCGGCGTCAGTTTCGAGAACCGATCATCACGATCTGCCGGGCGACTGTAGAGACATCCGCCCGGACAAGGGGTCCCATCCTCGGCCGTGTTGCCGTCACGCATGAGATTGTCGTACGCGTAGGTGATGTAATCGGCGCGCAACGCGGCGCGCCAGAGCCAGGTGTCACTGCGATGCTCGATCGAGGCGTTGGCGCCCGCTGAGGCCACGCCCACTTCATAGTCGTAGTGCCGACCTGCGGGTCGAATCGATCGCGCGAAGGCGCTCCCCTCGAGCGTCGGGCCATCTTGAATTTCGAGGAGCGAAGTGTCCGCCCACTCGGCGTCGACGCCTACGCGCCACGACCAGCCTTGCATCGCGAGCGGGCGGCTGCGCGCGAAACCGAGCGCGACGCTCGTCTGCGCATTTTTTTCGAGCGGTTTGCCTAGCAGGAAATGCTGTAGGAACGTCATCGACGAGTGACGCGCGATAGCGCGTACTTCATCGTCGCAGCCGGGGCAGTCGTTGCGCGTCCATACGGTCGACATGCGCAGACTGTCGGCTTCTCGGAACGCTTCGGGGTTGGGATTGGAACGACGTAGGGTCGAGTCGCGATAGGCATCGAATCCGCGAATGAATCCTGCCGTGTCCTGATCGAGGCGCGTCGCGGCAGCACGCCAACGCAGCGTGCCCCCCGCGAGATCGCGATCGTGGAGCAGGTTGAGTTTTAGCTCCGTGACCTCGGAGTCGTCCCGGAAACCGCCGTCGTGTCTAACGAGGCCTTGCAGGGCCTGACGGCCATCACCGACCGCAAATCCGACGGATCGAAAATCATGGGCGCCCATCACGGCACTGAGTCGGGTGCCTGCGAGATCCGCGACGGACGGTGTCAAAACATTGATGACGCCGTGCACGGCATTGGCGCCGTGTACGACACTGCCGGGTCCGCGCATCACCTCGACGGCTGCGGCCTGTGCGGTGTTGGTCTCGAAGAGTTCGTTGACGTTACAAAATCCGGTGGGGCGCAACGGGAAACCATCCTCGAGGAATAGGAAGGCACCGCAGGCACCTGCGCCGGTCAGTACGGGCGAGCGAATGGCGAGCAGGCTTTCTTGGCCGCTACCCCGCTGCAAGAAGACGCCCGGCACACGATTCAGGCTCTCGGCGTGATGGGTGAGATCGATCCGGCCCCACTCACCGGGGGACAGCCGGGAGACGCTGGCGGCGACATCGACCAGACGCTCTTCGCGTCTTTGTGCGGTGACTACCACCTCCTCGAGCGTGGGGTTGGCGGTCGTCAGCAGGGTCAGAGCGGCAAGTTCGAGCATGGGCGCATTATCGCTTGGTATCCTTAAGGTCGTGCGTTTGACCTCCATTCTGCTGCTAACGTTCACACTCCTCGCCCTGTCGGTCGAGGCGGTCGCCGATCGGCCGCGAGTCGGCTTGGTGCTCTCCGGGGGCGGGGCGCGCGGGGCGGCTCACGTCGGGGTGCTCAAAGTTCTCGAGGCAGAGCGTATTCCCATCGATGCCGTCGCGGGCACCAGTATGGGTGCCGTGGTGGGTGGACTCTATGCGAGCGGATTGCGTGCCACGGAGATCTCCGCCCTCGTCGAGTCGCCTGAGTGGCGTCGGGCGTTTCAGGAACCTGCGCCGCGCGACACCTTGAGCTTTCGTCGTAAGAGCGAAGATCAGAATTTTTTGGTCGACTTTCCGCTCGGGCTCAAAAGCGGCACCTTCCGCCTTCCGAAAGGTCTTGTGTCGGGTCAGCGTCTCTCGCAGGCGCTGCGTCGCGTGACTTTGCCCGTTGCGAGAATCGAGCGCTTTGACGATCTACCTACGCCATTTCGCGCCGTTGCCACCGATCTCGAGACGGGCGAGGCGGTTGAACTCGCCGGGGGCGATCTCGTCACGGCCATGCGGGCGAGTCTCTCTGCGCCCGGAGTTTTTGCGCCGGTCGATTTGGACGGGCGCCTGCTCGTGGATGGCGGCCTCGCCAACAATTTGCCCGTAGAGCTCGCGCGCCAGATGGGTGTCGACGTCCTGATCGTCGTCGATGTCGGCTTTCCGCTGCGCAAGCGCGAAACGCTCGACTCCGTCGCCACCATCTCCAATCAGATGTTGTCGATCCTGATTCGTCGGGGTAGCGATGCGCAGCGGCAGTTGTTGCAGCCCGCCGATATTTTGTTGACGCCCGAGCTCGGCGAGGCGTCGAGTTTTGACTTCGACATCGTTCCGCGGGCGGTGGAGCTCGGTGAGCAGGCCGCTCGCGCCTCGAGCGAGCGACTGGCGGCACTGCGACTTCCCGAGGTGGACTACCAGCGCTATCTCGCAGCGCGTGATGCGGCTCGGTGCGGCGGCCCGCGGATCGAAGAGATTCGTGTTGCCGACGATTCGGCACGCTACGCACGACTCCTGCGCGCAGGTTTCATCGATCTCGCCTCTGCGGAAGGGCTCGATGAAGGCCTCACGACTTTGTTTGGGCGCGGTAATTTCGAGAGCGTCGATTATCGGCTGCGCGAGGGCGCTCGAGGAGATGTGCTCGAACTCAGCGCGCGCCGAAATTCCTGGGGTCCGAACTACATGCGTTTCGGACTCAACCTTGAAGATGATTTCAACGGTAACTCGACGTACAACGCAGCGGCGCGAGTCGTGCTCGCCGATATCGGATCGCTCGCCGCCGAGTGGGCCTGGGACTTCCAGATCGGATCAGAGCCGAAGATCGCCACGGAGTTCCACATCCCTTTCGGTGATTCGGCGCGCTGGTTCGTGATGCCGCAAGCGAGATTCGATTTGCGTAACGTCCCGATCATCGAGGGCGGCGTTCGACAGGCCGAGTACCGTTTGCGGACCACGGAGTATGGAGTCGACCTCGGTCGTGAGTTCTCCAACTGGGGCGAGCTGCGCGTGGGCGTCCGACGCGCATCGGGTCAGGCCCGGTTGCGAGTTGGCGAGGATGACAGGCCTGTCGTCGAGGACTTCGATCTTCGCGAACTCTATGGCCGCTTTTCCTACGATGTGCTCGACAACCGCAATTTTCCGCGCCGAGGTCAGTACCTGGTCGCGGAATGGCGCGCCGAGACGCCGAGCTTAGGCTCCGATCGACGGGCGGATCTCGTTTCCTTCGATTGGCTCCTCGCTCGTTCGCGAGGCAGGCATACGGGCGTGGTCTGGACGTCTTTCGGTACCAACGTTAACTCGAACCTCGACACCATCCGCTCGTTGTTTCCCGTGGGCGGTTTCCTGAATCTCTCCGGTTTGGCTCCCGATTCTTTGAGCGGACGACACTACGCGCTTGCGCGCGCGATGTACTACCGACAGATCGGTCGCGGCGGAGAGGGGTTCCTCAATGTACCCGCCTATGCGGGCGTCTCGTTAGAGGCCGGAAACGTCTGGGATCGTCGAGGCGACATCAGTCTCGATTCGGCGCTCACTCACGGCAGCGTATTCGTCGGGTTCGACACGCTGCTCGGCCCGGTCTATCTGGGGTCGGGCTTCGGCGAAGGCGGCGAAAACACGTTTTACCTTTTTCTCGGTCGAACCTTCTAGCTTAGAGTTTTCGCTGCTGAGCGAAGCTCACCACTTTTTCGTACACGTGAGCCGGTCGATCGCCGGGCCGCGAGTACTCATGCTTGCGACTCATCTCTGCGAGCGCCGCATCGCGCTCTTCGGCGGTGGCAAACCAATGAGTACGGCTCCAGTCGGCTCCAAGCAGCGTACGGAAGGGATCACCCGGTTTGAGTGAGACGCGTAGGCCGTAGGGTTTCGGTCGGTCTGCGGGTTCGTGTCTGAGATTATGAGCGTGGCAAGTGGTCATAGATGCAAAGGGTACGCAGCGGCTCGTTCGAGAACAACCCGCCGCTTGAAGAGACGGGAAGACGCCCCCAGAATCTGCCTCATGTCACTCCTGCGACGAAAAGCCGAATCCATCAGTGCCGCCGAGGCACTGCCCGGGCGTGCGACGCCCATGTCCGTGCCAGAGCGTCATTTCGTGAACGGCGCGCCGTTGAAACCGCCGTTTCCCGCGGGAACCGTCGAGGCGGTGTTCGGAATGGGCTGCTTTTGGGGCGCCGAGCGGCTCTTTTGGAAGATACCCGGTGTGGTATCCACCGCCGTCGGCTATGCGGGAGGCTATACGCCGAATCCGACTTATGAAGAGGTCTGCAGCGGGCTGACCGGGCATACCGAGGTGGTGCGCGTCGTGTTCGATCCGACCCAAGTGTCGTACGGCGAACTGCTGCGCGCCTTTTGGGAGCGCCATGATCC
>JBEAXT010000002.1:0-3544 GCA_041159695.1 Pseudomonadota bacterium
GGTGAAGACTTCGTGGTCAACCTGCCCTGCGCCTATGGCTGGCTGAAAGCGCCGACGCCGCCCCTCGTCTATGGCACCGCCTATCGCGGACAGATGATGCGGATGGAGGCGCGCGTCGCCGATGGCGTATTCATTGGTTGCACCCCGCCCGAGGTGATGGCGAGCGCCATGAAAGAGGTCATAGAAGGCGCTGCGAAGCGTGAAGTCGACATGCCGACCATCCGCACCAACACGTTCTGGGCTTGGCATCTCAAGAAAGATCGGGCGGAGGGGTATCGTGAGTCTCGTCGCGAACTGCCGTGGCGCGCGATCAAGCTCCAGAAAGAGCTCATCTCACAATGCCTCACCGAGGACGAGGCGCAGCTCGTGCGCGACAACTATCAGAATTTCGTGGCCGCGTGGTTCGATCGCTCGGGCAACGTAAAGGGAATTCCCGAATCGATCCCCAATCGACTCTGCGAATACTTCACCTCGACGGGAGGTCTCGAAGACCTCGATCGCGAAATCGAACGATTCCGATTGTTTGCCAAGGCCGGCTTATCCGAATGCGCGCTACGCCTGCACGACAACCCGATGGAAGCCCTCGATATCATCGGTCAGCACGTGATCCCGAAACTGCGCTGAGCGCTTCGTCGGTACTTCGCCGTACAAGGTCGTACGCTGCCGGGGTGTCCGGCCCGCAGCGCGGATCGCCTGCTCCATCGAGGCGACATCCATCTCTTGACCATTGACCCCGCCTGCGGCGCGCGTGATCGACTCGTTCATCAATACGCCGCCGAGATCGTCGGCGCCCGCGTGCAAGGCCTCGATCGCACCTTCGCGACCGAGCTTCACCCAAGACGCCTGAATATGACGAATGACCGGCTCCAGCGCGAGCCGCGCCACCGCATGCATCAGGAGCGACTCCCGCCAGCTCGGACCACTGCGGGCAAGCCCCTTGCGCCAAATCGGCGCCTCCATATGAACGAACGGCAAGGGGACGAATTCCGTGAAGCCCCCCGTGCGCTCCTGCAGCCGCCGGATCTCGAGCAGGTGTCGCGCCCAATGTCTCGGGGTATCGACGTGGCCGAACATGATGGTAGCCGTACTGCGAAGCCCGATCGTATGGGCCTCGCGCATGACACCGAGCCATGCCTGCGTATCGAGCTTGTCGGGACAAATGATGGCCCGCACCTCATCACAAAGAATTTCGGCGGCCGTACCCGGCAAGGTGCGCAAGCCCTCTGCGGCGAGTTGCGACAGGTAATCGCGCACGGTGAGCCCCAGCGTCTCTGCGCCGTGCGTCACCTCGAGGGGCGAAAAGGCGTGGATGTGAATGTCGGGTGCGCCGCGTCGCGCCGCACGTACGATCTCGAGATAGGTGTCGCCCGTAAAAGACGGATGGATTCCGCCTTGCAAACAGACTTCCGTCGCACCTCTCGAGCGTGCCTCTGCGACACGCGTACTGATCTCGTCGAAATCGAGGACGTACCCGGGCCCACGCAGCGCGCGTGCGCTACGCCCTTTGGCGAACGCGCAGAAGCCACAGGAATAGGTGCAGATATTCGTGTAGTTGATGTTTCGGTTGACGACGTAACTCACCGCATCGCCGTTGACCGAGCGTCGTAATGAATCCGCTGCGCTCACGATCGCTCGGAAGTCGGCGCCATCTGCGCCAAAAAATCGCACGAGGCTCTCCTCATCCGGTGTCTCACCCTCGAGGCACCGCCGTATCGCCTCGGCGATACGGGGCGACACGGAACCGAATGACGCGGAGCACTCGGCTCGCGGTGCGTAAGCCTTCGGCGGCGGATCACCCGCCCCCGCGTGCCAATCCCGCTCACGCACGTATCCCGACGCGTCGATTCGGTGCAGCACCGACGTACGTAACGTCGGGTCGATCCACCGCGCATCGAGCGCGTGCGTCGGCACGATCGGCAAACGCTGCACGAGCACCCGACCCGCTTCGGCGGTGAGGCGCTCCAGCGTGTCGAGTTCCGGCCATGGCGCTTCCGGGTTGACGTGATCGGGCGTGACCGGCGACACGCCACCCCAATCATTGATTCCAGCGTCGATCAGCGCCTGAAGAGAACCGGCGCTTAGATTGGGAGGGGCTTGAATCGACATCGACGAGCCGAAAATTCGACGTGCGACCGCAATCGTCCACTGCAATTCCTCGAGCGAAGGCTCGGGCGCTCGAGCCATTCGCGTGCCCGGTTTCGCCCGAAAGTTCTGGATGATGATTTCTTGGACGTGACCATGACGCTGATGCGACGCGCGAATCGCCACCAGCGTCTCGATCCGCTCGAGCCGTGTTTCGCCGATTCCGATCAGCAGGCCTGTCGTGAACGGGATCGCCAACTCGCCGGCCATCTCGAGTGTTTCGAAACGAACCGCGGGGTGCTTGTCAGGCGATCGATGGTGCGGACCACCCCGTTGCGTCAATCGCAGCGCCCCGCTCTCCATCATGATGCCCATCGAGGCGGAGACGGCGCGGAGTCGTTGCATCTCGTCCCGCGTCATGACCCCCGGATTGAGATGGGGCAAAAGTCCGGTCTCCTCGAAGACGCGCCGCGCGCAATACTCGAGATAGTCGATCGTGCTCGAAAATCCGAGTGCGCGGAGTTCTTCGCGTGCCGAGTCATACCGCAGCTCGGGCTTGTCGCCGAGCGTAAACAGCGCCTCATAACATCCAGCGGCAGCGCCTTGCCGCGCGATCGCGAGCACCTCCTCGATCGGAAGGTAAGCGCGTTGTCCTTTTTTCGGCGGCGCCGCGAACGTGCAGTAGTGACAGACGTCACGACAGAGTTGCGTGAGCGGGATGAATACTTTACGCGAGTACCCGACCCGCAGGCCGAAGCCATCGAGTGTCAGATCGCGCGCCCGCTGCAATAGCCCGGGCAACTCACTCTCCTCGGCCAGCAGTCGCGCCTGATCGTCCGGCATCGGCTCGGCCTTCAGATCATCGGGGACATCCACGTCATGCGACAGGCCGGGGATTTCGACACGCGCTGCGGGTAAGCCGAGACGCTTTGCCGCTTCAAGATGCGCGTCCGCACTACGCTCTCCGTATTGAGGCAAGAGTGTCGAGGGCAAGGTCATCCACAGCGCGTTAGTCCCTTCGCCACGCCGATCCGGCACGACGACTACGGCGGTTCCCATCGCCCGCTCGATCAGTCGATCGATTTCTTCGGCGGTCACTTGCGGCGCATCGGCCGCCACCACGAGCATCGCATCGAAACGCGGGGCGAGCGACTGCTGCGCGAGTTGCACGGCCGCGTTGAGCCCGGTGCCATGATCGTGTAGCACCTCGATGCCCTTCGGAATATCGACCCGATCTTCGGGTGTCACGACGACAATGTGATCGATGCGCTCGGCGCCGCGTAGCGCAGCAAGAACCCGTGCGAGCATCGACTGGACGAGCGCAGAGCGCCGAGTGACCGAAAGCACTCCGGCGAGTCGCGACTTGCCATCGCGAGGCGAGCGTACGGGAACGACAGCGACAACGCGCATCAACCTGCGCTCCGTATCCACGGGCTCGCCGTATCGATCTCAGAGGCGCGCA
>JBEAXT010000008.1:0-12749 GCA_041159695.1 Pseudomonadota bacterium
TCAATCATCCCGCGGGGAGGCGGTTTGTCGTACACGGGTGGGTATCGGCCGATCAACGATAAGAGTGTCATCATCGACACCTCGCGACTCACGCGCATCATTGAGGTGAACCCGCAAGACATGTACATCACGGTCGAGGCGGGGGTCACCTGGAAACAAATCCATGACACGCTCACGCCTCTTGGTTTGCGCTTGCCGTTCTTTGGGACCTTCTCGGGTGCGCAGGCCACGGTCGGTGGCGGCTTGTCGAACGGCGCGCTTTTCTTTGGGACCGCCCGATACGGGACGGCGACGGACCATGTACTTGGACTTGTTGTGCTGCTCGCCGATGGCCGCGAGCTTCGTACGGGTCAACGCGCGTTTGCCAATACGAAGAAACCTTTTTATCGAACCTGCGGACCGGATTTCACGGGTCTCTTGACCCACGATTCCGGCAGCTTTGGCGTAAAGGTCGAGGCAACCTTCAGGCTCATACCGGCACCCGCGTTCACGGGCCACCTCTCGTTCGTGTTCGAAGGCATGTCGGCAGCCGGCGAGGCGTTGTCGGCCGTGGCGCGATCGGGCGCTGCGGAAGAGGCCTATGTTTTCGATCCCGAGTCCACGCGAAAAAATCTCACCTCCCAGGGTCTGCTCAAAGATATCGGCGTACTCCTGAAGGTGGTTGGTGGCGAACGAAGCTTACTGAAGGGTTTGCAGGCGGGTTTAAAACTCGCCTTTGCCGGACGATCGTTTCTACCCGAGACCGCCTTCTCGTTACACATGACTTGCGCAGCCCGTAGCGAAGCCGCCCTTGAGGCAGATCTTGCAGCGTGTCGATCCGCCTGTCTCGCGCTCGGCGGGAAACCGATCCCCGACTCGATTCCGCGGGCGGTTCGCGCGAGTCTGTTTCCACCCCCAGATGCCGTTCTCGGACCCGAGGGAGAGCGCTGGGCGGCACTCAATGCCAAGGTCGCGCATTCGGATGCGACGCGGCTCATGGCTGCGAGCGAAGCGCTGCTGGCGCCTTATCAGCAACCGATGAAGGAGTGTGGTGTTTGGATGAGCCATTTGCTGATCGCCATCGGACAGTCGGCCTTCAGCTTCGAGCCCGTATTTCACTGGCGCGATGAATGGTTGCCGATCCACGCACGGTCCCTCTCTGATGCCGCTCGGGTCCGGCTCGTCGAACCGCCACCTAATCCGAGAGCCCGGGCACTGGTCGAAGAGCTTCGACAAAAACTTGTTGCGCTGTTTGCGGAGTTTGGGGCGGCCTCCAACCAGCTTGGAAAAACCTACCCGTATCTTGAGGCTTTACGGCCGGAGTCCGCGGAGCTCGCCGTGGCCGTCAAGCGAGCACTCGATCCCCAAGGAATCATGAATCCCGGCGCGCTTGGTCTCAAGGGCTCGTAACCGGTATCCTGCGACCCCTTTAAAGATCGCTGCCGCTGCGGCAGTCCCGGAAATCCCATGCCCGCGCCCCAATCCATTCGAACGAGCGAAAGCCTCAGTAACGTCCGTTATGAAATCCGGGGAAACCTCGCGAGACGAGCGCTCGAGCTCTCGCGCAAGGGCTACGAGATCATTTCCTTGAATATCGGCAATCCGGCGTTGTTCGGATTCCGTACGCCCGAGACGATGCGTCTCGCCATGATCGAGAACTTTCCCGACAGCGAGGGCTACTGTCATCAGAAAGGGATCTTTCCGGCCCGTGAAGCGATCGTCATGCAACAGCAGGGGCGGGGCGTTCACGGCGTGACCGCCGAAGAAGTCTTTATCGGTAACGGCGTGTCCGAGCTCATCGATATCGCGCTGCGGGCGCTCTTAAACGAGGGCGACGAGGTGCTGGTACCGAGTCCGGATTACCCGTTGTGGACTGCGGCGGTGAACCTCAATCGTGGCAAGGCGATTCATTATCCCTGCCGGCCCGAGCACGGCTTCGTACCGGATCCTGCGGAAATCGAATCTTTGATCACCGCCCGTACTCGGGCCATCGTGATCGTGAATCCAAACAACCCGACGGGTGCGGTATATCCCCGAGAGGTGCTCGAGGCGATCGCGCGACTGGCAGAGAAGCGCGGACTCGTTTTGTTGTGTGACGAGATTTACGACCAGATCACCTACGACGGCGCAGTCTTCGTGCCGATGGCGACACTCGTGCACGATACCGTTTGCATCACCATGTCGGGACTCTCGAAGGTTTACCGCGCCTGCGGATATCGCGTGGGATGGGCAGTGGTATCTGGTAACCTGCCCGCCGCCAAAGAATTGATCGGCGCGATGGAGCTGTTGGCGTCGTTGCGATTGTGCAGCAACGTCCCGGGTCAGTGGGCGGTACAAACAGCGCTTGGTGGATACCAAAGTATTCGCGAGTTGACCGCACCGGGCGGCAGGCTCTTCGAGTCACGCAAAGCGATCATCGATGCCGCGCGAGAAAATCCGTCTCTGCGTCTCGTGGTGCCGACCGGCGCACTGTATGCCTTCATGGGCGTCGCCGAGGAGGTCGCCGGATTCGACGATCAGACCTTCGCCCTCGATCTGCTCGAGAAAAAGCATGTACTCGTCGCGCCGGGCGTGAGTTTCAACGTGCCGTATAAGACCCACTTCCGAATCACCAACCTTCCGGATGCGGCGACCCTGCGCATCGTCTTCGACCGCATGGGCGAGTTGTTGGCTGAGTATCGAACGAACGGCGGTCAACGTCGTTAGAACTGACCGTCGATCTCCGCCTCCAGCGGGAATCCGGGGACGAGGCTCGGTACGACGTTCGGCGTTCGGGCTTCCAGTCGCACCTTCGCCGTGAATCGACCGGGCTCCGCCAGTGCCAGCGACGCGCGTACGTCGAGCGGCCCACCCAAATCGCGCAACACGCCCGTGCGTCCGTCGAATTGCGCTGAGAACGGACCGATCGCCGCGCCCGTTTGCAGCCAAGACGCTCGCGTGACCGCCAGAGCGCCGCGTAATGCGCTGACTCGACCGGCATCGAACTCGACGTACAGCGCCGACCCTTCAAGTCGGCCCGACAGCGCAGCGATCGGTCCGAGCAGGACGTCGGAGGGCAATGCATTACGTAACGTCTGTAAATCGATCGACAGGTGCTCGAGTTGTAAAGATGGCGACCGTCTGCCGATTCCGCTCAAGACGCCCCGCGCGTCGGACTGATCTTTGATCCACCGCCATCTGAGGGCGATTCCCGCCGGATGATCGATCGACCACCGGAGTGCCCAAGACAATGATCCCGACCGACTGTTTCGAATGCTGAAACCCTCGCAGCGTCCGCGCCAAACCGTACCGGTGAGTGCAGCGCAATCGATGGAGTGAGGGAGCAGGGGAGAGACGGCTCGAGCGGGCAACCACGCGATCGCTCCAACCACGGCGCTCGCCGAAAATATCGCAAGCAGCAGGCGACGCCGGCTCACGGCGCGGGCTTTTGAATATCCAGCTCGAGATCGACGCGTCCCGCACCCGTGGCGGTTAACACGGCTCGGCGAGTGATGACCGACGCGGTCTCGAGATCGGCGAGACATTCGATGACAGCGTCGAACGGAACGTTGTTCGCCCGCAGGCGTATGACCGAGTCACCTTGGCGGTCGAGTGCCGCTTCGATGCCATGTCGAGCCGTAATGCGGTTTGCAAGCGCCTCCAAGGGCATCGCCAGATCCGACCCCAAGCGTTGCAATCGTTGCTCCCGGTCTCGAATCTCCGGCAGCTGGGCGAGTAGCGCCCGTTTGTCGATGACCCGGCTCGAGGCGCTACGAGACTCAATGATCAGCGACGAGAGGCCCGCGACGACGATAATCAGGACCGACGCGACGACCCCGACGACCAACGCCCGCTGGTCGCGTTCGGCAAGCCCCGCGTAGAAATCTTTGAGGCGCGCAGTGAGATCTTTCATCGCGCGCTCTGTGCCGAGACGAGGGTTAAGACAGGACGGCCTTGATCGTCACTGCCCGAGTCGATGCGCCAGCCCTTCGTCGACAACGCGCGAACGAGCGGCTCTTGCGGCGTTTCTTGCGAGAGCGTCACGCGAATCACGTCACTCTCCTGAATCACGGCCACAAGCGCGCCGTTTCGAACTCCTGCATTCGCGAGATCGACCAAGACTCGACGAAGTGGCGCGTCTGCCGCGGGACGGATAACCGATTGCGGGTTAACACCGCCCGCACTGATTGTGGCGTCGAGCGCCGCTTCCGCGAGGGCGGCTGAGCGCCAGGTATAGGCTCGATCGATCGTCACCAGTAAAAGCAAGGCGGCCGCCAGCGCAGCGGGAAGCCTCCAGCGGGATTCAGACCAGAAGCGGACTCGACGCGGTACGTGTTCGCCCTGTAGCAGGTTGATGGGGTGAGCGAGACGATGCTGAGCGATCAACCAATCCAAAAAATGCTCGGCCGGCCTTACGCGAAATATGGCCGAGTAGTGGCTTTTCAGAGCATCGATGCTGATCTCGTGCGTCGTCGCGCTCTTGGGAAGCTCAACGATCTGCAGTCCGAGGGACGAGAGCGGGGGATCGGTGGGTAGGAGGTCGATCGCCGTCGACAGATCAGTCGCGCGACAGCGAAGCCCCGCCCCTGAGGGCGCGCGCAGAAAGATTTCGTCACCCTGATTCCAGGCGATGACGTCTCCCGGCTTTGGGGCGATGCAGGACTCGTCTAAATGAAGCGCAGCAGGCTCGAAGCCGACCGCGCGCAAGGCGTGCAGATACGCCTCGAGGCTCTCGCGACGAATGGCCGTCACGGGGAGTTCGAGTCGATCCTGCGTTGAGGCGCCCGACGCAGCTCCGACCGCGAAGTGTTGTCGATCAAGCTCACCGGCAATCTGCTCTTCGAGTGCAAACGGCAGCATCTTGCGCAAGGCGCGAGAGCGAACCTTCGGCAGACTGACAACGGTCGTCAACGCCTCGGCGCCCGGGATCAGCCCAACCACCGTGAGCCCTCGGTAGGTCTCCGCCAGCGTGGCAAGCGTCGTGGAATGTGTCGCACGGATGACGGCGCCGTCCGGCGATACGATGCACGCCGAGACGGAACCTTCAGGATCCGGTGATGACAGGTGGATGAATAGCGTGTCGGTCATGATCGCGAGTTTTCACTCTGCCGTATGTCGCCACAAGACCCGAACACCGGGTTGCGCAGGTGGAGCGTTTTCGTAGCGGAGGAGACTGTACAAGGAGAACGATGTCGTGCCAATGACAGCGACGGTTCGCAGCTGAAAGTAGGTGCTTCGCTCACCAAGACCGACCGATTGATCAAGGCGGCCGAACTCGGTCGTGTCCCGAAACCCGGCGCGGAAGACATCACGCCGCGGAAAGCACTCCCGTTCCCGGTTACGGGCGAGCGAGGTTTCGGCGCCAACCCATTGGGTTTCGTTACTCAGCGCATCGAGCAACACGGCGCTCGCCGCGCACAAGTTGATGCCAGCATCTCGCGGAAGAGCGGTCACGTGCGGGGCGAGACGCGAGTATCTAGCGAGATCGAAATCGGGCAACAGCATCAATTCCGATATCGAGGTCAGCGGGCGATTGGGTGGCCGATAGCCGGGGGTCAGCGCCGTATAGACGTCATCCTCCGCGCCACCGCTCGTCGGGATGTCGTCGGCGTCGATCCAGTCCGCGATCTTCGGCGCCCACGCTGGTTCGATCTCGAGAATGACGAGAATCCGTTCAAGCAGGGCGAGGGCGATCGGATCGATCTGTCCGTTGCGATCCCGAAGACTGTTGAGATTGAACCGCCCCTGCAGATCAACGAGCTGCCCGGTGACGAGACCCGCGTGCTCGATCTCCACGGGTCCGAGCATCGACGCCCAGCGCTGCGCAGCGTGTATCGGTGCGGCGCCGGTATCGAGGTCCTCTCGAAGAATGCGTGCTGCCGTGGCTTCGGCCGCACCCGCAAGCAACATGGCGCGATCACGCGCGGCGCCGCCCTCAGAGCGTCGAAGTAACACACCCGTATCAAAGAAAATCGCTGCAGCGATGACGGTGGCGATCGCCACAACGATAAGAGCGGTCAACAGGGCGACGCCGCGCGTGCTCATCGTGGGACCTCGACGATCCGTCGGATGGTGCCATGCGCTTCCGTCGTGAGCGTGAATTCGATGGCGCGCGGGCGGCGACGATGTCCAGCGAGTTCGCTTTCTCCACTCACCAACGGAGCCGGCCAGTTTCTTTGCCATTCACCCCGATCATCGAGATAACGCAATTCGAGCGAGCTAACGCCGCTCATGAGGACCCGCCGGGACGCGTTGCTCGATTGCACCCGATCGAGTACGGGCCAGACGAACCGCACGAGCTGGCCCCCTTCGACGACGTACTCGACGCGTTGCAGGGTGCTCCGTGCATGCGAGGAGGTCGAGGCGCGTCCGCCGCGTGTCAGGGCAATCGGCGAGGGCGTACCGGACTCCCCGACCAACGCAGGTGCATACACTCGACCGAGTTCATCGCGGATCGGTCGCGGGTGGAGCTGAGACAAATCGTCCGTCATCAGACGAACGGCCCGCTGCAATTCACTTAAGCTCGACTGTGCGTTTTTGATATCGACTCGGTGACGAGCGATATCCGTCAAGGCGCCATACCCCAACGCGAATATGATCGCCGTCACGAAGAGCGCGACGAGCAATTCGAGCAACGTGAATCCTTCGCCTCGTCGCATGAAAACGCTCACGGTGCGCTCCGTTCGGCCGTATCCCAGATCAGATCGGCTCCGCCCGTGAGGACATCGCGACCGCGAGCGCCGCTCATCGTCACCAACCAATCTGAAATGCCACGCGGGCGGACTTCCACCACGATCTGCACGACGCCATCGATGGACGTCGCGCGAACGTTCTCGCGCCACTCCCAGTCGCGATCTGCCATTTGCGCGACACCTTCACGGCGCCCGATGCTCGGAAACTCGGGTGCGATGCGTATCTCGGTGAGCCGATTTGTCGCGACCCATTCGGCATAAGCGCGTTCCCGCAGGCGCTCCGCGCTCGTCGCCGCGGAGAGAATCGCCGACATCGCGGCAGCCACGCCGAGCGCAACCACGACGAGCGCCACCAGCACCTCAATTAAGGTGAAGCCCGTCGATCGGAGGTACGCGCTGCCGGACTTCATCGTGCGGTCGGACGAATCGCGAGATCGCCGTTCTCGTCGGGCCCGATTCGCCAGGGCGGTGAGGCGGCATCGATGGCGATCCGCAATTCGAAGGCCGTGAACTCGCCGCTGCTGTCGACACCGAAGGTCGGTTCCGAGGCGTCTGTGGGGTTGGTTGGTCGGCCGAGCAAAACGCGACGTCCTTCGATGTCGAGCTCCAGCCGCGCGCCGTCCGGCCAGTTGCCCCTCGATAGTCGTCGATCGTCGACCTTGAGCCACCGCATCGTCGCCGGATCGAACACCAAAAATTGATACCCCGCGGGAATCAGTTCGACGCCGTAGGGACGATTTTCCAGCTCCGCACGATCCCGAAGGTCGATGAGGAGGGTCCCGAGCCGTTCGAGTTCGGGCGGAGGGGCATCGCGGCGGCCGATGAGACCCAATGAAAGCACCGCGCCACCGATGACGATCGCGATGATCGCCAGCACGACCAGAATTTCGACGAGAGTGAAACCTGCGGAGCGCCGTGGGTGCGTCGTCATCGGCGTTGGGCCGCAGGTTGGGTCAATTGCCGAGGGACCAATTTCCAATGTTGTCCTGATCCGCTTCGGCGCTGCCCTCGAGACCGTCGGGCCCGAGCGAATAGAGATCGAACTCGGTGCCTCGCGTGCCAGGCTGACGATACCGGTATTCGTTTCCCCACGGATCGGTCGAGACGCGCGCCATGTATCCCCCGTTTCGCCAGTTACGAACGGAGGTATCCTCGGGTTTTTGAACGAGTGCGCGCAGTCCCTGCGTGGTCGTCGGCAAACGGGCGGTATCGAGCCGATACATCGCGAGCGCGGTTTCGATGGCCTGGAGATCGGCTCGAACCTTGGTGATTCGCGCCTCGTCCACACGGTCCATGACGCGAGGGACGATGAAGGCCGCCAGCAGCCCAATGATCACGACCACGACCATGATTTCGATGAGGGTGAAGCCTCGTGTCTTGCTGCGGCTCAAATCTGATCCTCCGACGAGAAGGGCCCGATCATAACAAAGGCGCATTCCGGGGCTGTGACAGCGTCCGGACGTATAATGGGTCACGAATAGGGGAGTGCAGGGATGTCCATCGCTTTCGTCTTTCCCGGCCAGGGCTCGCAGTCCGTCGGGATGCTGTCCGAACTCGCAGGGGTCGACCCCGTCGTGCGTGAGACATTCGAGACGGCGTCGTCCGTGCTCGGCTTCGACCTGTGGCGTCTCGCCCAGGAGGGGCCGGCCGAGCGATTGGCCCTCACCGAGATCACCCAACCGGTCATGCTGGTGGCGGGCGTTGCGACCTGGCGGGTTTGGCGAAACCGCGGGGGAACGTCCCCCGACTGGGTCGCGGGGCATTCCCTCGGCGAATTCACGGCCCTCGTTGCCGCAGGCGTCCTCAAATTCGAAGATGCTGTGGCACTCGTGCGTTATCGCGGTGAGGTCATGCGCGACGCGGTACCTAGCGGGCAGGGGGGCATGGCGGCCATCCTCGGACTCACGGATGCCGAGGTCGAAGCCGCCTGTGCCGAGGGTGCGCAAGGCGAGATTGCGGAGGCGGTCAATTACAACGGCCCCGGTCAGGTGGTCATCGCGGGACATTCAAGCGCGCTGCAGCGCGCGATCGACGCCGCAAAACGTCTTGGCGCCAAGCGCGCGTTGCCGTTGCCGATTAGCGTTCCGTGTCACAGTTCGCTGATGCGCCCGGCAGCGGAAAAGCTTCGTGAGCGTCTGCGCACGATCACGCTGAATGCACCAAGCGTTCGGTTTATGAGCTCGGTCGATGCGCGCGAGTACGCCGAACCCGACGCGATTGCAGAACTGCTCTATCGGCAGCTCGCGAGTCCGGTGCGTTGGGTTGCGACCATCCAGGCGTTGGTCGGGCTCGGCGTCGATCGTTTCGTCGAGTGCGGTCCCGGCAAAGTCCTGACGGGCCTCAATCGCCGTATCGACAAATCGCCCTTGCTCGCCTGCCTCGCGCTCGAGGATCTCGCGAGCTTCGATCAGATTCTCTCCACGAGAGCGGGGTGACCCATGACGGTTCAAGTTGATCTGACGGGACAAACAGCACTCGTCACAGGCGCCTCGCGCGGGATCGGGCGAGCCATCGCCAACACGCTGGCGCGCGCGGGCGCCAAAGTCATTGGCACTGCCACCACCGAGGCGGGCGCCATCGCCCTCACCGAATGGCTTTCGCCGCTGTCTGCGGGGAGTCACGGCGCTGTGGTCGATGTGACGCGGGCAGAGTCCGTTGCCGCATTGCTGGAGGCTCTGGAGGCGCAGAACGAGCAGCCGGGCATTTTGGTCAACAATGCGGGGATCACCCGAGACAATCTCCTGATCCGCATGAAGCCCGAGGAGTGGGATCAAGTCATCGCCGCCGATCTCACCTCGGTGTTCGCCCTCAGTCGGGGCTGTCTGCGCCATATGATGAAAGCGAGATTCGGGCGCATCATCAACATCACCTCGGTGGTGGGCTCACTCGGCAACCCTGGTCAAACCAACTACGCCGCCGCGAAGGCCGGCATCGTCGGGTTTACGCGCTCACTGGCGCGAGAAGTCGGCAGCCGCAACATCACGGTCAATGCCGTCGCACCGGGGTTTATCGATACCGATATGACGCGCGCGCTCGACGACGCTCAGCGGCAGGCCTTGGCCGCCGGGATCCCGCTCGGTCGGCTTGGGGCGGCCGAGGATATCGCCGCGGCGGTGCTCTTTCTGGCAGCCCCGAGTGGGGGTTATGTCACCGGCCACACCTTGCACGTGAACGGGGGAATGTACCTAGGCTGAGGATTGGCTCATTTCGGATGCGTTGGTTTTTTGAGACTTGTCGGTTTTCTTCGACAAAACAGAGACTTAATTCATCCTGCATGGCGCAGCACCCCCAGATGGCCTAAAATGCTGGTCTGGTCGTGCCATGAGCAGGACCGCACTCACAGGTCGTTAAGAGGACAATCAAGAGATGAGCACTGTCGAACAACAGGTCAAAGCCATTATCGCCGAACAACTGGGCGTGAAGCTGGAGCAAGTCACCAGCAATGCCTCGTTCGTCGACGACCTCGGTGCGGATTCGCTCGACACCGTTGAGCTGGTCATGGCTCTGGAGGAAGAGTTCGAGACTGAGATCCCGGACGAAGACGCGGAGAAGATCACGACGGTCCAACAGGCCATCGACTACGTCTCTGCTCGTCGTAAGTCCTGATCTCCACGCTGGATTCCCCCCGAGGCCGGCTCATTCGCCGGCCTCGGTTTTTTGAGTTACTCGTATCGCATCGTGTGAGGCGCCCGTGAGCAAACGTCGCGTCGTCGTGACCGGTCTTGGTATCGTCTCCCCCGTTGGAAGCACGGTTCAATCGGCCTGGGACACCATCCTTCGTAGCGAGAGTGGTATCGGCCTCATCTCGCGCTTCGATACCAGCGCGTACCTCACGAAAATCGGTGGTGCGGTCCGCGGGTTCGACGTCAACGAATACATCACTCCGAAAGAAGCGCGCCGCATGGACGAGTTCATGCACTACGGCATGGCCTCGGGGATCCAGTCGGTCAATGACGCCGGGGTCGACTTCAATCGCCTCGATCCGGAGCGCTGCGGAGTCATCATGGGGGCGGGCATCGGTGGCCTCGCGACGATCGAGTCCGAATATGACGCGATGCTGAAGGCGAACGGACCGCGAAAGATTTCGCCGTTTTTCATCCCGGCGACCATCATCAACATGATTTCGGGACACCTGTCGATTCGGTATGGCCTGAAGGGTCCGAATCTCGGCGTCGTCACGGCCTGCACGACCTCGACCCATGCAGTGGGGCTCGCGATGCGCTCGATTCAGTACGGTGACGCGGATCTCGTCATCGCCGGTGGCGGCGAGATGTCGACCACCCGACTGGGGATCGGCGGGTTCTCGCAAGCCAAAGCGCTCTCCCAACGTAATGACAGCCCTGCCGAAGCGTCGCGTCCCTGGGATCGTGACCGTGACGGGTTCGTCGCGGCCGACGGCGGCGGGGCGATGCTGCTCGAAGAGCTCGAGCATGCCAAGAAAAGGGGAGCGCGAATTTATGCCGAGCTGGTCGGGTTCGGCATGAGTGGTGACGCCTACCACATCACGGCGCCGCCCGAAGACGGCGCGGGTGCCGCCCTCGCCATGCGCAATGCGCTGCGGGATGCCCGCCTCGACCCCTCCGCCGTGCAGTACCTGAACGCCCACGCCACCTCGACGATGCTTGGCGATCGCGCCGAGACGGTCGCGATCAAGCAGACCTTCGGCGCTCATGCGTCGCGTCTCGCAGTCAGCTCTACGAAATCGATGACCGGGCATCTTCTGGGGGCTGCGGGAGTCGTGGAGGGCGTGCTGAGCATCCTTGCGCTTCGCGATCAGGTCGCACCGCCGACCATCAATCTTCACCATCCCGATCCTGAGTGCGATCTCGACTACGTTCCCCACACGGCCCGTCCGATGACTATCGACGTTGCGGTGTCCAACAGCTTCGGCTTTGGCGGAACCAACGGAACCCTGGTGTTCCGACGCTTCAACGGTTGACCGACGTCGCATCGGTGCGGGGCAACCTCACCCGCATCGGGTTAGACTTTCTCTGTGCGCATGCTGCGAAAAACCCTTTTGGTGTTGGGCCTCGGGATGGCGGGACTGCTGGCCACCGGCGTCTGGGTGTCCTCGTCCGTTAGCCAGCCGGGTTCGCATCTCGAACCCGTCCGTATCGATGTCCGGCGGGGGGAAACGGTTCGAGCCGTTTTAGGCGATCTCGAACGGGTCGGAGCCATCAACGATGCGACGGTGGTTGAATGGTGGGCGCGAACGCTCGGCGACACGCCGCGAGTCCGCGCCGGCCGTTACGAGATCGCACCTCGGGCCTCAGCCAAAGAGATCCTCCGTCAACTCGACGAGGGTCGGGTGTTACTCGAGACCTTGACCATCGTCGAGGGCGCACGTTACGCGGATTTTCGTCGTGCACTCGCAGCGCACGAGGGCGTCAGACAGACCCTCGCGAATCTCAGCGATGCGGAGCTGATGTCCCGTCTCGGCGTTCCAGGGCGTCATCCAGAGGGGCAATTCTTTCCCGATACCTATCGATTCGCTTGGGGAACGTCTGACTTCGAGATCCTCAAGCTTGCGCACACGCGCCTACGCGATCGCCTCGAATCCGTTTGGGCGGAACGTGCTCAAAATTTACCGCTCGCCACCCTCGAAGAAGCGCTGATCCTCGCCTCGATCGTCGAAAAAGAATCTGCGTTGGCGGCTGAGCGGCCGCGGGTGGCCGGAGTCTTCGTTCAAAGATTACGGAAAGGAATGCGGCTGCAGTCGGATCCGACCGTGATCTATGGTCTCGGTGATCGTTACGACGGCGACATCAAAACCCGGGATTTACGAACAGACACGCCGTACAACACGTACACCCGCAAGGGCTTGCCGCCGACTCCGATCGCGTTACCCGGCGACGAAGCGTTGCGCGCCGTGGCGAATCCACTCGAGACCGGAGAACTTTTTTTTGTGGCGACGGGCTTGCCGGATGGTTCGCACACGTTTTCGCGAACGTACGAGGAACACCGTAAGGCTGTTCGGGCGATGCTCGATCGGCAGCGCGCCGCGCGTGCACAAGACCGGAGCCCACCCGCATCATGACCCCAGGCCGATTCATCACGCTCGAAGGGATCGAGGGCGCCGGAAAGTCGACTGTCGCGGGC
>JBEAXT010000031.1:0-5752 GCA_041159695.1 Pseudomonadota bacterium
AATCGCTGAGCTCTCCGGGTATCTTCACCGAGCGCATTCATCTTTTTCTCGCAACCGATCTCACCCCCGTACCCGATGCCCGCGAAGCGGCCGAGGTCTTCGACGTACACTGGGTTCCCCTCGAGGAAGCCGTGCGACGCGCCCTCGAGGGGCAGATCGACGACGCCAAGACCGTCGTCGGTTTGCTACGGGCGCAACACGAACTGGAGAGACCACGATGAGAGCATTGATGAGCGAGCAGCCCGGCGGCCCCGACACTCTGGTGCTGCGTGATCTCCCCGAACCGTCTCCGGCCCGTGGGCAGGTCCGCATCGTAGTTCGGTACTGCGGCATCAATTATCCCGATGCGCTCGTCATCGAGGACAAATATCAGATCCGTCCGCCCCGCCCTTTTGCACCGGGCTTCGAGATCTCGGGCGTCATCGACGCTGTCGGCGAAGGCGTCACAGCCCTGCGGCCGGGCGACGCCGTCATCGCAGCGGCCTTGGGTGGCGGGCTGGCAGAAAAAGCCGTCACGGATGCCAGAGCCTGCATCCCGATTCCGTCCGGCATGCCCTTTGATATCGCCGCCGGTTTGATCTTCACCTACGGCACTTCCTATCACGCACTCAAAGACCGAGGCGAGCTGCGATCTGGCGAGACACTGCTCGTCATGGGCGCGGCCGGCGGCGTCGGTCTTGCAGCCGTGGAACTCGGCAAAGCGATGGGCGCACGAGTGGTAGCGGCTGTATCAAGCGAGGCTAAGGCGGCCGTCGCCCGGGAGCATGGCGCCGATCAGATCGTGATCTATCCGAAAGAGAACATCGACTCCAAGGCGCTCGCCACAGCGTTCAAGGAAGCCTGCGGCCCGAAGGGTGCAGATGTCATCTACGATCCGGTGGGCGGCGACTACGCCGAACCGGCACTTCGTACCGCCGCGTGGAAAGGACGTTATCTCGTCATCGGCTTCCCGGCAGGCATCCCGAAAATCCCACTCAACTTGCCACTGCTGAAGGGTTGCGACATTCGCGGCGTGTTCTGGGGCGCCTTCCGCGAACAAGAACCGGCGCGCGATGCCGCCAACGTCCGCGAGCTGATCTCCTTCTATCTCGAGGGAAAGATTCGACCAAAGATTTCCGATCGTTTTCCGTTACCACAGGGTGGAGAGGCCATCAAAAAATTGTTGCGGCGCGAGGCGGTGGGCAAGATCGTGGTCGCATGTACAGCCTGATGTTTTTATTGTTCGCGATCGCCCAGACGGCCCTCTTCGTCTGGGTGGTTCGGCTTTGGCGCGAGACCGGCGCCAAGCCGCTCGCCGTCATTATGGTTCCGCAGTTTTTTCTCATATGGGACAACCTGCGTGTCGCCTCAGGCATCGTCATCGGTTTCGGCGAACCGCTTTATTGGATGACTTGGCCCGCCTTCTGGGCGCACTGGCTCACCGGTTGCTGGTTGATCATCGCGAGCGGGTCCGTCCTTCGACTCGCCGGGTTCGAGTTCGCACAGACGCGCATCGTCATGGGTGCGTTCTGCGTGGTTACGGTAGCGCTCATGCTGCACGATCTACCGCTCTTCTGGACCAAAGAAATCTACCCGGTCTGCGAATACGACCTCATCCGTTACAGCGGCTCGGTCACCGAGGCTAATCGCTGCTTTGCCGATCAGCCGCTCGTCAAAGGCGAATTTCCCATCGCGCCGGTCGTCACCTGCTTCGTCGTCATCGGTACCGGCCTCGCCTTGTGGGTTCGAAAGGGATTTCCCTGGATGGCGATCGGCGGCATCGTGATGTTGCTCACCGCAGCCGTGCCCGCGCTCAACCGTCACCGACTCGACAACCTCGGCGAGGTCTTCATCAAGGGCGGCACTATCTTTGCCGTATGGTTCCTTATCCGCAAAGCTGGCGCGCAAGCGCCCCGAGATCGGGAACTTCAAAATCGGGGCGCGCCCCAAACTCCGGCGACCAACTGAGTCTCTGCCGATTGACCCACGCCGTGCGGCAGCCGACGGCCGCAGCACCTTGGATGTCGTTCTGCGGATGATCGCCGACGTGTAACAGTTCGGTGGGCGCCACACCAAGCCGCTCGGCAAGTGTTTCGAACACAGCAGGATGCGGCTTCGCACGGCCGACCGACTCAGCATTCAGGCTGAGTTCGAAGTGACCTCCAATACCAATTCGGTGAACGCAGGCATTGCCGTTCGAGAAGGTGGCCAATCGAAACTTCGTTCCGAGCAGAGCGATCGCAGGGCGAACATCGGCAAACAATTCGACGTCGTGCCGTGCGGCGATGAACACCTCGAATGCACGGTTGCCGATCGTTGCCTCGTGTCCATGACGCACCGCAAGACGTCTTAACGCCTCGGTACGCAGCCAGGTCATGTCGTGGGCGCGGTCGGGATGTTCGGCCGCCAGAGCGCGGCGTGCCTCGAGTACGTCGTCGGGTTCGAGACGCGCCGCAAACTCAGGATATTCGGCCTCCAAGAACGCTCGCATCCGCGATTCGGCGCGGTTCAACACGGGCTGTACCGCCCAGAACGTATCGTCGAGATCGAAGCAGATGGCGCGAGGCAGATGGGGCATTCGGAGTCCGAGCAGCGGCTCGTCTACAATGACGGCCTCGCTTTTTACAGCCCCCTGATGCGGAGCACAACCATGACCTCCCGTACCCTCGCCTCGATGGCCACCGTCACGCTCGCGTTCATCTTCGGAACCGACGTGACACACGCCGCCCCGTTCACCGCAAAAGATCTCAACACCCTCTCGCGCGTCTCCGATCCACAGGTGTCGCCCGACGGGCGGCACGTGGTGTACACGCTGCGAGAAACGGACCTTGAGGCCAATCGCGGACGGACCGATCTGTGGCTTGCGGAGCTCTCCGGTACCGCGCTCGGCAAAGCTCGGCGTCTCACGCAGCATCCGAGCTCTGACAGCAGCGCACGCTGGGCCCCCGATGGTACCGGCGTATTCTTTCTCTCGAGCCGCAGCGGTTCCTCACAGGTCTGGCACATCAGCCTTGCCGGTGGCGAGGCTCAGCGCGTCACGGATCTGCCGCTCGATGTCGGGTCGTTCGAGGTCTCGCCGAAAGGAGATCGCCTCGCCGTTTCGATGGAGGTCTTCCCCGATTGCGTGGACCTCCAGTGCACCACCGATCGACAGGCCGCCCAGTCAAAGAAAAAGAATAGCGCGCGCACCTACGATCAACTGTTCGTTCGTCACTGGGACACCTGGAAAGACGGCACGCGATCGAACCTCTTCACGCTTAAGCTCACGGCTGATTTGAAGGCCTCCGATCCCGTCAACGTCTCCGGCAAGGTACCGGGAGACGTTCCGTCGAAGCCTTTCGGCGGCGATGAAGACTACAGCTTCAGCCCCGATGGCTCACGCATCGTTTTCAGCGCGCGGCTCGCCGATCGCACCGAAGCTTGGTCGACCAATTTCGATCTCTACGACGTTCCGGCCGACGGCTCTTCCGAGCCCCGCAACCTCACCGCCGACAACCCGGCATGGGATGCGCAACCGGTATTCCTCGCCAACGGCGATCTCGCATGGCTCGCCATGGCACGCCCCGGTTTCGAGGCCGATCGCTTCGTCATCAAGATTCGTAGCGCCAAAAGCGGACAAGTGCGCGCCCTCACCCAGGATTGGGATCGATCGGTCGGTACGTTACTCGCCAGCCACGATCGTACGAGCCTACTCGCCGTCGCCGACGAGATCGGTCAGACCGCACTCTTCGAAATAAACCCGGCCAACGGACGTCGCAACGTGCTCGTCGACAAGGGTCAAGTACAAGGCGTCTCTACAGGGCCGAACGGGCATGTCATCGCCTGGGCCGCACTCGACTCACCACCCGACCTCTATCTCGTCCGTCCGCGCGGCACCCTACAACGCGTGACATCCGTCAATGCCAGTGCGCTTGCTGACAAAGAATTCGCGGCTTTCGAGCAGTTTTCATTCTCGGGCGCCAAAAACCAAAAGGTTTATGGCTATGTGATGAAGCCCCACGGCTGGCAGGCGGGTCAAAAATATCCGATCGCCTTCATCGTGCACGGCGGACCGCAGGTGAGTTTCGCCAATCAGTGGTCTTGGCGTTGGAACGCCCAAGTTTATGCCGGCGCCGGCTATGGCGTGGTATTCATCGACTTCCACGGCTCGCCGGGCTATGGCCAAGCGTTCACCGACTCGATCAGTCAGGACTGGGGTGGAAAGCCACTAATCGATTTACAGAAAGGGCTCGAGGCCGCCCTCGCCCGCTACGACTGGCTCGACGGCTCGCGCGCCTGCTCGCTCGGCGCCTCGTACGGCGGTTTCATGCAGAACTGGATCGCCGGAAACTGGTCCGATCGATTCAAGTGCATCGTCAATCACGCCGGAATCTTTGACCAGCGGACGATGTACTACACCACCGAAGAACTCTGGTTCACCGAGTGGGAAAACGGCGGGCCGTACTACGTGACGCCGAAAATTCACGAGAAGTTCAACCCCGCCGATCACGTCACGAAGTGGAAGACGCCCATGCTCGTCACCCACGGCGCTCTCGACTATCGCGTGCCATATTCACAGGGTTTGGCCACCTTCACCGCCCTGCAACGCCAGGGGATCGAGAGCCGTCTCGTGTTCTTCCCCGACGAAAACCACTGGATCTTGAAGCCGGCCAACAATATCGAGTGGCACGACGAAGTGCTCGGATGGCTGGATCGGCACCTTAAGAAAAAAGACTGACGGGTCATGATGACGCGGGCGGGAGTGTCGGCTTATCCGTACCCCGCCCGCCACTCGGCCTTGTAGGCAATTCCGAGCGCGATGATGCGGTTGAGGAGATCCTGATAGCCGATGCCGGCGGTGAGTGCCGACTGCGCGAAGTCCTCGCCCTCGCCGATATTGGGATTGGCGTTCGCCTCGAGCACGAACACTTCGCCGTTCTCGCGAACGCGAAAATCCATGCGGGCATACCCGGACAGGCCGAGCGCCCGATAAATTCTTCGGGACAGACGATCGAGCGTGGCTTCGACCGCAGGCGACAGGTCGGTGGCACTACGCCAATCGATGCCGTACCTCTCCTGATATTTTCGATCCCACTTCACTTTGCGTGTCGCAATGGTCGCCTGATGTCCAGGCATCGACCCGAAATGCAGTTCGCGCACGGGTAACCGCGTCAGTCGCTCGTTACCGAGGACGCCCACGTACACCTCCCGTCCCGCGATGTACTCCTCGACAAGCGCGTCGGTACCGACCTGGTCATGAATGAACGCCACGCGCTCCTTGAGATGCGCAGCGTCTTCGACGACTGACGCCTGAGCGATACCGAGAGACGCGTCTTCCGTTGCCGATTTGACGAACAACGGGTAGCGCATCTTGTTGGGAGGACGAAACTTGATGCCCTTTCGCAGCAGCGCGAATTGGGGTGTCGGAATACGATGATAGGACAGCAATTGTTTCGTGAGTGGCTTATCTCGCGAAAGCAATAAACCGCGCGGGTTACAGCCCGTATAGGGCTGCTGCATCAACTCGAGAAAGGCCACGACATGCTGGTCGTAGGTGACGATACCGTTGAATTCTTCGAGCAAGTTGAAAACGATGTCGGGCTTCCAATCGGCAATCGCAGCGCGCAAGTCGGTCAGACTGTCGAGTACGCCCAATACCCTGACTTCGTGCCCAGCCTGTCGCAGCGTTCGAATGACGTCGTACTCCGTACGCCACTCCGACATCTGATCTTCGGTCAAGCCCGATACGTCGTCGGGCGGAACCAAGGTCTCGTGTACGACCACCAGAACTTTG
>JBEAXT010000083.1:0-19334 GCA_041159695.1 Pseudomonadota bacterium
TCACTCGCTTTCGGGTGCAAAAAACAAATGTCGTAGCCTGCTGCGCCCTTGCGAATACCGCCCGGCGCGAAACGGACGCCACGCTGCGTCAACCACTCCACGGCCTTCGGCAAGTCGTCGATCCAAAGACCGATGTGATTGAGCGGCGTCGCATGCACCGCGGGCTTCTTGTCGGGATCGAGCGGTTGCATCAGGTCGACTTCGACTCGCATCGCGCCGCGGCCGATGGCGCAGATATCCTCGTCGACATTTTCGCGCTCGCTCACGAAGTTGCCGGTGACTTCTAGCCCCAGCATGTCTACCCACAAGGCACGCATTCTCTGCTTGTCGGTTCCGCCGATGGCGACCTGTTGAATGCCGAGCACTCGGAACGGCCTTTTCACGATATCGGACATGTTCTAACTCTTTCGAGCACGCTCACTGAAACTTCATGATGATCTGATCGACCGCAAGACTATCGCCTTTCTTCGCGAGGACTTCGGCGACGACACAGTCCTGGGTTGCGAATAAAATATTCTCCATCTTCATCGCCTCGATCGCGGCCAGACGTTCGCCCGCGCGCACCGTTTGGCCGGGCTGAACCGAGACGTCAACCAAAAGGCCGGGCATCGGCGAGAGCAATACCTTCGAGAGATCCGGTGGCGCCTTGAAAGGCATCAGGGCATCGAGCTGGGCATGACGCGGCGTGAACACCTTGGCGAACACGCTCGTGCCGTTATGGGAAATTCGATATCCAAGACCAGACCGTTCGATTTGCGCGCAGAACGGCTTGCCATCGAAGTAGCCATGTACAGCGATATCTCGCAGGTTGTCCTCAAAGGACACCTCGTGGACCCGACCGGCAATACTCACGTTGAACATCGATCCCACGGGATGCACATTGACGGGAATCTCGTCGCGTCCGCCGGCCTCGTCTCGCAGCACGATGACGAAGTCTTCGCGGATACGAACCTCTCGATGCCGTAACTGTCCGGTCATCCGAGCTGCGCGCTCTCGCGAACGACGATGGGAAATCGCAGCAAGCGATAGCAGGAACTCGGGCTCATCGTGCGGCGCTGCCGACGACGAGAATCCTTTCGGATACTGCTCGGCGATAAAGCCCGTGTTGAAATCCCCCTCGATGAACCGCGGATGTGCAAGTAGTGCCGCTTGAAAGGGCACGTTGCTCGAGATTCCGCGAATGACAAATCCGTTGAGCGCCTCACGCATCCGCGCGATCGCATCGTTGCGATCCGTGCCGTAAGTGATGAGTTTGGCGATCATCGAGTCGTAGTACATCGGGATCTCGCCGCCCTCGTACACGCCGGTATCGACCCGGACGCCACCCTCTGCCGGAACGGGATGCGCGGCCTCCATGTTTTGCGCGGGCGGTCGATACTTCACGAGGCGCCCGGTCGACGGTAGGAAATTCCTAAACGGATCTTCGGCATTGATCCGGCACTCGATCGCCCAGCCCTGCCGACGGATATCCTTCTGACCGAACGCGAGCTTCTCTCCCGCGGCCACACGAATCATCTGCTCGACGAGATCGAGTCCGGTGATGCACTCTGTCACCGGGTGCTCAACCTGCAAGCGCGTGTTCATTTCAAGGAAATAAAAACTGCGGTCCTTGCCGACGACGAACTCGACTGTACCCGCACTTTGATACTTGACCGCCTTGGCGAGCGCCACGGCCTGCTCGCCCATCGCTTTGCGCGTCTTATCGTCGAGGAAGGGGCTGGGCGCCTCTTCGATCACTTTTTGATGGCGTCGCTGGATCGAGCACTCACGCTCCCAGAGATACACGCAATTGCCATGTCCGTCGCCGAGCACCTGAATTTCGATATGACGGGGCTCCTCGACGAACTTCTCGATGAATACCCGGTCATCACCGAAACTGTTGCGTGCCTCGTTACGACAAGAATTGAACCCCTCGAAAGCGTCCTTGTCGTTCCAGGCCACCCGCAGCCCCTTGCCGCCGCCGCCCGCGCTCGCCTTGATCATCACCGGATATCCGATGTTCTTGGCGATCTCGACCGCCTTTTCGGCTGATTCGATGGGGTTATTCCAGCCAGGAATGGTGTTGACCTTGGCCTTTGCCGCCAATTCTTTGGAGGCGATCTTGTCGCCCATCGCCGCGATGGAGGCATGCTTAGGCCCGATGAAGATGATTCCCTCTTCTTCGACGCGTCTCGAGAACTCGGCGTTCTCCGACAAAAAACCGTAGCCCGGGTGAATGGCCTCGGCGCCCGTCTGCTTGCATGCGGCGATGATGCGGTCCGCGACGAGATAGGATTCACGCGACGGTGCGGGCCCGATTAAGACTGCCTCATCCGCCAGTTCGACGTGGCGCGCATCTTTATCAGCTTCGGAATAGACCGCGACGGTTTTGATCCCCATGCGGCGCGCCGTCTTAATGACGCGGCAGGCGATCTCACCACGATTGGCAATGAGTATTTTTTTGAACATGGTGTGCTCCCTGCGCGCGATCAAAGCGGAATGTTGCCGTGCTTACGCCACGGTTCTTCTATCTTCTTGTCGCGCAACACCGTAAGCGCTCGACAGACTCGTCGACGTGTGCCATGAGGCATGATCACGTCGTCGATGTACCCTCGTGCACCTGCGATGAACGGATTAGCGAACTTCTCGCGGTACTCGGCCTCGCGGGCCGCAAGTTTTGCGGGATCGGATTTTTCTTCTCGGAAAATAATCTCGACGGCGCCTTTGGCGCCCATCACGGCGATTTCGGCATTCGGCCACGCAAAGTTGATGTCGCCGCGCAGGTGCTTCGAGGCCATGACGTCATACGCGCCACCGTACGCCTTGCGAGTGATGACCGTCACTTTGGGTACGGTGCACTCAGCATAGGCATAAAGCAGCTTGGCACCGTGCTTGATGATGCCGCCGTACTCTTGTGCGGTGCCAGGCATGAACCCCGGTACGTCCACGAAGGTGACGACGGCAATATTGAATGCATCGCAGAACCGCACGAACCGTGCCGCCTTGATACTGCTCTTGATATCGAGACATCCGGCAAGCACCAGAGGCTGATTCGCAACGATGCCGACCACCTGCCCGTCCATGCGACCGAAGCCGATGATGATGTTCTTGGCGTATTCCGGCTGCAGCTCGAAAAACTCACCGTCGTCGACCACCTTGGTGATCAGCTCTTTCATGTCGTACGGCTTGTTCGGATTATCCGGAATCAGCGTATCAAGCGAGTAGTCATCGCGATCCGGCGGATCGAACGCTTCTCTCATCGGCGGCTTTTCGCGATTGTTCGCAGGCAGATAATTGAAGAAGCGCCGCAGCATCAGGATCGCTTCGACGTCGTTATCGAACGCGAGGTCCGCGACGCCGCTACGCGTGGTATGCGTAATCGCGCCACCGAGGTCTTCTGCCGTGACCTCCTCGTGCGTCACCGTTTTCACCACATCGGGGCCGGTGACGAACATGTACGAACTGTCCTTCACCATAAATATAAAGTCGGTGAGTGCGGGGCTGTACACCGCACCACCTGCCGACGGGCCCATGATCAGGCTGATTTGCGGAACGACGCCCGAAGCGGTGACGTTACGCTGAAAGACTTCCGCATAACCACCGAGCGAGGCGACGCCTTCCTGAATGCGCGCGCCGCCTGAGTCGTTGATACCGATAACGGGAGCGCCCACCTTCATGGCCGTATCGAGAACCTTGCAGATTTTCTGCGCGTGAGCTTCCGAGAGCGAACCGCCAAAGACCGTAAAGTCCTGACTGAACACGAAAACGAGACGGCCGTTGATGAAGCCGCAACCGGTGACGACACCGTCGCCCGGTATTTTTTGATCCTGCATACCGAAGTCGGCGCAGCGATGCTCGACGAACATGTCCCACTCTTCGAAGGTGCCGTCATCTAACAACAGCTCGACACGTTCGCGGGCGGTGAGTTTGCCCTTGGCATGCTGCGCTGCCACACGCTTGGGTCCACCCCCCTGCCGGGCTTGGGCGCGCTTTTGTTCGAGCAAGTGAATGATGTCGTGCATGGACTATCCCTGTGTTGAATTCTTTTAGGCTCAGTGTGCTTCGAAAAGATCGAGAAGTTTTCGGGCCGCTGTAGACGGCGCGGTGCGGGCGTGTGTGACGTCGTCGACAGTTTGCGGCAACGCGGTTCGCACGGCTTCGCTCTCCCTGAAGTCGGCCACGAGCCGCGCGTGAACTTCATCCCACATCCAGGTGAGGGATTGCTGGCGGCGTCGCTCGGCGAATTCACCGCTACGTTCGCGCAAGGCGCGGAACTCGCCGACGTTACTCCAAAATGTTTCGAGCCCTTCGCCTTTTAAGGCGCTGCCGCGCATGACCCGGACATGCCAGCGCGTCTGATCATGGGAGCCTGGAGCTCCAGTAAAACGCAGCACGCGAAGCGCGGAGGTGATCTGGGCTTCGGCGCGGGTCGCGGCATCCGGATCGAGATCCGCCTTGTTGATGACGATGAGATCAGCGAGCTCCATGATTCCTTTTTTCATCGCCTGAAGGTCGTCACCGGCATTCGGCAACTGCAACAAGATGAACATATCGGTCATTCCCGCGACCGTGGTCTCGGACTGACCGACACCTACCGTTTCAACGATCACGACGTCGTACCCGGCTGCCTCGCACACGAGCATGGCCTCGCGGGTTTTTTCGGTGACCCCACCGAGCGTCCCGGACGAGGGGCTCGGTCGAATGTACGCTTTCTCCTGGACCGAGAGACGCTCCATTCGTGTCTTATCGCCGAGGATGGATCCGCCGGATACCCCTGATGACGGATCGACGGCGAGCACGGCCACCTTATGACCTCGATCGAGAAGGAACATGCCGAGCGCCTCGATGAACGTCGACTTGCCCACGCCGGGGACGCCCGATATTCCGAGACGTAGCGCATTACCCGCGTGCGGCAACAACGCATCGAGCACGGCATCGGCACGCCGACGATGATCGGGTCGCGTCGACTCGAGCAGTGTGATGGTCTTCGCTAGCGCACGACGATCGCCGCTGCGCACACCCTCGATCAATCGAATGTCGTCGGACTCAAGCCCCATCACTGGCGCGCTTGATGTGGTTGAGCACGTCACGTGCACTTTCCGGGATCGGCGTTCCCGGGCCGTAGATCCCCTTCACGCCCGCTTCGCGCAAGAATGCGTAGTCCTGAGGCGGAACGACGCCACCGACGAAGACGATGATCTCGGGAGAGCCCTGCTCGCGCAACGCCCGAATGATCTCGGGTACCAGCGTCTTGTGTCCGGCTGCCAAGGTGCTCACGCCGACAGCATGCACATCGTTTTCGATAGCCTGACGCGCACACTCTTCGGGTGTCTGAAACAGCGGGCCGACGTCGACGTCGAAGCCGAGATCGGCGAATGCACTCGCCACAACCTTAGCACCACGATCGTGTCCGTCTTGTCCAAGTTTCGCGATCATCACCCGTGGGCGACGGCCGTAACTGTTTGCAAAGGCGGCGATATCCGCCTGCAACTTCTCCCATTCTTCTCGTGACTCGTAGGCTCCCGCGTACACGCCGCTCACCTCCTGAGAATTGGCTCGATGCCGACCCCAAGCCTGCTCGAGCGCATCACTGACCTCGCCGACGGTTGCACGAAGACGCATCGCCTCGATGGCGAGGGCGAGCAAATTACCTTGTCCCGACTTCGCAGCCGATGTGAGTGCCGTCAGGGCCGCGTAGACACGCGTGTCGTCACGGGATGCGCGAACTTTCTGCAACCGTGCAATCTGCGTCTCGCGGACGGCGACATTATCGACTTCGAGAATCTCGACCGGATCTTCCTTGTCGAGCCGAAATTTGTTGACCCCGATGATGACGTCCCGGCCAGAATCGATGCGCGCCTGCTTCTCGGCAGCACTCGCCTCGATCCGTAACTTGGCCCAGCCGCTCTCGACGGCGCGGGTCATTCCTCCGAGCGCATCTACTTCCTCGATGATCGCCCAGGCTTTGTCAGCCATCTCCTGTGTGAGCCGCTCCATCATGTAACTGCCGGCCCACGGATCAACCACTTTCGTGATCTGTGATTCTTCTTGAAGAATGAGCTGAGTGTTGCGCGCGATACGCGCGCTGAATTCAGTCGGCAGCGCAATGGCTTCATCGAACGAATTCGTGTGCAGACTCTGCGTTCCGCCGAACACGGCGGCCATCGCCTCGACGGTGGTACGAACGATATTGTTGTACGGATCTTGCTCGGTGAGACTCCAGCCCGATGTCTGACAATGCGTGCGCAACATCAGGCTCTTCGGATTCTTCGCACCGAAGCCGCTCATGATGCGCCACCACAGCAGGCGCGCCGCACGCATCTTGGCGATCTCGAGATAAAAGTTCATACCGATCGCCCAGAAAAAACTGAGGCGGCCGGCAAACTCGTCGACATCGAGCCCTTTCGCGAGCGCAGTCTTCACGTATTCCTTGCCGTCGGCCAACGTGAACGCGAGCTCGAGCGCCTGATTCGCGCCCGCCTCTTGCATGTGGTAACCCGAAATCGAAATCGAGTTGAACTTCGGCATGTTGCGCGCCGTGTACTCGATGATGTCGCCGACAATGCGCATCGACGGCTCGGGCGGGTAGATATAGGTGTTTCGGACCATGAACTCCTTAAGGATGTCGTTCTGGATGGTCCCGGAGAGTTGATCGGGCTTGACGCCCTGCTCCTCGGCGGCGATCACGTAGGCCGCAAGCACCGGCAGTACGGCGCCATTCATCGTCATCGACACCGATACTTTGTCGAGCGGAATGCCGTCGAACAGGATCTTCATGTCTTCGACGGAGTCGATGGCGACCCCGGCCTTACCAACGTCCCCCTTCACTCGAGGGTGATCGCTGTCGTACCCACGATGGGTGGCCAGGTCGAAAGCGACGGAGACGCCTTGTCCGCCCGCCGCCAGCGACTTACGATAAAACGCGTTCGAGGCCTCGGCGGTGGAAAATCCGGCGTATTGGCGGATGGTCCAAGGCCGCACGGCATACATGGTTGGCTGCGGTCCCCGCAGAAAGGGGGCAAAGCCCGGCAAGGTGTCGGCGTACGCGAGCCCCTCGAGATCCGCGGCGGTATAAAGCGGTTTGACCTCGAGACCCTCGGGGGTCTTCCATACCAACCGGGAAAGATCCCCTCCCGGAGCCGCCTTAGTGGCCGCTTTCTCCCAAGTCGGGAGGGCACCGGAATCGAGGATGTCGTCTTTGGCCATGAGCGAGGGCGTTCCCTGCCAAAAACGTCAGTCTAGCAAGGGGTTACTCCCCGGGGGAAAGACCTCGGAAAACATCCGCGGAGGGGGGCTCCCCCAACCCCCATAAACCGTCGATCGGGCCTTAAGGGGACGGGGCTCCCCCGGCGGTCAGCGCCTTCCAAGCCGGATAGTCGCCTTCGAGGTGCTTCAGGTTCGTATAGCCCACCGAACGCAGGGCTTCGATGGCGGCTGACGCCCGTCGCCCCGACCCGCAATACAGAACGATTTCCGCATCTTTGGCGGCAGATACCGCGGTGGCGGGGCTCGCCATCACGGCAGTGTGGGCGACGTTGAGAGCGCCTTCGACGTGGCCGGCGACAAACTCGTCGGCGCGGCGAACGTCGAGAACCACCGGACGGCCCGTAGCCTGGGCGAGTCTTGCCTGAAGTTCGGCAGGCGTCACGGCGGGGACCGAAGCGAGAATCTCGGCGGTCCGTTCAGGGGTCGGCATCGCCGGCGCCGCCGCCGCAGGTGCTGCGGCGGGCTGGGCACGCTGCGGGATCTTCACGAGCTTGCTGATGTCGTAGCCCATGTCCGCGACCTTCTTCACGAGCGCTGCGTAGCGCGCATCGTCGATGGTCGGGGTGCGCGCCATGATCCAGACGTAGTCGCGAGCGCTGCGGGCAATGATGGTTTCCGTGTACTCGGCGTCGAGGTGGGAGATAACGTACTCGGCCTTGATCGGCCAAATGAACTGCATGCCCCAGATGGCGTTGTTAGTCCCGGGGATGACGAACCCCTTCGGCTCCATTTGCTTTGATGGGCCGTCGAAGGCGCCTTTATTGAATGTGAACGTCGTCTTGATCGTGCCATCGGGCGCGAGTTCGTAGGTCTCGATCGCGTTATAGATGTCTTTCTCGATGAAGGTCGGTATGACGCCGATGACGTACCACGGACCCATGAAACGCGGCAGATCGACCGAGGCCACCACGGGAACGGTCACTTTTTGCGGCGAAACACCGCAGGCGGAGAGCAATGCCGCAATCAGAGTGACTGCCAGCACTCGTGCTGAACGATTGAATGTGCCGTCGACCATATTCACTCTCCTGATTCTTTGACTGGACATTATTCCGCGATAAACCAACGCCCGTCGATACGCTCGAGCACGTAGCGATCGTAAGGCAGTCCCTGCCCCTCGACATCGTAAACCGCGCGGCTACCGTCATTCTCGAAAACGGGGGCGGCGCGTCGGACGATACGCAATGCGGCGATGAGCAACTCTCGGGTAGCGATACTGCGGTTACAGGCCGAAACCAGAGCGTCTAAGGTTCGACCCGAGAGGGTACGCCGTAGTTCCGGGCTCAGATGGTCGCGGTAGTAGCGATCACAGCGGCCCTCCACTAGGGTTTTTTCGGCCTGATCGAGCAACGCCAGTATCTCGGGCGTATTACGTCCCGGCACGGCCGGCGCAGCGATTGGCGCTGTGGTGCTACGCTCCATACCGGACCCGCCCGTCGCGACGCCCGTGACCGGCGCGCGGACCCGGCCGACAATGAGATCATCGATTTGCGCCTCGAGTTCGAGCGGGATCGCCGCTTTCCATTCTTTGCCGTAGGGCAGCAGCGTGACCAGCTCGACGACGTCCACCCGACCCCGATCTTTTGGTTGGCGTCCCTTTAAGACCACGTGTACGAACTTGCCGTCACGAACGGCCGACAAACCGTCGAGTTTTTCGTACGGCCGCGCACGAATCGCCAGTCGTCGGGCGATCGCACGAAACAGATTGACGCTGGTCAGGCGCTCAATCTCCCCCATCGGTGTGGCGTCACCGAAAAGACGCGTGCGAATCGCCGACTCGCCGCGTGCAGCCTCTTCTCGCAGTCGCTGCACGATCATGATGCGCAGTCGATCGAGTTCGGAGGGATGAATGGCGAAAGCCACGGCCTGTGAGTCTCCGAGCGCAGATGCCGCGAGCAGCTCCGATGCGGCGCGTTCCTGTGATCCACTGACGCTTTCAGCCGACACCGGCGAAGCCGCACCGATCAACACGATGATGATGAGTATGGTTTTACTCAGTATGGCCCTCATTGCTGCGACGCCCCTGACTCCGAGTGATCTTTGACCGTCGTCGCGCGATCATGTCGGCGTCCGAGCAACCATCCGTTGACCGCCCAACCGGTTGCGAGCGCTGCGCCGACCAACGCGGCGCTTGCAGGCGACGTGCTGATGGCGTCGAGCGCGGTCTTCGCCTGTGCGCCGACATAATCGGCAGCGCGATAGACGGGGACGTCGATAAAACTCTTCGCTTTATATTTTGATTCTTTGTCCATGGCGCCCCACAGCATTTCTCTTCCGGGACGGACGAAGGCGTACTCGCCCCAGCGGCGAAGGATGAGAAGCGCTGCCACCATCCCGAAAATATTCAGCATGGATAGCAAAATGAACCCTAGGACCATCAACGCCGGTACGAAGGTGAGTAGCGTTCGAACGCCGAGTCTCGAAGCGATACGGCCCGTCAAAAATACCTGGGATAAGATGGTGAGAGACTGCACGATGAAATCGATGTTCGCGAACACCTCAGTGCGACGCGTCGTATCAGAAAACGTCTCGCTGACGATACGTAGTTGCTCGAAATACACGAAGGTATTGACGGCGGAGAGGAAGACGACGAACAAGGCGATACCGAGCAGGTAGGGCGAGCGCAATACGATGAAAATACCGGCGAACGGATTGCCGCCGAGTCCTTCGTCATCGCGCGTTGCCGATGGGTCGAGGGGCGGTCCCGATGGTGGCTGACGGTTCCAGATCTTGATGAGAATACGCTGACAAAAAATAGCGCCCAAAAATCCTATCGTGCCCAGATACAACACGCCTGAATTTCCGATGGCGTCGACGGTCAGGCGCGCCGTCAACGGTCCAATCAATGCCCCTAACGTACCGCCCGCTGCAATAAATCCGAACAGTCGTTTCGACTGCTCGCTATCGAACATCTCGAGCAAAAAGCTCCAAAAAACCGAAACGAGCATCAAATTGATGACGCTGACCCAAACGTAAAAGAAGGTTCCGACGCGTAGATTGCTTTCATCCACCTGAATGGACGAGCCGATGGCAGCGAGGATAATGGCCACTGAGCCATATAACAGCGGCAACAACAGACTGCGACGCATTCTTGCGACGAGCCAACCCCAGAGCGGGACGATCGCGATGGAAAAGAGCGCCGTGTACAACCAAAGATCAGCAACCCGATCTCGTCCGAGGAGTGTCGCCACGGTCTCGCGCACCGGCCGAACGGCGAAGTAACTCCCGAGCACGAAAAAGAACAAGCAGAACGCAGCAACGACCGCCGCAGTCTCACGAGGCTCCACTCGTACGAGTCGCGCAAGATAGCGTTGCATCATCTTCGAATTACCTCGATGCCATCGTCATGGTGTTGAGATCCAGTTTCGCTCCAGGCGCCGGTACGGTCGCCCGACCCCCTATTTTCTCTATTCTATGTTGCAGAGCATGGGCAGGTCCGGGTTCGCCGTGCACCAGGTAGACCGGCGGCCGGTTGGCGAAGGTCTCATACCATTTCAAAAGATCGGCCTGATCGCCGTGGGCCGAAAGTCCCCCGACTGTATGGACTTTTGCTCGAAGCCGTAGCGTCTGTCCGTGAAGGCGTACTTCCGTCGAACGATCGACCAGTCGTCGGCCTAGCGTGCCCGGCGCCTGGAAACCCGTGATCATCACGTGGCATTCAGGCCGTTCGAGGTTCTGCATGAAGTGGTGCAGGATCCGTCCCCCGTTGCACATGCCGCTGCCGGCAATGATGAAAGCCCGCGCCCGAATCGAGTTGATTTCGCGGGACTGTTGTGGCGTTCGGCATAAGAAAAGATTGGGTAGTGCCGGCATAGCCTCGAAAGACGCCCGCAGTCGCCTCGCCTCGTCGTCAAACCGCTCAGCGTGATTCCAATAGATCTTGCTCGCTTCGATCGCCATGGGGCTATCGAGAAAGATTTTCCAGCGATCAAGCGCCCACTCATCGAAGTGAAGGCCGAGAAGATAGAGAATTTCCTGACTGCGCCCCACCGCAAATGCGGGAACCAGGATGTTTCCTTGATCTCGATCTGCTGCACGAATGATCTCGCCGATTTCCTTGAGCGATTCTTCCCGACTACGATGGAGTCGATCGCCATAGGTGCTCTCCATGACGATGGCATCCGCTGAGTCGAAGCGATGCGGGTCTCGAAGGATCGGCGAATCGTACTGACCGAGATCTCCGCTAAAAACGATGCGTCTCGTCACGCCATCTTCAGTACAGGTCACTTCGAGGCTACTCGAGCCGAGGATATGCCCCGCATCGCGTACTGTCAGAGCGATCCCGGGAAACGGGGCGTACGCGGTGTCGTACCGCAGCGCCCGGACCAGCTTGAGCGTGCGCTCCACGTCCTCGAGATCGAACAGAGGCTCGAGAACCGGCTCGTCATCATCTGCCGAGCGCGCGCGTCGCTCGGCCTCTCGCGCGGCGAGATCGGCCGTGTCACGCAGCAATAGGGGCAGCAAGTCACGGCATGCGGCATTCGTGTAGATCGGCCCTCGAAAGCCTCGCTTGACCAGTAACGGCAGGCGTCCGCAATGATCGATGTGCGCATGGGTCAGCAGCACTGCGTGGATCTGTGCGGGATCAAACGGAAACTTCTGACGATTACGCGGGTTGGCGTCGCGACCGCCCTGAATGAGGCCGCAATCGACGAGAAGCGTCCGGCCGCTCACCCGCAGGATATGGCAAGAGCCGGTCACCTCGCCCGCCGCACCGAAGAATTCGATTTCCAAGCTTCATCTCCCGAGACGTCAACTTGGGTATAGTCCAATCGTCTGCTGCATGTTACCCGGAGAATCTGCGTGATCAGCCTGAAAGTGAACGGTGTCGTGCGAGAGGTCGATGTCGAGCCCGATGCGCCCCTGCTGTGGGTCATTCGTGACGTCCTTAAACTCACCGGCACCAAGTATGGGTGCGGTATCGCGCAGTGTGGCGCGTGTACCGTCCATCTCGACGGCCAGCCCATTCGTTCGTGCGTGACGCCGGTGTCCGCGGTCGGGATCGCAGAAATACGCACCATCGAGAGCTTGTCGGGAGACGCAGCCACTCATCCTGTTCAGAGAGCTTGGCTCGAACTCGACGTGGTGCAGTGTGGCTATTGTCAGTCAGGGCAGATCATGGCTGCAGCCGCGCTACTCGAAACTGCACCCAATCCAACCGACGAAGACATCGACGCCGCGATGAACGGCAATCTTTGTCGATGTGGAACCTACCCGCGCATTCGAGCAGCCGTAAAACGCGCCGCAGAAATCAAGCGCGGTACAGCCTGAACGTCGTCGAACGACGCGAGACGGTCAGATTCTCGGTGTCCGCTGTATCGACTATTTGGACGGTGTAACGGGCGGAGACCCGGTGGTACCGGACACCAGATAGTCGAGCGCGAGCTGTCCGAAAGCCCGGCTCGCGATCGGTATTGCCGTTTCATCCACATAGAACAAGGGCGAATGATTGGACGCTGCCGTCAGCATGTTCTGATCGCGTGGCGTCACGCCTACAAAGAAAAAGAAACTCGGCACTTTCTCTGCGAAGAACGCGAAGTCTTCAGCGCCGGTGACGAGCGGTACTGCACGGACGTTGGCGGCACCCGCCGCACGACGTAGCGAGGGCAGCACGCGCTCGGTCAGCGCGGGGTCATTGCGAACCACCGGGTTACTGCCGGGCTGTATCTCGAATGTGGCCGTCGCTCCGCTCGCCTCGGCGATATTCGTCACCATCCGATCGATATTTTTGATGACTGCTGCTCGCTGCTGCGGATCGAACGTACGGATCGTGCCGAGCATCTCGACTTGATCCGGGACGATGTTGAAGCGGATTCCACCTTTGATCGCACCAACGGTGACGACGGCGGGGTTCTGCGTGATATCCGTCTGACGGCTCACGACGGTCTGCAAGGCTCCGACGATCTGCGAGGAGATCACGATCGGATCGACGCCACTCCAAGGTCGTGCGCCGTGCGTCTGCTTCCCTTTGACAAGAATTCGATACGTATCCGAGCCCGCCATCAACGGACCCCCGCGATAGCCGATCATGCCGGTCGGCATGTTGGCGAACACGTGCAAACCAAAAACCGCCTCGGGCCGATAGCGCTGTAACACCCCCTCCTGAATCATGAGCGAGGCGCCTCCGTCCTCGCCCTCCGGCGCTCCTTCCTCAGCCGGCTGGAACAAAAAAATCACGGTCCCTGGCAGATCGGCTCGCATGCCGGCGAATGCCTCGGCGAGCCCCATCAATACAGAGGTGTGGACATCATGTCCGCAGGCGTGCATCACGCCCACCGTTTCGTTTCGGTAGGTCGTGGTGACACGCGAACGAAATGGAACATCCGTTTGCTCGACGACCGGCAAGGCGTCCATGTCCGCCCGCAAAGCGATCGTCGGTCCGGGTTTCCCGCCTTTCAAAACGCCGACGACACCGGTTTTTGCGATCCCCGTTTGCACTTCGAGACCGAGTCGGACGAGATGTTCGGCCACGACCTTGGATGTACGGAACTCGCGATTGGACAACTCCGGATTTTGATGAAGGTCACGTCGCCATTCGATGACGCGCGGTTCCAATGTCGCAATCGCAGTATCGAGACGCGCACCCAAATCCTGCGCATTCGCTGTCGAGAGGGAGAGCAGCAAGGCTACGAACGCCGTGTCGAAACGATATCGTCGAACCATGATCAACCTCCGGAAATACGGACAATTTCAAAGACAGAAATTTTTCCGCCGCGCTCCCCGACGGCGACGAAGCGACCGTCCGGTGACCATCGAAGACACGTCGGTTCAGAGTCGGTCAATTGGGCATCGAGTGCCACAGGGGATTTGCCCGGCAACCAAAGCGACACTCGCCAATCGCGACCACCCGTGACGAGATGGTTGCCCGACGGCTGGAACGCCACGCACTCGATGCGATCGGTATGTCCGCGTAACTGCAGAGGCCGCGAACCCTCCGGGCCCTTTCCACTGAAATCCCAGACGACTACCTGATCGTCGGCAGCGGTCGCAAGATATCGGGAATCACCGCTCCACGATACCTGCTCGACTTTAGAAGGATACCCTCGCATCTGCGAATCCCGACCCGTCGACAGATGCCAAAAATGAACTGAGCCATCCTGCGTACCCGTCGCCAGATATCGGCCGTTCGGACTGAAGGCGGCGGCAAGACAGGGCGCTGCCCACTTGTAGTGGCGCATTTGAAATCGCGGCCCCTCGATGCGATGAACCACGAGACCACCGTTGATGGCAGCCGCAAGATCGCGGCCCGGCTTATCCCAACCGAGCGCGACGACCGTCGACGACTGGGGTGCGAATACGTGCTCTTTCTCAAGCGTTGGCGACCAAAGCGTCATTTGCTTGCCTGCCGCCGTGGCCAAGCGTTTTCCATCCGGCGACCACGCAGCAACCGTGGTCCATGTCATGGCTGGACGCTGTTGGGCAACGAGTCGCCCCTCGTTATCGAAGAGCGTGATTCGCGAATCCTGACCGGTCGAGACAAATACATCGCCGCGCGGCTGCCATGCGACGGCGATCGTACCCATTCCGTGCTCGCCTACCGAACGCGCCGTCAACGACGAACCGTCGTGCATAACTAAGAATACTTTGCCCTCTCCGCCGGCAACCGCCAGTCGACCGGCATCGGGTGACCATGCAATGTCGACGACGTAGTCGTCGAGGGCCGCGCTGCCGCGGTGCTCGAGTATCGCTGTAGGCTGTTTCACGCGATGCAGGAGTGAAAGCCGGCCTCGAGCTCTTGTCGATCGAGCTTGCGGCCGATGAAGACCAAGGTGTTTTGACGTACCGATCCCGACGGCCATGGCCGCTCGAGCTGGCCATCGAACATCATGTGTACACCGTGAAACACGTAGCGCCGATCTTCGCCCTTGAGTGATAAGACACCCTTCATTCTAAAGATGTCCGCCCCACGACTCTGCAGGAGATAGGACAACCAGTCGTTGACTTTCTTTGAATCAAGAGCACGCGAATCGCTGATACCGATCGAGGTGATGTCCTCATCGTGATGATGAGACGCAAAAGCGCGTTGTGCAGCCGCATGGACGCCGTCGATTCTAAGATTGAACTCGGCCGGCGCATGCTCGCAAAACACCGCATAGGCGCCAGCCTTCTCAATCTCTACCTCGAAATGACTGCCATCGTGATCGACGTCGATCGCATATTGCGCATGGCCCGGCACGATACGACCCCCGCAAGCGACGGTCGTCGGCTCTTCCGCAAACGCCCGTACCGCCGGCTCGATGCTTGCCTCGAGCGCTGAAGCGGAGGCCGACGAGACGGGCAAGATGACGAGCCCGAGGCCGCCAGAGTGGTCATGGCCGTGTGCGTGGTCATGGCTATGGTCGTGATCGTGGTGGTGGTCGCGGTCGTGGTCGTGGTCGTGACCATGATGATCGTGATCGTGGTGCGCATGCGCCTCGTTGCCTGTGCGCAGCGTGACGCGCCCCGCCGGTAACTCGTATACGCCACCCCACTCGAACGGATACTCGGGCTCGAGAAAACTTCCGTCCACGGCGAGTGCGCGCTGCAAATCGAAGGCTCCAACATCGAGTACACGGTCGATGGGAACATCGGCATTTCGAGTACGGAAAATTTTTGCAGTGCCGTTCATCGCACGAATACGACGCTCGATTCGCTCGAGCTCCGCTTCCGTAACGAGATCGATTTTATTGAGCAGAATCACATCGGCGAAAGCAGCCTGCTCGCCAGGCTCTTTCATTTCGTCGAGATGCTTTTCGATGTGGCGAGCATCGATCACAGTGACGATGGCATCGAGCAAAAACTGCTGCTTGAAGTCGTCATCGAGAAAAAACGTCTGGGCGACCGGACCCGGATCCGCCATACCCGTCGTTTCGACGATGATGTAGTCGAACTTGTCGCGACGCTTGAGCAGCTGCCCGAGAATACGCAGTAGGTCTCCGCGCACCGTGCAACAGATACAACCGTTGTTGGTCTCGAAGATTTCCTCTTCGGCGCCGATGACGAGTTGATGGTCGACACCGACCTCGCCGAATTCGTTCTCGATTACGGCGATACGCTTGCCATGATTCTCGGAGAGGATGCGGTTAAGCAAGGTGGTCTTCCCAGACCCCAAGAATCCCGTCAGAACGGTAACGGGCACCCGATTCGTAGTCGTCATAGGAGGCACATGATAACGTAGGGCATGGCCAAATCCCGCGAATCCCATTTGCCTCACGTGCATTCGCATGCACCGGGACATGACCATGCTGCGTGCATCGTCGATGCGGTTCGTAATGCCGCGGAGGTGTGCGCGCAGAGAGGGCTTAACCTCACCCCAGTCCGGCGGCGAATTCTCGAGATTGTCTGGCGGGCTCACGAACCCATCGGGGCGTACGAGATCCTCGCGGAACTTTCCAAAGAGCGCGACAAAGCGGCTCCACCCACCGTCTATCGTGCATTGGAATTTTTGATCGACGCAGGACTCGTCCACCGAATCGACTCGCTCAACGCCTTCATCGGCTGTGACGAGCCCGCACGTACCCATATCGCGCAGTTTTTAGTCTGTCGAAAGTGTCATCGCGTGGTGGAGATCGACGATCCGGACATCAACCGCTTGCTTGCAGAAAGGTCGTTGGCGGCAGGATTCCGAATCGAACCGACCTCACTCGAGATCAAAGGGCTATGCGGCGACTGCGAGGCTTCGCACGTCGACTGATCGGCCTTAGCGTGTGGCGACCAGCCAAATTCCGGCGATCAGCAACAGGATGCCGACCACCCGGCCCGTACTGACCGGATGCTGCGGAAAACCCAGAAGTCCAAAGTGGTCGATGATGACCGAGGCGAGCATCTGGCCGGCAACGGTCAACGCCAGCAATAGCAGCGCCCCAAGCTTCGGGCCGGCAAATGTTGCAACGCCCACATAGAGTGCGCCGAGTAGACCACCCAGCCACGCCCAAGCGGGGACGCCTGCAAACGCTTCACGGGCCGGCCAGGCGTGTCGCGTCAGAAGCATAAAGATGGCAATCGCAGTGGTGCCCACCAAAAAATTAGTGAGCGTTCCGTATACCGCCCCGCCGAGCGCGCGGCTGACCGCCATGTTGAATCCGACTTGAATGACGAGCCCTGCGCCGACGAGGAACGCGAGCAGCATGGAAAGACTTTGCACGGGATCACTTTCTCCGGTGGGTGGCATAGCGACGGACAATCAGGGCGCGCCCCGCCGACGTATGCAGTAACCACAAAACGATACGCCAAAAAATCCGTTTGCCGAGAGGAACCCGGCGTGGTGGGATCGCCCGCTGAATCGCGGCGCCGACATCCTCATGGTGTAGTGAAAACCGTTCGGCCATTTCGATGAGGATAGCGGGCGTATCATGCCTCGCGCTAGGCTTGACCTCGCAGATGTCCACCTCGAATGCCATCCCCCAACATACGCGGGCACTCGTCGAACGACTGCTCGATGCGTATTGCACGCGGATCTGTCCGCCGACGGCCCGCAACACGGTGCTGATCGGCTATCGCGTTGCGGACGATCATGCGGAGATCCACGAGCTCAAACGGATCTGCGGCGTACCGGGAACCCGTCTTCCCGCTCCGGTGGCTCGATTTCGTTATCGATCCGCCTCGCGGGACTGGGCGCTGGACTATTTTGACGACGATGTGTCGACGGGCGGCGCGTGGCGTCGTTACCCACCGCTGCGCCACAGTCGAAGCTTCATCGAACTTCTTCGGGAGTTTGATCGCGACCCTCTCGGCCACTTCTGGGGTCGTCTCGACGGCAAGAGCCTGCGGTGGTGTAGCGCCAAGGGGCGATGTCTCGAGTGTGACGTTCGCTACCAGCAAGTTCTCGGACTCGCTCTCCCGATCGAATCGCCCTCGAATCAGAAGTTATATCGCAGCGTCAGTCCGTAAGTCGTTCGCCGCGGATGCGACACGCTGTATCGAAAGGGCAAAAAGGTACCCGTCGAGTAAGTACCGTTCGGCAAAGTATTGCTGAGGAAGGCGTCACGAAATGCGCCTGTTGGCGCATCCTCATCGGTCAAATTCCGCCCCCAGAGCTCCAACGACCATGCGTCTGCCTGCACGCCCAGCGAGGCGTTCACGAAAGTCGAGGCTGGGACGATCGTCTGATTCGAGGCATCGGCGAACTGTCGCCCACGATGCGACAAATCGATACGGACAAACAGCTCTTCCCCACTTGGAATGTTCGTCGAGTATCGGGCTCCCGCATTCGCCTGAACTTTTGACGTCCGGAGAATTTGATTCCCCGACACATCGCCCGCGGGCGCAAAGGTCGGGAAGTCGGCGAAGGTTTCGACTTTGGCGTTATCGTATTTTGGGTCCGCGAACGATGCGCCGATATTCAGTTCGAGGCCGGCAAACGGCTGTGCAAGCACCGCAAGCTCGACACCACGGATGGAGGCATCACCTGCATTCACATTCACGCCCGTGGCCGAGACGATCTCGCGACCGTCGATCCTGGAGATGACCTGAGGGATCACGATCTCGGACCAGTCGAGATGGTAAAGATCCAGCTCGAGCCCGAGACGGCGATCGAGAAATTCCGCCTTCAGGCCAAGCTCGACACTTTTAAGTGTCTCGGGGCCGAACGGTGCGGGTACCGTCACCTCGACCAATGGGTTATCGACGAAGCGCACCCTCGTCGGATCGAAGTCACCCGACTTTTCGGAGTGCGCGAGGCTTCCGAAGAATGTGAAACGTTCAGCGGGCTTAAAGCGCAGCGTGCTGCGCCAACTGATTAACCCCCAGCTGTTTTCACGATTGGCGCGCGTGCTCTGGTCGACGAAAGAACGTTTCTCGTCGGTATAGCGCCCCTCGACAGAAGCCGTGAGTTGATCGGTGATGTCGTACTCCAAAGATCCGAACGCCGAGGGCGCAGACGCCGCCTTGACGATGACGGCGCCGAAACCCGCGCCGCCCGAAGGATCGGTAAACCAGGGCAAGAACACCGCGTTGCCGCCGTTGCGAACGAAATCGACAACCGTCGTCGGACCAAACGACGTACACGCGAGGCAGAATGAGCCGAAATCAGCAGGCAAGGCCTTGGTGGCAATCGCGCCATCGAGACCACCACCCGATGAAGTCTCGTAGTAATAAAGACCCAACGAATAACG
>JBEAXT010000106.1:0-9540 GCA_041159695.1 Pseudomonadota bacterium
AGCGGGGTGCTCAATAGTTACGGACGGTTCGCCGTACCCGCTTTCACGCAAGTCGTGATGAATCTCGTGATGATCATTTTTGCCGTGGCGATCGCGGCCCAGTCCGAGAATCCGGGTACGACGCTCGCCATCGGCGTTTTCGTCGCCGGTGTCGCCCAGGTGATCTTTCAGTTGCCGTCGGTGGCGCGGCTCGGGCTCTTGTCCATGCCGCGTTGGCGGCCTGCTGCGGAGGGCGTTCGTCGCATCGGCAAGCTGATGATCCCGGGGATCTTCGGCTCCTCGATGGCGCAGGTGAGTCTGCTGCTCGACACGCTGATCGCCTCGTTCCTCGTGACCGGTAGCATCGCGTGGCTGTACTACGCGGATCGCTTGATGGAGTTTGCGCTCGGCGTATTCAGCATTGCGCTCGCGACGGTGATCTTGCCGCGGCTTTCGGCGCAGCATGCGGCGGGCGATGCCGATCGATTCTCGGCAACCCTCGATTGGTCGCTGCGTCTCGTACTCGTCATCGTGACGCCGGCGACCGTGGGGCTGCTGGTGCTGGCCGGTCCGATTACCGCCACCATCTTTGGTTACGGACAGTTTTCCGATAACGACGTATTGATGACGCAGTATGGATTGATGGCGTACTCCTGGGGGCTGATCGGCTTCAGTCTCGTGAAGGTGTTGGCGCCCGGCTACTTCGCTCGTCAGAACACGAAGACGCCCGTTCGTATCGGACTCATTGCGCTCGGTGTCAACATGGGTTTCAACCTGTTAGTCGTGCTGCCGGCGCATTTTGCCGGTTTCGCGACGCCGTTCGTGTTGCTTGCCACGTCGACCTGTCTGTCGGCGGCGCTCAACAGTTTCCTGCTGTGGCGAGGGCTGCGTCGCGAGGGCGTCTATCGCCCGACGTCGGGCTGGTCTGCGCTCGTCTCGCGCGTTTTGATCGCCAATTCTTTGATGGCGGTGACGCTGTGGATCGTAAGCCCTGCGCTTTCGCAATGGCTCGAGGCATCACCGCTCGATCGCGCGCTTCAGCTCTCCGGGTGCATCATTGCGGGCATAGCGGCTTATGGGCTCGCGCTCGCGGTGCTCGGGCTCCGTCCGGCCCACTTGCGAGGGGCGTGATGACGCAACGACCCTCTCTTCGGCTGCTGCGCAGCCCGCGCGCCGTACCCGCCGAGTTCCGCGGCGGTATCGTCACCATCGGCAGTTTCGATGGGGTGCATCGCGGCCATCAAACATTGATCGCGCGAACCTTGGCGCGCGCCCGATCCGAACGTCGGCCGGCGCTGATCGTGAGCTTCGAGCCGATGCCGAGAGAGTATTTGTCCCCCGATACCGCGCCCGCGCGTCTCACCAACTTCCGCGAGCGCTGGCGACTCTTCGAGCAAAGCGGACTCGATGCGTTCGTTCTGCTGCGATTCAACGACGCGCTACGACACATGTCGGGTGAGGAATTCCTCCAATTGCTCACCCGGGATCTCGGCGTGGCGGGCATCGTGGTGGGTCATGATTTCCGTTTCGGCCGTCACGGTGAATCCAATGCCGCGTTTCTCCAGGCGGCGAGTGCGACGGGTGGGTTTTGGGTCGAGGTGATCGAGCCGGTGCAGCTCGAGGGCGAGCGCGTGAGCAGCTCGGTGCTGCGCGCGGCGCTAGCCTCGGGCGATCTACAGCGAGCGGCACGATTGCTCGGGCGCCCGTACACCATGCGGGGTCGGGTGGTGGCCGGTCAGCAACTGGGTCGCACGCTGGGCTTTCCGACGGCTAACATTCGGGTTCGGCGGCGTCGACTTCCCTTGCGCGGGGTCTTTGCCGTTCGGGTACACGGCATCGCCGGATCGCCGCTCGGTGGCGTGGCGAGTCTCGGGACCCGTCCCACCGTGGGTGGGGTGGAGCCCTTGCTCGAGACATTCGTGTTCGATTTTTCCGGAGACTTGTACGGTCGTGAGCTCGAAATCGAGTTTGTCGCACACCTGCGCGATGAACTGCGTTTCGAAAGCGTCGAGTTGATGGTGGTACAGATGCAGGTCGATGCGCGAACGGCGCGCGAATGGGTGACAGAGCAGTGACGGATTACAAGCAGACAGTCAATCTTCCGCAAACGGAATTCCCGATGAAGGCCGATCTCGCTACGCGCGAGCCGGTTTTCGTCGAGCGCTGGCAAAAGAGCGACACCTACGGCGAGCTTCGTCGCATCGCCAAAGATCGACCGAAGTTCGTGCTGCACGACGGACCGCCGTATGCCAATGGCAGCATTCACATCGGGCACGCACTCAATAAAATATTGAAAGACATCATCGTCAAATCACGTTCGCTCGATGGTTACGATGCGCCGTACATCCCGGGTTGGGATTGTCACGGTTTGCCCATCGAACTCGCCGTCGAAAAGAAGCACGGACGTCCGGGGCAGAAGCTCGATGTCAATGCGTTCCGCGCGGCGTGTCGGGCGTTCGCCGCCGAGCAAATCGAACTTCAGCGCGCGGACTTCAAGCGTCTCGGTGTTCTCGGCGACTGGGATCGCCCCTATCGGACCATGGATCCGGCGTACGAGGCCGAGCAGATGCGGGCGTTCGGTCGCATCGTGAAAAACGGGCATCTCTACAAAGGTGCCAAGCCGGTGCACTGGTGTCTCGATTGTCGCTCGGCGCTTGCGGAGGCCGAAGTCGAGTACGAAGACAAAACCTCGCCGGCGATCGACGTCGCGTTCAAGGTCGTCGATCTCGACGATTTACGCGCTCGAATCGGGCTGCGCCCGGGGGAGCGCATGATCGAAGGGCTCCGTCCTGCGCTCGTGATCTGGACGACGACGCCGTGGACTTTGCCGGCGAACGAGGCGGTCACTCTGGGCCCGGAGATCGACTACGTTCTCGTCCATGTACCGGCGCAAGGCGAATTCGCGGCACGCAGCGTCGTTCTGGCCGCCGACTTGCTCGCGGCCGTTGCGACGCGCTACGGGGTCGACGCCGCAAGTCTGCAGAGTATGGCGCGATTCAAGGGTACGGCGCTCGAGGGCTTGATGCTCGAGCATCCGTTTCTCGATCGTCAGGTGCCGGTGATCGTGGGAGATCACGTCACGCTCGATGCGGGCACGGGCGCAGTGCATACGGCGCCGGCTCACGGTCAGGAAGACTTTGCTGTCGGTCAAAAATATGGCCTTCCCGTGCGTAACCCGGTGGGCGGGGACGGTCGATTCATCGACGGTACGCCGCTCGTGGCCGGGCTCAAACTCGATGAAGCCGGTGAAAAGCTGATTTCGTTGATGAAAGAGAGCGGCGCTCTCGTCAAGCACGCGCCGTACCGTCACAGCTATCCGCATTGCTGGCGCCACAAGACACCGGTGATCTTTCGTGCAACCCCGCAGTGGTTCATCAGCATGGATCAGCGTGGGCTGCGCGCGGGCGCGCTTGAGGACATCAAGCACGTCACCTGGACGCCCGCGTGGGGCGAGCAACGAATCACGGGCATGATCGAGAATCGCCCGGATTGGTGTATCTCGCGTCAGCGCACCTGGGGCGTGCCGATTCCGCTCTTCGTGCACAAAAGCACCGGTGAACTACACCCGGACACGATCGCACTCATCGATCGTGCGGCAGCGAAAGTGGAGCAGGGCGGTATCGAGGCATGGTTTGCGCTCGATCCCGTCGAGCTCCTCGGTGCCGACGCCGCGCACTACGACAAAGTGACCGACGTGATGGACGTTTGGGCGGACTCGGGCCTTTCGTTCGAGTGCGTCGCGGCGCAGCGACCGGAGATCGAAGGGCCTGTCGATCTGTATCTCGAAGGTTCCGATCAGCACCGCGGTTGGTTCCACTCGTCACTTTTGATGTCGGAGGCGTTGCACCGACGCGCACCGTACAAGGGCGTACTGACCCACGGGTTCACGGTGGATGACAAGGGTCGAAAGATGTCGAAGTCTCTCGGCAATGTCATCGCGCCGCAGAAGGTGATGCAGAGCCTCGGGGCCGACGTGTTGCGCTTATGGGTCGCTTCGACCGACTACGCCAACGAAATGAGCGTCTCCGACGAAATCCTCAAACGCATGTCGGACAGTTATCGCCGCATTCGAAATACCGTTCGTTTCCTACTGGGTAATCTCGCTGGGTTCGATCCGGCGAGCGATGCCGTTCCAATCAAAGATATGGTGGCTCTCGATCGTTGGGCCCTGGGTCGCGCACGAGTTTTGCACGAGGAAGTCGTGGCGGCTTATCGCGACTACCAGTTCCATCTCGTTTATCAGAAGGTGCACGGGTTCTGCGTCGTCGAGCTCGGTGGTTGTTATTTGGATGTGCTCAAAGATCGTCTCTATACGACGCCGCCCAAAAGTCACGCGCGCCGCTCGGCACAGACGGCGATGTACCACATCGTCGAAGCGATGGTGCGCTGGCTGGCCCCGGTCCTGTCTTTCACGGCCGAGGAGGTGTGGTCGCACTTGCCGGGTCGACGCGAGGCTTCGGTGTTCCATTCAGTGTGGCACCGGTTGCCGGCGGTACCGGAAGACACCATCGACTGGGACGCTTTGCTCGCGCTTCGAGGCGACGTGACGCGGGAGCTCGAGCGCTTGCGCGAGGCGGGAGACATTGGTTCGCCGCTCGAAGCGGAGGTCGAGATCGCCGTACCGTCGCCCGACGCGGCACGATATGGTGCGCTCGGTGATGACCTGCGATTTTTCCTCATCACATCGGCGGCTCGGGTCGTGGTCGATGCCGCGGTGAAGTCTGCGACGGTGCGCGTCAAAGCGACGACGGCGCCAAAATGCGTGCGTTGCTGGCATCGACGCGAAGATGTCGGCCAGCATGCGGATCACCCTGAACTTTGTGGGCGCTGCGTCGTCAATGTCGCAGGGTCTGGAGAGGAGCGTCGTTACGCATGAGTGGATCATCCTTGCGGGAAGCCTTGGCTGCGGTGCATTGGCGCGAGAGCGGTTGGCGCTGGCTGTGGCTCTCCGTGCTGCTCATCGTGGCCGATCAGGCGAGCAAGGCGTGGATCGAAACCCATTACGTGCTCGGCGAGTTCACCCCGGTATTTTTTTGGCTCGATATCACTCGGCTGCATAATCCGGGGGCGGCATTCAGCTTTCTGGCAGACGCGGGTGGTTGGCAGCGATGGTTCTTCAGTATTTTGGCCGTCGTCGTTAGTGTCGCGCTCGTGATCTGGCTTCGCACTTTGCACGCCGGGCGTGATCGGGTGCTCGCGCTCGCGCTGGCATTGGTACTCTCAGGCGCCATTGGCAATGTCATCGACCGATTCGAGCACGGGTTCGTGATCGATTTCATCCATGTGCACTGGCAGCAAGCGTATTTTCCGGCGTTCAATATCGCCGATGCCGCCATCACCGTCGGTGCCGTATTTCTGATCTACGACGCGCTGCTCGACTGGAGACGCAGCAAATGAAAATTGTACTCGCCAATCCGCGCGGGTTCTGTGCGGGCGTCGATCGTGCGATCGACATCGTCGAGCGTGCGATCACGCTGTTCGGCGCGCCCATCTATGTTCGGCATGAGGTCGTTCATAATCGCCACGTCGTCGAGCGCTTGCGGACGATGGGCGCGGTGTTCGTCGAGGAGCTGCACGAAGTACCGGATGGTGCCACGGTCATCTTCTCGGCCCATGGTGTCTCGAAAGCCGTGGAGGACGAGGCGAAGCGCCGGGGGCTCACGGTTTTCGATGCCACCTGTCCGCTCGTGACCAAAGTCCACATGGAAGTCCGCCGCTATGCGAAAGAGGCGCGCGAGGTCATTCTGATCGGGCACGACGGACACCCGGAGGTCGAGGGGACGCTCGGACGTTTCGACACCTCGTTCGGTGGAGAGATTCATCTGGTCGAGTCGGTCGAAGACGCGGCGGCACTCGAGGTCGAAAATCCCGCGAACTTGGCTTTCGTCACCCAGACCACGCTCTCGGTGGATGACACCGCTGAGATTGTCGAAACGCTACGTCGGCGCTTCCCGGAACTTGCAAGCCCGCGTAAGGAAGACATCTGCTACGCCACACAGAACCGACAAGATGCGGTCAAAGATTTACTTCGCGAATGTGATGTACTCGTCGTCGTGGGTTCGGTAGCGAGTTCCAATTCCAATCGGCTCGTCGAGCTTGGTCATCGCGCAGGGATCCCGGCCTTTCTCGTCGATGGTGCGGCCGACCTGCGCCGCGAGTGGTTTGGCGGCAAGCAGTGCATCGGGGTCTCGGCGGGGGCGTCCGCCCCGGAGGTGCTCGTTCGCGAGGTCATTGATCAACTGATGGGGTGGGGCGCAGAGTCGCCTCGCGAGCTCGCGGGCCGCGAGGAGAGCGTAGTTTTCGGGTTGCCGCGGGAATTGCGTGTGCCCGTCCCGACCGTACCGGGCGGCAGCTCCGCAAAGCTTTGACTTGAAGGCCCCGGGGGGCGCGTTTAAGATTCGCGGCCCCGCCCAAGACGGGGACCGGTCGCCGGAATAGCTCAGTTGGTAGAGCGGCGCATTCGTAATGCGTAGGTCGTAGGTTCGAATCCTATTTCCGGCACCATTCTTTTCTTTGTGTTTCCGGCGTGCTCTCGCGCACCGACGGATCCCCGACTGCGCACCTAGCCTGCTCGCCTTCAAGGCAATGTGGTCGGAGAGTTCATGAATCCGCAGATGGCATACGGTACGGCGATGGTCGTCGCCATGATGACCCTGAGCTCGGCGCGGGTCGAGGCGACCGAGGGCGATTGGTTGTTCCGCGTCGGGGCGCACCAGATCGATCCCAAGAGTAACAATCACCCCGTGGTGAGCGTCGACTCGGGAACGAGTCTCACGCTGAGCGCGACGTATTTTCTCACCAATAACGTTGCGTTCGAGCTGCTGGGCGCCGCGCCATTCAATCACGACATTCGACTCGTTGACGGCGGAACCCGCGTTGGTAAGACGCGTCACCTACCACCGACGTTCTCTGCGCAATGGCACTTCGCTCCTGATGCGCAAACCTTCAAGCCCTATGTGGGTGCAGGTCTCAACTACACGACGTTTTTTGAGGAGAAGACGAGCGGTCCTTTAGCCGGATCGAAGCTCGAGCTCGACTCATCGTTTGGTCTATCCGCGGAGATCGGGATGGACGTCGCACTGACCGACAACTGGGCGGTCAATTTCAACGTACGTTGGTTCGATATCGATAGTGACGCCAAGTTGGACGGCGCAGATCTGGGGACCGTCGAGATCGATCCGTACGCCTATGGCGTGATGTTCACACGCAAGGTGCGGTACTAAAGACGGAAGCGCTCAAACCAGCTGAGAATCCGCGTGTCGCGGTCGTTGCCATTCAGGATGAGCCCGTGACTATCGCCGTCGTACACGACGAGCTCGTATCGCTTTGACAGTTTTTGAAGTTGGGCGACGAACGGAAAGGTCTGTTCGGCCGTCGACACCAGAGGATCTCCGCTGCCTTGAAGCAGCAACATGGGTGCATCGAGACGATCGGCCCAAAGTAGGGCTGATCGATGCGCTCGCGCTGAGGCCATCTCCGGCGAAGCCGGTGAAAACCGGCGGTCGAATGCCGAAGTCCTGAAATCCGACGGAAGTCCAACGAGTGCCACGGCATTGAATGTCGCGCCATCACGCAGCGCCGACAGCGTCATCATCGCGCCTCGCGAATAACCGAGGGCGAAGATGTTGTTCGTATCGACGAACGGCAGTTGGCGCGCGAGCGCGGCAAGCGTCGTCACGTCACGGACGTCTGCGCCGCCGAGCTCGTCGACCCCTTCACTGCCGTCGTTACCACGGTATTGCGAGCCGATCACCGCGTAGCCGGCGCGAACGAACCGCTCGAACCCAAACTGCGTATTGGGTCGGAGCTTCGAGTCATCACCTGTACCGCCACGATTGAAGATGATAAGTGGAAGCTTTTGATCGACAGGGGCCGTTTCCGGTGTCCAAAGAAATCCACGAATCTTGAGTCCATCGCTCTCATAGACGATGCGTTCACAACGGACGCCCGGTCGATTTCGCGCGGCGTACTGCTGCGCTGTGCCGAGGTCGATGTCGAGGTCGCGTACGGCGCGGACGGGCAGGCCTTGGCGCGAGGCAGCGGTTTGCTCGGCTGTGAGCGTGGCGAGCTGGCGTTCGCGGTAGCGTTTGAAGTCGCCCGATTCGACGGCTTCGCAGGGCGAACGCTGAATTCCTTGGGCGGCCACAGGTGTCGAGAGCCCGCCGAGCGCGGCAACGATCAGCGGCAGAATCCAGCGAGCACGGTCGATCACGAATAGTCTCCCTTGGCGATACAGCAGGACTCAGCGAGAGCAGCGAAGGCTGCGTCTTGCAGCTTCCGCTGCAGCGCGAACACTCGGGTCATCATTGACGAGTAGCCGCATCAACAGCATACCGCGATGGGTCGGTGAGACGACCCTTCGTGCCCATTCATTTTGCCCTGCGAAGGCTTCGGTGCTGTGACGGGCGCCGACGATCGTCAGATCGACACGCCCGTCACGGGCGCTACGATCGTTCACGACAAAAAAATTATCAGAGGTCGAGGCGTAGAGGGCGATCGACCAGTATCTCGGGTAGTCCGTTTGCAGCGTCACGCGCGCGGGAGACTCAGATACATCAAAGAAACAGGTGGCATAGAGCAAATCTGGGCTCGGCATCACGATCCGGCGCTGCGTGTGGTCGGTCGGCGGAGGCAACGATACCCCGTTCGAACGCTCCATCACGGCATCCGTCGAGCCCAAGGCAATGATGCGATCCATGATGACGCGCGGCACGGCCCAAACCGTAAGGGCGTGAGCCACGAGGGCCAGCAGCAAGGCGAGGGTCGTATGCCGCGCCCAGCTCCAGGTTTGGGATCTCCCTGGCAGGGTCATGGACAGTCACCGATTCGACGGATGCTTGGGGTCGCGAGCGATTTGGGGGCTCGTTGTACGGCTTCAGCCGCCCCGTACAGCCTGAGCGTCAACCGCATGCCGCCGCGACCGGAAGTCGGGATCCATGCCGTATCGTTCAGTGATTTTTCGGAAGGTGGTCCGATCGTGGCGCTGAAGCGGCCGGCAGGGTCGAGCGACACGGTCTCTCCGTTGACGCTATAGCGCTTGGCATCATTGGCGAAAAGAAAGTGATCGTCGGCGTAAGCGGTGACACTCCACCAACGCGCGGGCGGCGGCGTGCCCTCGATTCGATATCGGCAGTCCGCCCGTAGCGGCACGCCCGAATCATCGCGATCGGTGGTGTAGTACAGCGTTTCGCTGCGATCGAGAGCGAGTACTGCGCCGAGAGCGATCCGCGCGCGGGTGTAGGCATCGGCATCTCGACTGCCTGCGAGCAGATTGACGCGCCAGGCGCCCGCGTCGACGCCCGAGATGCCGACGCGGGTAAGCCAGAGCCATGCGCTGCCGACACCGATGACGATCGCGAGCGTGTAAAGCGCAGCGAGCAAAGCGAGACGCTGAGGGCCGCTGCGAGAGTTCATGGCTGTGCTCAGGTCAGGCTGCGATTCAACGCATCGCGGATGAAATACGCGACGCGTTCGGGTTGCGTGAGCGGCAGCATGTGACCACCGGAGACAAGTTCGAGGCGAGTCGCCGGCACTCGGGCAGCAAACCGCTCTCCGTGGATT